>NZ_JBSFLQ010000016.1:0-160607 GCF_053599115.1 Streptomyces sp. NPDC001020 | reverse complement strand
TCCAGTCCCGCACGTGCAAGGGTTTCGGACCGTCGCGGTGTCCGCAGGTGGAGCACACCTGGCTGGTGGGCTCGAACCGTCCGACCTTCACAAAGGCCCGCCCGTACCGGGCCGCCTTGTACTCCAACATGCCCACGAACTGGGACCAGCCCGCATCGTGCACACTCTTGGCCAACCGGGTACGCGCCAGACCGCCCACCGCCAGGTCCTCCACGGCCACCGCTTGGTTCTCACGGATCAGCCGGGTGGAGAGCTGGTGCTGGAACTCACGACGCGCGTCGGCCACCTTCGCGTGGGCGCGGGCGACCTTCAGGCGGGCCTGGGCCCGGTTCTTCGATCCCTTCTGCTTGCGGGACAGCTCCCGCTGCGCCTTCTTGAGCTTCTTCTCCGCGCGGCGCAGGAACCGCGGGGAGCCGATCTTCGTACCGTCGGACAGGACCGCGAAATGGGCCAGTCCGAGATCGATGCCGATGCTCTGGTCGGTGTCAGGCATACGGGCCGCGTCGGCGGCCGGGTCGGTGTCGATGACGAAGGAGGCGAAGTACCGGCCCGCCGCATCCTTGATCACGGTCACGCTGGACGGGACAGCCGGCAGGGTGCGCGACCACTTCACCCGCACCTCACCGATCTTCGGCAGGCTCAACCGCCCGGACGGGGTGAGGGACCAGCGGGCGTTCGCCGTGAACCGGATCGACTGCCGAGCGTCCTTACGCGACTTCATGCGCGGCGCGCCCAGCTTCGGGCCCTTGCGCTCCCCTTTCAGCGACGCGAAGAAGCTGCGGTAGGCGCTCTCGACATCCCGCAGCGCCTGCTGCAGCACCACCGCGGAAACCTCCCCCAGCCACGCGCGATCGGGTGTGCGCTTGGCCTGGGTGATCAGAGTGCGGGACAGGACCGCGGCCGTCGGGAACGGCAGGCCCTGCCTGCGGGCGTCCTCGCGGGCGCGCACCGCGTCATTGAACACCACACGGGCGCACCCGAACGCCCAGGCCAGCGCGGTGCGCTGGCCTGGCTGCGGGTACAGGCGGAAGCTGTACCGAAGCTGCACGCAGGTCACTCTACGTATGTGGGGTATGCCTTATAAGCAGAACATCCGGACTGGTCGGCAATGTGCTCTGTGATGCACATTCACTTGGACTTCGTGACCAAGTCCCGGCACAAGGTGTCCACGGATGCTCATCTACGGCGCACGGGCAGATCATGCGGGCGGTGCCGGACATCGAACAGCAACCGTCCCACGCGAAGCCCTGTCCGGCTCCGCCGGAGGACCACCGCGACGCTCCGCCTCGCCCCTTTCAGATTGGCTTCACCACCGGGGTGAAACCCCGGCGCACTGCGAATGAATCCCGGTAGCGCGTACCCACGTGTCGCCGACGCCGGGCCGCGAGAAACCTCGCGGCCCGACGTGTGCGGCGACACAGCAGAGCGGCCACGCCCGAGCGCGCGCACATGTGCCAAAGACGCCTGTTCAGGCTTGGCCGGGCGCCAGTGCGAGTTGGGCGGCCGCGCTCTCCAGCAGCATCTCCAGCGCCGTCGGGTAGGCGCTGGTGACCATGCGGGTGGCGAGGAGGGGCGCGGCCTCGGCGATGCGCGGGTGGGTCACGGCCGGCAGTCGGGCGTACGTCGAGCGCCACATGTCCTCGTCGGCGCGCAACGCGGCGCTGGGCAGGGCCAGGGAGGCGGCGTCGAGCGCGGCGAAGGCGAGCGTCTGGTCGATGAACGCGTGGTAGATCCGCACCGTGTCGGGCAGCGGGAACCCGGCCGTGCGCAGTACCTCCAGGACCGCCTCGTCCGCCGCCAGTTCGTTCGCCCGGCCGGTCACGCGGCTGGTGGTGAGTTGGGCCGCCTGCGGATGGGCGAGATAGGCCGCGTGAATACGCAGTCCGAGGCCCCTGAGGTCGGCCCGCCAGTCCCCCGATGGCTCCCAGCCCCGCAGCGCCTGTCCGATGAGGGCGTCGCCGATGGCGAGGGTGAGGTCGTCCATCCCACGGAAGTAGCGGTAGAGCGCGCTCGGGTCGCAGTCGAGCGCCGCGCCCAGGCGCCGCGCGGTGAGTCCGGCGCTGCCGTGCTCGCGCAGCATCCGCAGCGCCGTCTGGACGATCAGACCCTCCGACAGCACGGTGCCGCTCTTGGTGGGGCGACGCCGGCGCCGTCTCTCCTCGGGCACGACTTGCTTCGGCATCGCGACCTCCTTGCCCAGGCTTATGCCAACAGCATCGACCTTACGAGGTCGCGGGGCGTTGTATCCACGCCGGGGTACGCCTCCTCATCCGCACGACGAACAGGGAGTTCGTGCCACCGCGGACAGGTGCCGTGCGGTCGCGGAATCCGAGCTGCCTGGTGAACGAGCCGACCCGCACTACTCCCGAGGCGCGTTCGACAGCCGACGGGCCTGCTTCACCTCGCGGTCAAGGGCCCAGGCGTCGGCGACCGGCCCGATGTGGCCGAGCTTGTCAGGATTGATCACCGTGCGGATGGTCTGGATCTGTCCGTCAAGGACATCGAGGGTCAAGGCGTACAGCACCTTGCCGTCCCGGTCGCGGAAGATCGCGCCGGGCTGGCCGTTGACCTCGTGCGGCTCGAACGTCACGTCGACCCGGCTCATCAAGGGGAGGACCGTGCACAGCACCCGGGCCACGTTCTTCGCGCCCATGATGGCCTTGGCCAGCTGCGGGGCCTTGCCGCCACCGTCCCCGACCAGCTGCACATCGGCGGCCAGCAGTTGCTGCAGCCCGCCCATGTCACCGCCCTTCAGCGCGTCGAAGAACCGCGTCGCCAGTTCCTGCCGCTCCTGCTGGTCCGCCGCGAACCGCGGCCGCCCGGCTTCCATGTGGCGCCGCGCCCGCACCAGCAACTGCCGGCATGCCGCCTCCGACCGCCCCACCGCCGCGGCGACCTCGTCGAACCCGAAGGCGAACACCTCCCGCAGCACGAACACCGCCCGCTCCAGCGGGCTGAGCCGCTCAAGCAGCAGCAGCGCCGCCATCGACACCGAGTCGGCCAGCTCCATCGCCCGCGCCGGATCCTGATACGGATCGCTCAGCAGCGGCTCGGGAAACCACGGGCCCACGTACTGTTCCCGCCGCACCCGTGCCGAACGCAGCACATCGATCGAGATCCGCGTCACCGCGGCCGACAGAAACGCCTTGGCCGACGTGGGCCGGGTCGACGAGCCGTCAAAGCGCAGCCATGTCTCCTGCACCGCGTCCTCGGCCTCACCCACACTGCCCAGAATCCGATACGCGATCGAAAACAACAGCGGCCGCAGCTCCTCGAACTCCTCGACCTTGCTCACACCGAACCCCTTCCCCCCCGACGCCCTCACACCGGCTGTACCAGCCGGCGCGGGCATCTTCTCAGCTGATGAAGGACTCGGGGCCGAAGCGGCCCCATGCCACGAATGCCGCGAGCGCGAGGTAGACCACGTTCACCGCGACCAACTTGGACTCGCCGCGTCGGCCGTGCGTGATCATCGCGCCGACCATCAGCAAGACCCAACACACGGCGGTCACCGGCACCAGGACCGGTGCGATGTCGACCACAGCGGGCAGGGTCAAGCCCATCGCGGCCAGGACCTCAAGGACGCCCAGCGCCTTGACGAAGCCGAAGCCGAAGTCTTCGATCCATTCCCCGCCCTGGGCCGCGGCCAGTTTCCTCGTGGGCACGAATGTCTTGACAAGGCCGCCGAACAGAGCCACCGCGGCCAGCAGTCCGGCACCGACCCACAGTGCAACGTTCATGAGGTCGTACTCCTGTTGCCCGACATGTTTCCTGATGTTTCCTGCACCCCTCAGTGGAACTGCCCGACCTCGTAGCTGCCGGCCGGCTGCTGGGTGATGATGTTCAGTCGGTTCGCCGTGTTCATGAAGGAGACCAGGATCACCAGGGCGGTGAGCTGCTCCTGGCCGTAGTGCTTGGCGGCATTGGCCCACACTTCGTCGCTGACTCCGGTAGCCGCGTCCGCGACCCGGGTGCCCTCCTCCGCCAGCGCCAGCGCGGCACGCTCGGCCTCGGTGAAGACCGTGGCCTCCCGCCACGCCGCGACCAGGTTGAGCCGCACCGAGGTCTCGCCGGCAGCGGCGGCATCCTTGGTGTGCATGTCGATGCACACGGCGCAGCCGTTGATCTGACTCACGCGCAGCGCCACCAGTTCCTGCGTGGCGGCGGGCAGCGGCGATTCCTTGAGCAGCTTGCCCGCCGACATGAAGTGCTTGAGGACCTTGCCGGCGGTCGGGTCGGCGAAGAAGTTCAGTCGCGCGTCCATGGTGTGCTCCTCTGTGGTCATCAGTGGTTACACCCCTGAGACGAGGTAGCCCGATCCCCTGTGACACGGCCCTATGTGACCTACGTCTCCTGCCCGTCGGCCCGGCGCCGTCGGCAACGGCCGTGTCTCGCCGGCGGTCGGATAAGGCTCCGACGCGTGATCGCCAACCGCGCGTGAGCTGGTTAGTCTGCCGACATGCTGAACACGCACCGCCTGCGCATCCTGACCGAAGTCCATCGGAGTGGAAGCATCGCCGGGGCGGCACGCGAGCTGAAGCTGTCACCGTCCGCGGTGTCCCACCAGCTCTCCCAGCTCGAGAAGGAGGCGGGAGTCAGCCTCGTCGAGCGGAGCGCCCAGAGTCTGCGACTGACGTCCGCGGGGCGGCGTCTGTCGCTGCGAGGGCAGGAGGTGCTGGCGTTGCTGGACGCCGCCGAGAAGGACCTCCTGGCACAGTCGCGGGCCGACGCCGGACACTTGCGGATAGGGTTCTTCGCCTCGGCCGGGTACCGATTGCTGCCGCAGGCACTGTCGCGGTTCTCCAACCGCTATCCCGGTGTCGAACTGGACCTCGTCGAGGGGCAGCCGCACGAGTTGGCCCTCAGTGTGCAGCAGGGCGAGATCGACGTGCTGGTGGTGTTCGAGCACGCACTGGACCCATGGACTCCGCCGGAGGGGGTGCAGGTCCGGGAGTTGATCCGCGAGCCGCAACTGCTGGTGGTGCCGAGCGGGCATCCGGCGGGTCGGCGCAGCCAGGTCCGACTCGACGAGTTGGCCGGCGAGCAGTGGATCACGTCGTTCGGAACGGGCAGTCCGGTACGGTCGGTGCTGGAACGTGCCTGCGCCCTGGAGGGCTTCGCCCCCAACATCCGCTGCCGCAGCGACCATTACGAGGTCATCGTCGGCCTGGTACGGGCGGGGATGGGGATCGCCCTGGTACCGAGCCTCGGCATCAACGACACCACCGGGCTGGAGACGACCCGGGTGTCCGGGCCGCGCCTGTACCGGAAGATCGGCGTCGCCTCGCGGCCCGGGAACGCGAACCCGGTGCTCGGCACGTTCATCGCGTACCTGGTGAGCGCGGCGTCGAACCTGCGGAGCATCCCAGGGGGGCCGGGGCGCTCCGCAGGCGCGCGTCCTTGAGTCCCGTGTTCCGGGCGGACGTCACCCGGTGAACGCTGCGATCCGTGTCCCGATCGTGCGCATGGCCTGCACCATCTCGAACTCGCGGCCGGGCGCGCAGTTGGTGAGCACCGCGTAGCAGACCTCCCGCGCGCCGCGTACGACGCCCACGTCGCACCGAATCCCGATGTCGGTACCGGTCTTGTTCGCGACCCAGAGACGATCGAGGGGCACTTCCTGGACCGAGTCGTCCTCGGGATCGTGCGGGATCGTCGCCGCCACCATGCTCCGGTCGCTGCACGCGGCCATCCAGCCGAGCAGGAGGCGCGCCCAGGGCGCGGGGCCGGCGATCTGCTGTGCGAGGGCGGCGAGTTCTCGTGCCGTGCCGACCGCGAAGGTCGGGGGGTGCTCCGGCAGCCGGGGCTCGCGGATGAGGTCCAGGATCCGCGTCCGCGTCAGCCCGAGTTCCGCGGCGCCCTTGTTGACACGGTCGAGGCCGACCCGGCGGATCAGGGCGTTGGTCGCGGTGTTGTCGCTGACGGCCGCGGTCAGCCGCGCCAGGTCGGCGATGGTCCACTGCCGGGGCGAGAGCCTGGCCAGCAGGCCCGAGCCGCCGCAGTAGTCCTCGTCGAGCAACTCGACTTGCTCGCCGGCCTCCAGAGCGCCACCGGTCAGGCCGCGCGCGACCTCCGCCAGCAGGAGCAGCTTTCCGACGCTCGCCAGGGGCAACTGCTCGTCCGCGCGGTGCTCCAGCAGACCGGGTACCACGACCGTCAGCGTGCCGGGGAGTTCCGGCGGTGGGAAGGCAGTCAGCATGCCAGCACCTGCCCGGGTCGCGCGCCGGTGACCGTACCGTCCCGAACCACGATCGTCCCGGCGACGAGGACCATTCGGATGCCGACGGGCGTCAGCAGCGGCTCGGCGAAGGTGGCACGGTCGGCGACCGTTGCCGGGTCGAAGACCACGAGGTCGGCGTGCGCGCCGTCGCGCAGCACGCCTCGCCCGGTCAGGCCGAACCGCGCCGCTGTTGCTCCGGTCATCTTGCGTACGGCCTCCGGGATCGACAGCAGTCCGAGGTCGCGAGCATAGTGGCCGAGGACCCGTGTGAACGTCCCGGCCCAGCGCGGATGCGGGAGCCCGGGTTTGGGTACGCCGTCCGAGCCGATCATCGCGAACGGCGTGCTCAGCACCCGCTGGACGTCGTCCTCGCGCATCGAGTGGCTGATGATGGTCACGTCCCCGTCCTCGGCGAGCAGCAACTCGGCCACCACGTCCAGGGCATCGGCCCCGCGCTCCTCGGCGATGGACGCGATCGTGCGGCCCTGAAGGTCGCGGTGCCGCGCGGCACCGGCCACCGAGATGCGGTCCCAGCCACCGTTGCCGACGGTGTTCTCCCAGCCGGGAACGCCCTCGGCGATCGCCGCGCGCATACGTGCCCGCTGCCCGGCGTCACGCAGTCGCTCGAGCATCCGGGCCGGGCCGCCGTCGTGCGCCCAGGGCGGCAGCATCGCGGCGAGCGCCGTGCTGGCGGCGGTGTAGGGGTAGACGTCACAGGTCAGGTCCATGCCCTCGGCGCGCAACCGCTCCAGTCGCGGAAGCGTCCGCTCCGTGCCGCCCCAGCCGTACTTGCCCGCGGTCTTGTGGTGCGAGACGTGCAGGGCCGCGCCACTGGCCTGCGCGATCGCCACCGCCTCGTCGAGCGCCTCCTCGACGCGGGACATCTCGTCGCGCAGGTGCGTCACATACGGCTTGCCGTGCCGGGCCGCCACCGTCGCGAGCGCGGTGACCTCGGCGGTGTCCGCGTAGGAGCCGGGCGTGTAGATCAGACCGGTCGACAGCCCGGCGGCACCGGCGCTGAAGTTCTCGTCCAACACCTTGCACATGTGGGCGAGTTCGGCCGCCGTGGCCGGGCGTGCGGCGTAGCCGACGACGGCTGCGCGCAGCGTGCCGTGTCCGACGAGCGAGACCAGGTGGTTGGCGCGGCCGGAGGCGGCGTGCGCGTCGGCGAAGTCCGCGAAGTCCTTGTACGGCCCGGGGAACGCGCTGTCGCCGCAGTTGCCGCAGACCTCGACGGTCACGCCCTGGAGCACGGCCGCGTGCGCCTGCTCGTTACCGGTCCCGTTGAGGGTCGTCTCGTCGGAGTGTGTGTGCGCGTCGATGAATCCGGGTGCGACGACATGCCCCGAGACATCGACGACCCGGTCGGCCGTGGCGGCCGTGCCCGGCGCCACGATCTGGACCCTCCCCTCGACGACGCCGATGTCCCCGGCCGTCAGTGGCGCACCGGTGCCGTCCGCGATCTCGCCGCCACGCAGCAGCAGTTCGAAGTGGCGCTCGCTCATCGCACCGGCCCGAGGTCGGCGACCTGTGCGGCGCCGGTGCGCGCGCTCTCGCACGCCGCGCCCGGTGTCTGGTGCGGGCCGGCGAAGGCGCGGACGGCCCGGTCCCGGCGCGTCTTGCGCGCGAGGACCGCGGTCGGGTTCGGGGGCATGGTTTTCCTCACGGGAGTGCTCGGCACGGACGGACCCAGCGTGCAGCGACAGGTGGCGCGCTCGCCGGGAGCGTCGAAAACCTCGCGGCTCACGCACCATTTCCTGTGCGGCTGTTTGCCGGGCGGTCGGCGGCATCCATGGTGACGGCCCACGCCGCCGCACATCTGCCGCCCCGGCGATGGAATCGACTCTCAGCGAGCAGTTCCTCGACGCTCCACCGGTCCGTGCCGGTGCGTTCCCTAGCTTGGCGGCATGGGCAGCAACACAGTGATGGACCAGGTGTGGCCGCGCACGGCGGCCTGGGCCGAGGGTGAACTCCGCCTCGGAGGGCTCGGCGTACGGGAACTCGCAGCGGAGTTCGGCACGCCGGTCTACGTTCTCGACGAAGACGACTTTCGCGCGCGCTGCGCGGCCTGGCCGGCCGCGTTCCCCGACGGCGACGTCCACTACGGCGGCAAGGCCTTCCTGGCCCCGATGGTGGTCGGCTGGCTGCGGGATCTCGGGCTGTCGCTCGATGTGTGCAGCGGAGGCGAACTGGCCGTGGCGCGCAGGGGCGGGATGCCCGCCGAGCGTGTGGTCTTCCACGGCAACAACAAGTCCGTGGCCGAGATCCGCGGTGCCGTCCAGTGGGGCATCGGCTGCATCGTTCTCGACTCGTTCCAGGAACTGGAGCGGGTGGCCGAGGTCGCACGGGCCTGCGGTACCCGGCAGGCCGTCATGATCAGAGTGAAGCCCGGCGTGGACGCGGACACGCACGCCTCGTGGGCGACCGGCGGCGAGAACACGAAGTTCGGGCTCTCCATGGCCTCCGGTGAGGCGGCTGAGGCGGTGCGTCGGGTGCTGGCCGAGCCGAGCCTGGACCTGGTCGGCCTGCACTCGCACATCGGTTCGCAGATCTTCGACCTCGGCTCCTTCGCCACGGCCGCGCACCGCATGGTCGGCTTCCTGAGGGAGGTCGAGGAGGAGAACGGCGTCACGATCGGCAAGCTGGATCTCGGCGGCGGCCTCGGTGTCCCCTACTTGCCCGGCGAGAACACCGCCCCTACCCCGGCGGAGCTCGCCGAGGTTCTGCGGGCGGCGGTGCCGGCGGACGTCAGGATCGCCGTCGAGCCCGGTCGGTCGGTGGTCGGGCCGACGACGGTCGCGGTCTACGAGGTCGGAACGGTCAAGGGCCGTTTTGTCAGCGTGGACGGGGGCATGAGCGACAACCCGCGTCCGGCGACCTACGGCGCGGCGTACACGGCCGTCCTCGCGTCCCGCACGAGCGACGCGGCAGCCGAGAACTTCACGATCGTCGGCAAGCACTGCGAGAGCGGCGACATCCTGGTCGACGGCGTCGACCTGCCGGGCGACGTACGTCCCGGCGACCTGATCGCGATTCCCTGCTCCGGTGCCTACCAGCGCTCGGCGGCGAGCAACTACAACCTTCTCCCGCGACCGCCGGTCGTCGCCGTACGCGACGGCGCGGCACGCACGATCGTACGCCGCGAGACCGAGGAAGACCTGCTGCGCCTGTACCGTTCCTAAAGACTGAGCGGGGGTGAGTCCTGTTGCCAGGGCCCATGCTCAGTCGAACGCTCCGAACGGTGTTGGGCGTTCTGGTCCACCGCGTTCGCTCCGCGTCCGGTTCCGGCGGATCGTGTCCGTGGTCCGGGGATGCGGGGGCGGTTTCCCTCACGCCCTGGGATGCCTGGTCGGGCCTGGACGGTCCGATGCCCGCACCCATCACTCTGGTGGGTGCGGGGCGGTGTCGTCCGTCGCAGGATCGGGTGTCCCAGGGCGCGCCTGCCGATCGCCACGGCGGCAGCGTCGTGGCGTGTGGTGGTGCGAGTCTTCGTGGTGAGGGGCTTCTGCCAGTGCTGGGCGCCCCAACGGCTGGTGTAGGCCGGATCGACGGCAACAAGGGTGATGCCGAGTTCGGAGGCCATCGACACGAGCCGGGCCCGCAGCTTGGAGACGGGCATGCCGGAGATCAGCTTGCGGAACCGCTTGCGCTGCCCGTGCTTCTCCCGGGTCTTCTCCGCGCCGAAGTCCAGGTCCTCGATCGCGATCGACAGGCCGTGGCGCTTGGCCCAGTGCAGGAGGCGGATGAGGGCGTGCCGCACCTGGGCGTCGCGGTGCGTCGCGGTGCCCGTGAGGTCGTAGTCGAACCTGCGGGGTGCGCCGACCGGATTGCCGTGGCTGTCGAGGCGCCAGGCGGCCAGGTGGTCGGCGTTCATGTCCACACCGATCAATCCGCCCGTGCGGGCTGCCTCCAGCGGCACGGTCTTGATCGGTGGGAGCTGCCAGGAGGCGGTCAGATACCAGCGTGCGCGCGTGACGTCGTAGTGGATGCGGTAGGCCACGGCCCGGTTCGCGGCCACACGGTCGGCCCACTCCTGGCTACGGTGGGCGAACCGCACGGTTGCGGCCAGCACGTACCGGCCGTTATCGGCGTTGGCATAATCGGCGAGCGGGGCCGGGAGCTTGATGCTGACCTCGCCGTCCGGGCTGACACGGACCGTCTCGTTCCCGTACCGCTTCCCCGACTCCCCATCAGCCTGAAGAAACCAGCGCTCAGCCTCCCACCGCAGCCGCCACTCGCCCTCAGTGAGTCGGGCGGCTTCGAGGTGATGCCGGGTGCGCAGCAGCTTCTTCCCGCCACGCACCACCCGCACGCGTCCGGCCTCCCACTCGGCCCGCTCACGCTCCAACCGGTCCTTCAATACGTGCAGACGCCGGGACTTGGCATACCACTCCCGCTTCGAGCGGTAACCACCCGGCGCCCCCTTGGAGCCCTTCGCCCCAAGCGGTTGCGCAAGCCGGCGCGCGATCACGTCGACGCCCGCCTGAAGGTTCTGAATGTGGGCGTGCTGTCCGCGTCGTGCCAGTGCCCACTGGTCATGCGTGGACTTGGTGATACTCCCCGCCCACCGCGAGGAAGACTCCCCCGTCAGGGCGCGCTTGCGCCGCGCCCACTGCCCGCTGTCGTGTTCCAGGCCGGCCGCACAGCGCGCCTTCAGATCACGGGAGCCCAGCGAGCCGAGCAGCCCACCAACAGCACGCAGCACCCTCTCGTCCTGAGCACTCAGCCCCTTGAGACGGGTACGGACGGCAACCCCCAACGGTCCGGGCACCACGAACGACGCCGCCACCTCCCGCAACCCGCCCACATCCCACCCCCACCACTGAAGACCCCCATCACCGCAGTCAACGAGCACCCGCCCGCACAGGTCACGCACTCGACACAAGAACTCCCATTCCCATCCCCAGAAACCAGCGCACCTGAGCCACAACACTCACTCACGCACACCAGAACGCACTCAAGCGCTGTCAAGCGGCAGCAGTTCACAACCGCTAGCACCATCAGTGCCGGCCGCGGGGGCCGGGAACCATCGCCTCCGCAGCCGTGTTCTTTCCGTCCGAAACAGTTCGGGGCCTGAGTACGCGTACTCAGGCCCCGAACTGTGCGACGCGGTCACGCCTCCGGATCGGTCAGCACCTGGTCCAGGAAGGTCAGCGTCCTGTTGTCCGCGTCCAGCCGTGCCCGCACCCCGATCGGGTACGTCTGCATCTGTGTGTTGTGCCCGATGTTCACTCCGGTCAGTACCGGCACGCCGAGGTCGCCGAAGCGCTCGGCGAGCATCCGGTCGATGTGCTCCGGGTCGCCGCACTCGGTGAACGTGCCCAGGACGATCCCGGCCACGCCGTCGAGGTAGCTCTTCGAGCGCCGGATCTGGGTGATGATGCGGTCCATGCGGAACGGGAATTCGTCGACGTCCTCCAGGAACAGGATCGCGTCGCGCGCCGGATACGAGGTGTCGGTGCCGAAGTTGGCCGCGATGAGCGTCGCGGTCCCGCCCAGCGTCAGCCCCTCGGCGACACCTGGGACCAGTGTCCGTGCTCCCGGGAACGTCAGCTCCTTCACGCTCGACGGCACGTAGAGCAGCTGCATCAGTTCCTTGAAGTCGTACTCCTCGGGCCCCTCCCAGAAGCCCCCGCACGCGACCATCGGCCCGAACAGCGACACCCAGCCGAGTTTGACCGCCAGCGCCTCCAGCAGCGCCGTCACATCGGAGTAGCCGACGACGACCTTCGGTGCGGCGGCGTCGACCTTGTCCCAGTCCATCAGCTCCAGGGTCCGCTGCGAGCCGTAGCCGCCGCAGGCCAGGAAGACTCCCGCGTACCGGGGGTCCGTCAGGGCCCGGGTCAGGTCCTCCGCTCGGCGGGTGTCGTCGCCTGCGAGGTAGTCGTACATGCTGCCGGTGTCCCGGGCCGACTCGAAGACCTCCGGTTGAAGGCCCACGGACCTCAGGGCGCGCAGTCCCGACTCCAGGTGCTCCTGGTTGTCGACGGGCGAGCTCGCGCAGAGCACGGCGACGGTGTCTCCGGGCCTGAGCGCGGGCGGGCGAAGCAGGGTCATGCGGTCTCCAAGGCGGTCGAGCGGAGAAGGTGGCACGCGGCGGCGGACACGTCAGCCGCCAGCACAGGAAGTTCACGGCTCTCGCAGGCGCTCGCCGCGCGCTCGTCGGCCGATGCGGCGGCCCAGCGCCCGCAGCGCGGATGGAAGCGGCAGCCCGCCGGGATCGCGGTGGGATCCGGCGGCTCGCCCGTCAGCAGCGTCGGGCGCCAGTCCTCGGCGCCGCTGGGGATGACGGACAACAGCGCCTTGGTGTAGGGGTGTTGCGGCCGCAGCAGGACCTCCTCGACGGTGCCCTGCTCCACGATCCGGCCCAGGTACATCACCGCCACGCGGTCCGCGATGTTCCAGGCCAGGCCCAGGTCGTGGCTGACGACGAGGGCCGAGAGGCCGAGGTCGTCGCGCAGCCGGAGCATGAGTTTGAGGATCTCCCCGCGTACCGAGGCGTCGAGTGAGGCCACTGGCTCGTCAGCGACGATCACCGAGGGATTGAGTGCCAGCGCGCCGGCGATGACGACGCGCTGCTGCTGTCCGCCGGACAGTTCGTGCGGGTAGCGGCGGAAGAATTCCTCCGGCGGCCGCAGTCCGGCCTGGGCCAGGGCGTTGTGCACGGTCTCGGGGAGCCGGTCGGTGATTCCGTGCAGACGCGGCCCCATGGCCACGGCGTCATAGACGTTCTGCTTGGGGTTCAGTGCGCCGCCGGGATCCTGGAGGACCAGTTGGGTGTGGCGGCGGTAGCGCTTCAGGGCCGCCGCCGAGTAGTCCAGCGGCGTGTCCTGGTACAGCACCTGGCCGGCGGTCGGCTTCACCAGCCCGACCAGCGCCCGGGCGAGCGTCGACTTCCCGCATCCGGACTCGCCGATCAGCGCGACGATCTCGCCCTGGCCGACGCGCAGGTTGACGCCGTCGACGGCGCGCGCCGGCCCCCGGCCGCCGGATGCCGGGTAGACGACGGACAGGTCGCGGACCTCCAGGGCGGGTGTCCGGGTGTCGTTGTCGGTCACGACGTACCTCCGTGGTCGGGTCGGACGCGCAGGCAGGCGGCGGAGCGGCCGGGCCCGGCGGGCCACAGCAGCATCTCCCCGGTGCGGCATGCCTCGGTGGCCTCGGAGCAGCGCGCCGCGAAGGCGCAGCCGTCGCCGACCTCCGAGGGCCGCGGCGGGTCGCCGGCCAGGCCGGCCGGGGCGAGTCGGGAGGCCGGGTCGCCGATCGTCGGGAACGCTCGGGACAGGGCCCGGGTGTACGGGTGCTGCGGATGGTCGAGGACCTGCCTGGACGGGCCGAGTTCGACGATCCGCCCCGCGTACATCACCGCCAGCCGGTCACAGGTGTGGGCCAGCAGCGACAGATCATGGGTGATCATGATGACCGCGATCCGTGACTCGCGGACCAACTCGGCCAGCAGCTCCAGGATCTGCGCCTGGACCATGACGTCCAGGGCGGTCGTCGGCTCGTCGGCGATGATCAGGTCCGGGCGGCAGGCCAGCGCCATGGCGATCATCACCCGCTGCCGTTGCCCGCCGGAGAACTCGTGCGGATAGCTGCGCATGCGCCGGGACGGGATACCGACGCTGTCCAGCAGTTCGGCGGCGCGGCGCTCGGCTTCCTTCACGCTCACCTTGTCGTGCAGCACGATCGGTTCGACGATCTGCTCCAGTACGGTCCGCACCGGGTTCAGCGCGCTCATCGCGCCCTGGAACACCACCGACGCCCCGGCCCAGCGCACCGCGCGCAACCGGGCCCAGGTCGTCGTCAGCAGGTTTTCGCCGCGAAACAGCACCTCGCCGCTGACCTGGGTGTTGGCGCCGTGCAGCCGGAGCAGGCCGAGGGCCATGGTCGACTTGCCGCACCCGGACTCCCCCGCGACGCCGAGGGTGTCGCCGGGGGCGAGCGCGAAGCTGACGCCGCGTACGGCGGGAACGGTCCGGCCGCCCTGCCGGTAGCTGACGTGCAGGTCGCGGACGTCGAGCAGTGCGCTCTCGTCCCTGGCGCTCTCGTCCCTGGCGTCCTCGGTCCCCCGGGATTCGGTCGGTGTGGTGTCGGTGGTCATCACTTCTTCTCCATCCGCGGGTCGAGGACGTACTCCACGGCCCGGCCGGTGAGTGTGAAGGCCAGCACCACCGCGAGGATCGCCAGGCCCGGTGGCAGCAGGAACCACCAGGCGCCGGCGGTGAACGCGCCGCCGAAGAAGGCCTCGTGGAGCATCTCGCCCCAGGTGACGTTGGCCGGGTTGCCCAGGCCGAGGAACGTCAGCGTCGCCTCGGACAGCAGCGATCCGGCGACGGTCAGCGTGCTGGACACGAGGATCAGCGGCATGACGTTCGGCAGGACCTGTTGCGTCATGATCTGCCGGTCTCCGGCGCCGAGGGCGCGGGCCCGCTCGACGAACGGCCGGGCCTCGACGGCCAGCGTCTGCGCGCGGACCAGGCGCGCGGTCGCGGTCCAGGAGGTCACGGCGATCGCGATGGTGATCGACATCGAGCCCTGGCCCAGGACCGCGGCCAGCGAGATCGCCAGGGGCAGGCTCGGCAGGGCGATGAACCAGTCGGTGACCTGCATCAGGATCCGGCCGACGAATCCGCCGTAGTGTCCGGCGATGATCCCGACCGCGCTGCCGAAGACGACCGTCAGGACAGTGGCGATGACGCCGATGCGCAGTGACTCCCGGGATCCCCAGATGAGCAGCATCAGGACGCTGCGGCCGGACTGGTCGGTGCCGAGCGGGTAGTCGGCGCTGGGCGGTGCGAGCAGGGGCCCGTCGACCTTGGTGACGTCGAGTTGCTCGTCGCCGATGAACAGCGGTGCGGCCAGGGCCAGCAGGGAGAAGGCGATCAGGATCACCAGCCCTGCCACGCCGGAGGGCCGACCGCGGAAGGAACGAGCGAAGCGGCGGGCTCCGGCGAACCGGGCGGGGAGAGCCGCGGCGGTCTGTGCGGCGGTCACTGGTCACGCACCCGCGGGTCGAGGAACCGGTAGGCGAGGTCCGCCAGAAGATTCATGATGATCACACTCGCGCTGAAGACGATGAAGGTGCCCTGCAGCAACGGCAGGTCGGGGATTTTCAGGGCCTCGAAGGTCAGGTCACCCAGGCCCGGCCAGGAGAAGATGGCCTCCACCGTGACCGCGCCGCTGATCAGCGTCCCCAGGTGCATGAAGATCATGGTCACGGAGGGCAGCAGGGCGTTGGGCAGGGCGTGGCGGCGGCGCACGGCGGCGTCCATGAGGCCCTTGGCCCGCGCGGTCAGCAGATAGGGGCTGCCGAGTTCCTCGATGATCGAGGACCGCATGATCGTCACGTACTGCGCGTAGACGACGAGGACCATGGTCAGCGCGGGCAGGATCAGGTGCTTGGCGACATCCAGGTAGTGCGTCATCCCTGTCTGAGGCAGGGTGGGATCGCTCATCCCGGCCGTGGGCAGGAACCCGTGGAACGGGCCGACACCGACGCTGAACACGATCAGCAGGATCATGCCGAGCCAGAACGTCGGCACCGACCACAGCGTCAGTGCGGTGGCTGAGGTGATGCGGTCGAACAGGCTGCCCGCGCGCCATCCGCTGCGCAGCCCGAGCCAGAGGCCGAGGAGCACCGAGATGACGAAGGACGTGCCCATGAGCAGCAGGGTCGGCCCCAGGCGGTGCATGGTCAGCGACGCGACGGACTGCTGGTACTCCCAGGAGTATCCGAGGTTGCCGTGCAGGGTGTCGTTGACGAAGTCGAGGAACCGTTCCCAGATCGGCTTGTCCAGTCCCAACTGGACTCGCAGTCGCAGCAGTTCGGCCTCGCTCACGGGCCGGCCGCGGGTCATGGTGCGGACCGGGTCGGCGGGCATCAGGTTGAACAGGACGAAGCCGATGACGAGCGTGACCGCGAAGCTGACGACCGCTGCGACGAGCTTGGAGACCAGGAAGCCGGGCCTGGGCAGACGCAGCGGCCGCCGGCCGGCGCGGGCCTGGGCCGGGGCCGGTGCCTCGGCCGCCTGCGGCTCGGTGAGGGCGGTGCGGCTACTCACGGTCGTCCGCTCCGGCCCGGCGGCGGACGACGGCGACGCCCGCTCCGAGCACGATCACCGCGCCGGCGATGCCCAGCCACAGGCCCGTGCTGCCGCCGCCCGAGGAGGAGGCGGACGCGCCGGCGGACGCGGGGGCGGCCTTGAGGTAGCTCCAGAACGTCTGCTGGGCAGGGTAGAAGCCGTCGGCGTTCGGCTTGCCGGTGATCAGGCCGTCGGCCTTCGAGGAGACCGCGATCTTGGTGGTGGCGTTGTAGAACATCACGTCCACGTCGGCCTCGTAGAGGATCTTCTGCATCTGGCCGACGACCTTGGCCCGCTCGGCCGGGTCGAAGAGGCTCGCCTGCTTGGCGAACAGCTTCTCGTAGGCGGGGTCGCAGAAGAAGGAGTCGGTGTTGCCTCCGGTGCCGTCGTCCTTCGGCAGCGTCGAACAGCTCTGGATGCCGAGCTGGTAGGTCGGGTCCGGGCCGGTGGTCCACGCGTCCATCAGCATGTCCCAGTTGCCCTTGCCCAGGTCGCTGTTGAGCGCGCTCATGCTCATCGCCTGGATCTTCGCGTTGACACCGATGACCTTGAGCCAGCCCACCAGGTAGCGGGAGATCGCCGCGTCGGCGGCGTCATCGGAGTGAATGCCCAGACGCAGGTCCAGCGGCTTGCCCGTCTTCGGGTCGATGCGGGTGCCGCCTGGACCCACCTTGTAGCCGGCGTCGTCCAGGAGCTTGTTGGCGGCCGCAGGGTCGTAGGACTGCTTCTTACCGAGAGCCGGCTGCCAGCTCCACTGCGGCCATGCCGGAGGCAGGTAACCCTCCGCGACCTGCCCCTGCCCGTTGATCACCTTGGTCACGAGGGTCTTCTTGTCGATGCTCAGGGCGATCGCTCTGCGCAGCACGGGGTCATGCAGGGCCGGGTTGCCGGTGCCGATGGGCTTACCGGTACGGGTCTTCGCGCCCGGGTTCAGCTCCAGACCGACCCAGCCGTGGCCGACGGCCTGTGCCGTGCGTATGCCGTCGGCGTGCTGCAGCGAGGAGTACTCGGTCGCGTTGATGCCGCTGATGTAGTCCAGTTGGCCGGACTTCAGCGCGGCGACGGCCGCGTCGGTCTCCTTGTAGATCTGCTCGATCAGGTGGTCGTACTTCGGTGCCCCGAGGACGAAGGACTTGTTGGCGTCGAACTTTGCGTACTGACCGTTCTTGTACTCGGTGAGAACCCACGGACCGTAGCCGACGACCGGGAAGGAGTCGTTCTTGTAGGTCCTCAGGTCCGCCACGTGCGACTCCCAGATGTGCTTCGGCACGATCGGGATACCGGAGAAGGGGATGCTGCTGTAAGTGACGTTCGCCTTCGGCTTCTTGGTCTTGATGACCAGCGTCGTGGCGTCGGGCGCGGTGACCGTGTCGAAGCCCGCGACCAGGGTGCCGTTCGCGGTCGCGGCGACGTCGTTGGTCATGATGAGGTGCAGCGTCCAGGCCACATCGGCGGCGGTCAGCGGCTTGCCGTCACTCCACTTCAGGCCGTCGCGCAGCTTGAAGGTCCAGGTGAGGTGGTCGTCCGAGAGGGTCCACGACGTGGCCAGGTACGGCTTGGGGGCACCTTTGTCGTCGATCGAGGTGAGCGTCGGGTAGATGCCGGCGAAAATGTCGAGCGAGCCGTTGAAGTACGAGGTGAACGGGTTCAGCGTGTCCACTCCGGAGCTGTCCATCGCGACCCGCAGGGTCTTGCCGGACGAGGCACTCGTCGAGGGGGCTGCCGCGGCAGCCGTCGTCACGCCGGGGGCGGCGGGGCCGGCCAGGAGCAGGCCACCGGCGACGGCAGCGGCCAGGGCCGTTCGGGATCGAGGGGTCGCGCGCAGAGCCAAGTCGGGTCTCCGGGGAATGAGGAGGGAAGGGGTGACCGGGTCGCCTCAGGCGAACACTCGGGGATCGGTCATGAGGTACGTGGTGAGCACACGCGCGCCGAAGCCGAGGCTGTCGGTGAGTACGTGTTCGTCGACGCCGTGGACGTACTGCCAGGCGTCGAAGTCCGGGGGCGTCAGGCCGGGCACGAAGCCGAAGCCGGGGATGCCGAGGGCGGCGAAGGCCTTTGCGTCGGTGCCGCCGGTCATGCAGTACGGAAGCACCAGGGCGTCCGGGTCGTGCGCGCGGACGGCGGCGGCCATCGCGGCGAAGTCGGGCGCGGTGTGGTCGGCGCTCACCGGCGCCTGGTAGTCACCGGTGCGCGTGAGGTCCGGACCCAGGAGGGCGTCGACCGTCTCGAAGAACTCGGCCTCGGCGCCCGGCAGGATGCGCCCGTCCAGGGAGGCGGCGGCCTCGCTGGGGATGACGTTGTGCTTGTAGCCGGCGCGCAGCATGGTCGGGTTCACAGAATTGGCGAGCGTCTCCGCCACCAGCGGTGCGGCGGCTCCCAGCGGGCTGAGATCGGCGGGGTCGATCTCGATGCCCAGGTGCTGCGAGAGGCCGTCCAGCAGCGCTTCGACGATCGGGACGAGGCGGACCGGCCACTCGTGCGCGGCGAACCGGCCGAGCGTCGCGGCCAGTTTCACCAGAGCGTTGTCGTCGTTACGGCGGGAGCCGTGGCCGGCGGTGCCGCGCGCGGTGACGGTCATCCAGGCGCTGCCCCGTTCGCCGGCCGCGATCGGGTAGAGCCGGCCGCCGCCGGGCAGGTGGACCGAGTGGCCGCCGGACTCGCTGATGGCCGCGGTCACGCCCTCGAACAGATCAGGGTGCTGCTCGACCAGGAAGCGAGCGCCGAACTCGCCGGTGTCCTCCTCGTCGGCGACGAACGCCAGCACCAGGTCGCGCGGCGGCCGGGTGCCGGTGCGCGCCAGGTGCCGGACGAACGCCAGCATCATCGCGTCCATGTCCTTCATGTCCAGTGCGCCGCGGCCCCAGACCGCGCCGTCGCGGATCTCGCCGGAGAACGGGTAGCTCTTCCAGTCGGCGGGCTCAGCGGGTACGACGTCGAGGTGGCCGTGGACGAGCAGCGCGGGGGCGGTGGCGTCGGCACCGGGGATGCGGACCACGGTGTTCGCGCGGCCGGGAGCGGACTCCAGGACGACCGGGGCGAGTCCGGCGTCCGTCAACTCCTCGGCGGCCCATTCGGCGCAGGCGCGCTCGCCGCGACTGTCCCCGGCGCCGAAGTTGCTGGTGTCGAACCGGATCAGCCGGGAGCACAGGGCGACGGCATCGGCTGCGAGTACTTCGGACTCGGCTGCCGTGGGGACGGGCGCCGATGGCACGGCTCTTCTGGGCATGGCCGGCACCTCCTGATCAACTGGGGCTGGGGTGCTTGAAGGGCAAGCGTGTGTTTCACGGCAAGGTCCCCTGAGGGCTTGTCCACGGCAAGATCCCCTGAGGGCTTGCGATCCTCAGCCTCGAAATCTTCGATGCCTTGAGAACGGCTTCGTCGGGCCGCTTCCTGCGGACACCACCGACCTCTCTCCCGCAGATGCCACGACCGTGCCCGAATCCGAGAAAGTCCGGGCAGGTGGGATGTTTTCGCTCGCGGCAGTGGTTGAGCCACGGGCACACGGCAAAGGAGGCAGACGGCCTCCGCCTGATGGGTCTTCTTGCAGGTCGCGGCGGTCCCCCTCACGGAGCGGTCAGTCAGCCGAGACCGGCAGCGGCTTCGACGGGCACGCGGCCCTCCTGCGGCATCCGGAAATGGCGTACTCCAGGCACCGCCGCCGTCGCCAGACATGCCGCGCCGACCAGTGCCGCGGCCACGGCCAGCGGCACCTCCGGCCCCCAGGCGTCGGCCGCGAGCGGGCCCAGGACGTAGCCCACCGGCATCGCGGCGAGTGACAGCAGCCAGTCGTAGGAGGTGACCCGGGCCAGCACCGGCCCTGGGACGACCTGTTGCACGGCCGTCTCCCAGACCGGGTTCAGGAAGCCCAGCCCTGCCATCGCAAGGCCGTAGACCGAGATGACCAGCGTCGCCGGCGCGGGGATGGCGAGCAGGGCGAGCGGTGCCGCGTAACTCGCCAGCGCCAGATTGCCGGTCAGTACGGGATTGCGCAGCCGGGCCCGGCCGGCCGTCAGCGAGCCGAGCAGCAGGCCTACGCCCGCGACCGTCGACATGGCCACCCAGACGTTCCTGCCGCCCAGTTCATCGAGCGCGATCGCCGGGCCGAGCGTCGCCAGCACGGCGGCGGCGCCATTCCACACCGCGTGCGCGATCAGGCTCGTCCAGTACCAGTCGCGGGAGCGTACTTCGGCCCAGCCCTCGCGCAGATCGGCCAGGAACGCCCGTCGCTGCGGCCGCACATGCGCAACCCGCAGCGGCAACAGCAGCGCGGCACTCACCGCATAGCCGCAGCCGACCGCGATGAACGCCCAACCCGACCCGATGAACAGCAACGCCCCCGCGAGCGGTGGCCCGGCAAGCCGCGCGGCGCTGGAGGCCGCGGCCACCGCGGCGTTGGCCCGCTGCCGACCCTCCTCCGGCACCGTACCGGTGATCAGGGGTGAGAAGGCCGGCTGGGCGAAGGCCGTGGCCACCCCGCCGAGAACCTCGGCCACCGCCAGATACCACAGGGCAGGCGTTCCGCCGAGCAGTTGCACCCCCACGAAGATCTGGGCAGCGGACCGGACGAGCGCGGTGGTCAATGCCACCGTACGGACGTTGATGCGATCCCCGGCCACGCCCCCGACCGGCAGGAGGAGCAGCCGCGGCACCATGGCGCAGCCCAGCAACAACGCCAGGGCGCCGGTCGAGCCCGTCGCCTCCAGCACGGCGAGACCGAGCGCGACGGGCACCACCGCATCGCCGAGTAGCGCGAGCGAGCGGCTGGTGAAGAGCAGTTGGAAGCGGCGGGTCCGCAGCGGATGGGTGGCTGTGGCTGTGGTCGTGTCGATCCTCAAGGCGGTCATGACTCGCAAGATACTTCGACGCCGAATTATTCGGCAATGAAATATCTGCCGTCAAAGCATCGGGGCTACGATGACTCCATGGCCGAGCCTCCACTGCCCCGCGACGCGACCGACGAACACGTGGCACGCTGGCTGCCCGTGCTGCCGGACCTGGATCCCGACACCGAGGGCGCCGTCACCCGCGCCATGCTGCTCACTCGGCATCTGCGTCGAACGAAGGAACGCTCTCTCGCCGCCTCCGGGCTGGACCGGCACGAGTACGACACCCTGCACAAACTCGCCGGCCGCGGCGGCCGGGCCACGCCCTCCGAGCTCGCGGCCGACCTGGGGCTCGCCCCCGCCTCGGTCACCGGACGGCTGGACGGCCTCGAACACCGCGGGTTCGTTCACCGCACGCCCTCGTCCGTCGACCGCCGCCGCGTCGATGTCCAACTGACGGATGCCGGGCGCACAGCCTGGCGTCAGGCGCTGAGGGCCGTCGGGCACGAGGAGGAACGGCTGCTGGGAGTACTCACCAAGGAAGAGCGGGGGCAGTTGGCGGCATTGCTGCGCCGCGTGATGCTGGCCGCCGAGTCCACCTGACGGAGTCGACACCTCCGGGCGCCGGTGGGCGACGGAAGCGGCCACACCACCTCCGTGCAGGCGGGCAAAACGCCCAGCACTCCGTACAGTCGAGGGATGACGGTGGTGTACGCACCCCCTGAGTACGTCAGGTCGAACGCCGCGGTCGACACCCCCAGAGCGAAGAGCACGGTAGCGGTCGCGCGTGACCAGCTCCTGCGCTTCGAGATGCCCAGGATCACCCACGACCAGGCGGCGAGGCCGAGCATACCGACGACGGTCAGGTAGATGACGATGGCGTTGCGGTCGCCCGCCACCAGATCGGCGGACCAACCGGGGTGGGCGGAGCGCACATGCTGGGCCAGGCTGTCGATGGTTGCGATGTCGACGAGTGGCACGAGTGTGGCGATCGCGGTCAGCAACTCGTGGTCTCGCGACCCGCCATCACCCCGCGCAACCTGGGGTTCATGGAAAACGCGCTCGCCTCGCTGCGGGCGGCGGGATTCCCCCTGGGTAGGGCACTGGACGTCCTGTACGCCGTCTCCGGATTCGTTGTCGGCCATATCGCCACCGTTCCCAGCGGTGCCGACGCAGACCAGCCGACCGCCGTCGACCCGCTGCATCCACTGCTCGACCTGGACCCGGAGGAATTCCCCCTGCTCACCGAGGCCGCGCGCACCGAACGCCGACCGTCCGGTCCGAACTCCCGGTTCGATTTCGCGCTCGACGCCATGCTGTCCGGGTTCGACGCGGCCCGTTGCCCTCACTCCTGAGCGGGAAACACCCTGAAACAGCCCCAGGTCTCCCCTCCCCACCCCGACACCAACCTTGACCAACCTCTAAGCGTTGCTCGAAGGCAGATGGATCAGCCCCGCCTCCGTCGAGCGGAAGCCGCAGGCGTCGAAATAGAAGGTTCTCAGCTCGGGTTCGAAGTCGACGTGCAGCCACTCGCAGCCCGCCGCACGCGCACGAGTCGCCGCAAGGCGCACGACTGCCGTACCGATACCACGGTGTTGATGCGAGCCCCGGGTCTTCGTGTCGATCAAGAAGGCATGGTCTCCACCATCCCAGGCCACGTTCACGAATCCGAGAAGGAGTCCATCACCATCACGGGCGGTCACCCAGCCAAGGCTGTACTGCTGAATTCTGCTCCACCAACCGACGACGGCATTGCCGCCGTGCGACCGGACGAGATCGACCATTTCGTCGTCCGTGATGGGGTCACGCCATGTGTAAGAGATCACTTCGTTCACTCTGCCAGCAACGCCGACCGGACACCAGTTCGCCCTTTCAGATCGGCTTCCTCTGGTTCGCCGGCCACAGCGAAACTCCCCGGTTTCAGTCGAGCTCCCCGTGCCCAAGCGTCGACGGGTCACGCCGTCAGGCCATCGAACGCAGCCGATCCAGTTCGCACGCGATCGCATCCCGCAGCCCGTCATGCCGGGGACCGAGCCTGAACCTCTCGTCGCTCCACCGGTCCCGCGGATACAGCCACACCGGCTTGCCCACCAGCTCGGTCGGCTCCCATTCGAACCGCGGCCAGACGTGGGCATGCAAGAACGGGTCGGTGTTCCCCAGGATCTCCAGGTTGACCCGGCGGAACTCGGGGTCAAGGCGCCGGCAGGCCCGCTCGACCGCCTCTCCGAGTTGGTCCATGTCGGACAGGAACGACAGCCGCTTGCCCTTCGGTAGGTCGGACAACCGCTGAACGCCGGGTTCGTCAACGAGGAGAACCGAGTAGCCCGGCAAGAACTGAACATCGCCGATCACCGCGAAACCCGACTCGAGCCGCCGCAGCACAGTCGGGTTCTCGCCCCGCAGAGCCGCCCCGATCCGATCCGTCCGCCAGTCATTCGTCATGACCCGAACTTACCCGCGGGTGATCAAGGCCCGCTCTTCGTTCCCCACTTGCGACCTGGGACCCCACTCCTCACGGCCGCCGATCACCCGCTACGGCTGCGACTACGGGGTTACTTCTTCGAGGAGTTGGGGGCCGTTGTTCCGGACGTTGTTGACGGCCGTGGAGACCGGCCGTGCGGCCAGGTGGCCGCCTGCGGGCCGGGTCAGGAGCGCACGCAGCTCGTCGGGGGCTTGGTGCGCCGGAGCGAGCCAGGTGTCGTAGCGGTCCGGGGTGAGCGCCAGCGGCATGCGAGGGTGAATGCGACCGGCCGCATCGGTGGCGTCAGTGGTGATGATTGTGCAGGTCATCAACCAGGCGGCGGGGTCGTCGTCCTGTTTGACCGACGGGTCGCGCCAATACTCGTACAGGCCGGCGAGCGCCATCACCTGGCCGTCCTCGGGATGGACGAAATACGGCTGCTTACGGGTCTTGCCCGCGCCCGGGCCCTTGGTCTGCTGCCACTCGTAGAAGCCATCGGCCGGCAGTAGGCAGCGGCGCTTGACGAACGCGCGGCGGAAGGCGGGCTTCTCGTGCAGGGTCTCCACGCGCGCGTTGATCATCCGGGCGCCGATCTTCGCATCCTTCGCCCAGGACGGAACCAGGCCCCAGCGCAGCGGCCGCAACTCCCTCCGGACTGGCGCGACGGCGTCCTTGTCACGTGGCGTGCGTTCGAGGACGGCCCACACGTCGTCGGTCGGAGCGACGTTCCAGCTCGGTGCCGGCGCGTCCGCTGCAGGCCAGTCAGTGACCCGGAAGAGCTGGACCAGGTCGTCGGTGCTGCGGGTGGAGACGTAGCGGCCACACATGCAGCCACTGTGCCACCGGCGGCGTCGGCCAGGGCAACGGCCGGCGGTCGTGTCGGGAGACGCGTCGGCCCTGCGTGCCGGCAGGCGGGTGGCGGCGGGAGAGCAACCGGATATCGATCGGAACCGGTTGCCGCCCACCGCCGGCCTACCTGCCGGACACGGACATTACGCCGAGATCAGGCCATCGGAGCGGGGTAGGTCGGGTACTCCGCCCCGGAGACGTGCTGGACGACGCGGATGACCTGGCAGGAGTAGCCGAACTCGTTGTCGTACCACAGGTAGAGGATCGCGTTGTCGCCCTCGACCTTGGTGGCACCGGCGTCGACGATCGAAGCGTGGCGCGAGCCGATGAAGTCACTGGAGACCGCGTCGGGGGCGCTGATGAAGTCGATCTGACGCTTGAGCGGCGAGGTCAGCGACACGTTACGGAGGTAGTCGAGGACCTCTTCGCGGGTGGTCTCACGCGCGAGCTGCAGGTTGAGGATGGCGATCGAGACGTCCGGCACCGGGACGCGGATCGAGCTGCCGGTGATCTTGGCCTTGAGGTCGGGCAGCGCCTTGGAGACTGCGGAGGCGGCACCGGTCTCGGTGATCACCATGTTGAGCGGCGCAGAGCGACCCCGACGCTCGGACTTGTGGTAATTGTCCAGAAGGTTCTGGTCGTTGGTGAACGAGTGGACGGTCTCCACGTGGCCACGCAGAACGCCGTACTCGTCCTCCATCGCCTTCAGCGGCGGAACGATCGCGTTGGTGGTGCAGGACGCGCAGGACAGGATCTGCTCGTCTGGCTTGATGGTGTCGTGGTTGACACCGTGGACGATGTTGGGGACGTCGCCCTTGCCCGGCGCGGTCAGGACGACCTTGTCGATGCCGGGACGCAGGTGCTTCGACAGGCCCTCGCGGTCACGCCACTTGCCGGTGTTGTCGATGAGGATGGCGTCCTTGATGCCGTACGCCGTGTAGTCGACCTCCGACGGGTCGTTGGCGTAGATCACCTTGATCTCGTTGCCGTTGGCGATGATCGTGCTGTTCGCCTCGTCGACGGTTATCGTGCCCTGGAACTGGCCGTGGATGGAGTCGCGGCGCAGCAGCGAAGCACGCTTGACGATGTCCTGGTCGCCGCCCTGGCGGACGACGATGGCGCGCAGCCGCAGGCCGTTACCGGAGCCGGCCTTCTCGATCAGCAGGCGGGCCACGAGACGGCCGATGCGACCGAAGCCGTAGAGGACGACGTCGCGTCCCTCGCGGCGCTCGATCTTCTCGGCACCCGTGGCACCGGCGACGGCCTCGGCGGTGAACTCCTCCACCGACAGACCGCGGTCGTCGGTCCGGTACATCGCGGCGAGCATGCCGATGTCGATCTGGGAAGGGCCGAGATCGAGCGTGGTGAGAGCCTGCAGGAACGGCAGCGTCTCAGTGACGGAGAGTTCCTCACCGGCGATCTGCCGGGCGAAGCGGTGGGTCTTGAGGATGCTGACGACCGACTTGTTCACCAGGGAGCGGCTGTGCAGCAGGACGTTGACGTCCCGCTCACGGTGCAGCTTCCCGATGACCGGGATCATCGACTCCGCGATCTCCTCGCGCTTCTTCCAGTTAGTGAACGAGTCCTCATTGACAGTCACAGATTTATCTTTCGAGCTAGGCGGCGCTCATATGCTAACCCCCCTCTCCTTATGATCATCCAAACGGTGCCCCCCGACCCGATCGGGACGCCGAGATCAACGCCTTCGCACCGCCGCCACCTCGCGCCCGGACCGGCCTCCGGGCAGGCCGGCGAAGGGTCGTCGCGGCGGTGAGGGCGCCGACCTGGCGCACTTGTGAAGTACGCCACAGGCCACACGCCGCACGGATCCGAGTGAGGCGGGGCTCACATCTCTTCTGGTGCCGCTCCGGTTTGCCGACGGCGTCAGATGGCCCCGGAGAAGGTGTCGCAGCGGGAGGGGGCGCCCGTGGTGTACCCGGTGGTGAACCAGTTCACCCGTTGCTGTGCGCTGCCGTGGGTCCAGCCGTCCGGGTTGACCCGGCCCTGGGTGCGCTCCTGGATACGGTCGTCACCGACCGCCGCGGCGGCGTCGAGGGCTTCGCGGATGTCGCCTTCGGTGAACGGCTTGCTGTAGAAGCCGGTGTCAACGGCGTTCTTGGTCCAGACCCCTGCGTAGCAGTCGGCCTGCAGTTCCAGCCGAACCGAGGCGCTTTTCGCCCCCTTACGATCCCGTCCGACGCGGTTCGTGGTACCCAGCAGGTTCTGCACGTGGTGGCCGTACTCGTGGGCGATCACGTATGCCTGGGCGAACGGGCCGCCTCGGGCTCCGAACCGGCTCTCCAACTCGCTGAAGAAACCGAGATCGAGGTAGACCTGGTGGTCGGCCGGACAGTAGAACGGGCCCACCGCCGAACTGGCCTGCCCGCACCTGGTGTTCACACCGCCTGAGAACAGCACGGTCCGAGCGGCGTCGTACGACTGTTCGCCCCGCTGGGTGAACGTGGCCCGCCAGTAGCCCTGGATGCTGTTGACGACGCCCACCACACGGCACTTCTCCGACTGGTTGGCGTCGCTGCCCTTGCGGCACTGCGCACCCAGGTCTGAACCCCGCGTCGCGGCGGAACGCGAGTGGTCACCCCCGTCGAGCAGGGTGGCGGGATTGACACCCAGGAGCAAGGCCACGACCAAGGCGACGATCCCTACGACACCACCACCGATGGCGAGCCCGCCTCCGGGGAAGCCGCCCCCGCTGCCGCGGTCCTCCACCTGGGAGGCATCAAGGTCCACATCGTCACGGAATTCCATCGGTCCTCAGTCTTCTGGGAGTTGATCTTGGCTTCATTGTGCCCCGGCCCGGAACGCCACATGCCGTCGCGCAGTACTCCTCCCCCTGCCGGGCGTTGCGGGAAGGGCATGGGCGGCGTGCAGGACAGGCCGGATGCCTCGGAGGTCGTTCTGTCCAGCCCGGACAAGCCTTGCGCCCCGCTCCGGAAGGTCCGGGGCGGGGCGCGGAACAGCGATCTGTGCAGCGTGCCCCTTACGCCTCCTGGGCTACCCGGCGGTGATGACCGTCGTGCTCGTCGCAGCGGTCTCCGCCGTACGCCTTCCCGTGACCGCTGTGATGCTTGCGGCAGTGCTCCTTTTCCTTCTCCTTCTTCTTCTCCACCTTCACTGTGATGGTGGCCGTGGCCTTGTTGCTGGTCACCTTGTTGCCCTGCGGGTCGGTCGCCGTCGCCTGCGCCGTGTTGGTGACCTCGCAGCGCATCACCTTGTTCTTGTTCTTGCCGTGGTCCCCGCCGCGCTCCTTGACCTGCTTGCACGGAGTGACGTCGGCCTTGGTGATCCGATGGGTGCCGGTGCAAGTGGTGCTCGCACCGGGGGCCAGCGTGGCCGCCTTACAGGTGACGTTGGCGACCAGGTTGTCAGTGACCACCAGGTTGTTCAGCGCGACGCTGCCCGTGTTGGTCACGGTGTAGGCGTACTTGACGGTGTCCCCGACACGGAACGGCCCCTTGGAGACCACCCGCTTCTTCAGAGCGAGCTCGACCACCTGCTGCACCTCCACGATGATGGTGGCCCTGGCCTGGTTGCTGGCGACCTGGTTGCCCTGCTGGTCGACGGCCGTCGCCTGCGCCGTGTTGGTGACCTCACAACGCACAACCTGCTGCTTGCCCTTGCCCTTGCCCCCACCGCGCACGGAGGGAGTGTGACAGGGAGTGACATCGGCCTGGGTGATCGTGTGCGTACCGGTACAGGTGGTACTCGCACCGGGCGCCAGCGTCGTCGCCTGACAGGTGACATTGGCGACCAGGTTGTCGCTCACCGCCACGTTGTGCAGCGCGGTGCTGCCTGTGTTGGTGACCGTGTACTCGTACTCAACCTGCGACCCCACATGGAACGGACCCGACGAGACCACCCGCTTCGCCAGGGAGAGCTCGACCGCCTGCTGTACCTCGACGATGATGGTGGCCGCAGCCTGGTCGCTGACAATCTGGGGGCCCTGCGGGGGGTTGCCGCCCGCGCGCGCGATGTTGGTGACCTCGCAGAGCGTGATCTGCCTGGTGTTCTCCTTGACCCTGCCCTTGTTCGCGCCGCGTGCGGTGGGCGGGTGGCAGGGGGTGACGTCGGCCTGGGTGATCGTGTGGGTACCGGTGCAGGTGGTGCTCGCACCGGGACCGAGCGTGGTTGTCTGACAGGTGACGTCGGCGACTCGGTCGTCATGGATCACTACGTTGGTCAGGGGAACGGGGCCGGTGTTGGTGACGGTGTAGGAGTACTCCACCGGGGACCCGATCTGGAACGGTCCCTGCGAGACCACCCTCTTCTCCAGGTCGAGGTGCGGCACTCCGACCGGCAGGGTCAGCACGGACGGCTCGGAGGTGACCTCCGTGCCGTTCGACGCCGTACCGGTCGCCGTAGCGGTATTGGTGGCGAAACCCTCCTGACCGTCGGCCGCGGTGAAGGTGTACGTACCGGTACAGGTGGTGGTGTCGCCGGGGCTCTCGAACGGTGTCAGCGTGGTCGTCTGGCAGGTGACGTTGCTGACTCGGTCATCGTTCACCCTGACGTTGTTGATCGTCAGCCCGCCCGTGTTACGGACGCGGTAGGAGAAGGTGACCGTTTGCCCCACGAAGTAGGGGCCGGGCGTCTGCACATCCTTCTCGATCTCCAGGCTGGGTGGCTGGACGACCGGCACTCTCTCCGAGGAGGGTGGTGAATTGACTGTCTCGCCGTTCGAGGTGCCCGACGCCGTAGCGGTGTTGTCGACGGAGCCGTGGGCCACGTCTTCGGCGGTGACGCGATAGACGGCACTACAGGTGACCGTCTCACCTGGCGCCAGGGTCGTCTGCGGACAGTTCACCGGACCGACCTTCGGATCGGTGACGGTGATGCCCGTGATGTTCGTTGCACCGGAGTTGGTCACCACGAAGTCGTAGGGAATCAGATCACCGACCGTCAGCTCACCGGGCAGCGGCTGCCTGGCCTGTTTGACGAGCTCCAACTGCGGGAGCGGCGTTTCAGTGGCGACGACCACGTTGCGGATGAGGTGCACGTCGGTGAACAGACCGGTGGAACCCGCGAAACCGAACTTGTAGGTGGCGGGAACCGGCGTCGGAGCCGCCGTGCTGAGCACCTGCTGGAAGCCCTTGCCATCGTTGAAGTCGATGGACACGGTCAACTGCGGGTTCGGCACCGGGGTGAGCACCACGTGCACCCGGCGACGCGACGGCTCGAGCAGGGCCTCGGCCGCCTGCGGGGTAAGACCCGGAGGAAGCGTTGCCAGCGGCCCCTGCAGGTTCCCCGGGAGGGTCGACGGCCAAGGTCCGGTGGTGGTGAAGTTGCTGGTGGTGGCGGTCAGGAAGCAGTAGCCCTCGGTCCCCTGGCCGGGGCCGCGTACCGTGACCATGTTTTCCCCGGGCGCGGGAACGTGGATCGTCGTCCCTGCGGGCGAGCGCTGGCCCGGGGGGCAGCCGTTGCCGCGGCGTTCCCAGTCACCGAAGAAGTTCCCGAGAACGTCAAGGCCGATGCCCAGATAGCCACCCTCCACACCGGGCAGGAACGGGAAGGCGCCGGTCTCCTGCTTCTGCGCGTACCCGAGGCTGCCGCCGAAAGCGCCCGGCTGGGTCAGTGAGACGTCGCCGTTCACCAGGAAGAACGAAATACCGTCGGCGGGGGTGTTCGGGGTGGTGCTTCCGTACTGCCACTGGTCGAACGTGACGTCGAGACCGTGGGAGGCGGGAATCGCCTGGTTGTAGAGGGCCGCCCCGGACTTGTCGTTGGACGCATCAGTCAGCCGAAGGTAACCGTGCGGGTCGGCGTTGGGGGGAGGCGAATTGACACCAGGGTTGCAACCACCGAGTGGGTGGTCTCCCAGAGGAGGAGGCGTGGTGGTGGCCGGTGCTCCGGTAAGGCAGGCATCCCCCACCCCGATGAACTCCGGGGCGGTGGCGTGCGTAAACGTCTCGTTGACCAAGGTGCTACCCACACCTTGGCGTGGCTGCGCCTGAGCGATGTCGCCGGCGTTCAGCGCCAGCGTTGCGCCAGCACTGACGACCAGGCTCAGTGCTGCCGCGGCTAGTCGGGAAGTCCGTGCCTGCAGGCCGGACAACGATTGCCTTCGTTTCATGCGCAGCATTGATAGCAGTCACGTTGCTGTTGCAACTTGATGACAAGCCGCTTTTCATCTCCAAGAACCCGGTCAGCCGCAGACACACACGCACTTTCGTAGCTCACCGCCGCGCAGCATCACGCAACACCATACTGACACACCGTCCGGCACTCATGGTTTGACCTGCAAACTCTACGGCATGTCATTTCCGAAATGATGACGAGCCGTCAGGGGTTAATCGGTGCGGGCGCATGGGAGGGGCTTGGGCACCGGAGCGGACCGCCCGGCACTGGCGGCGCGTTGCGGGTGTGACATCGATGATGATCATCACAATGGCAAACATGCCTTCCACTTCATACTCCAGGGGTCGATCCCCACGCCCTGTTGTCCTGCCCGCGCCGCACCACCTCATACGTCCCGCAATTCCTGCCTGGGCCCTGGCTCGTGCTTACGGCGCAAGTGGCCCGGCGCCCTCGCGACGAGGGAACGCAGCACCAGCGCCAGCACGGCACCGGCCACCGCTCCCGGTATCGTCCACCACCAGTCGGTGCCGCCACTCGCCGACGCGGCGACCAGCGGGGGTGTGGTCCCCGTGGCCGCGTCCGGCGTAGCCGCGCTGCTCGACTGCCAGGGAACCGGAATGAGGCCGGCATATCCCGAGTCGGAGGCTCTGCCCATTACTCCGAGCTTCTTGAGAAGGGTGCGCAGTCGGGTGGGATCCGCGGCGCGGTGCCAGTAGCCTTTCGTCGATTCGGGCGTGTTCGCCGCGGTGTGGATCCAGACGCCGTCGCTGCCGGTATCCAGGACCTGGTCGAGTCGCCATGGTGTGATGTCGTGCACAAGCCAGGTGACGGTGATCTGCCGGGTGCCGGCCAGGTTGGTCTCCGGCGGATTGTCGCCGGTTTCGGTGGCCGGTCGGTCGAGCAACTGCTGAAGCTCGTCGTACTTCTTGTCGGAGTAGTACAGCCCGGTGGCCTCCCCGCTCGTCGGCGAGACCACGAGTACGCTCGTCGGCCCGCCTGCCGCGGCCGAGGACGCGCCCCACACCGTGAGTGCCAGCATCATGGTCAACGCGCCCAGCAGCGCGCCCCATTCACGAATACCGCCTTTGCACCTGAGCATTCGACCCCCAAGTCGGCCGATTCCCGGGCGGCTCTTGCCTGAGCCGCGTGTCACTTCCGGTACACCGCTCGATGGTTCGGGGTTCCCACTCTTCGCGCCCTACTTCGAGGACGCGCCGGATTTCTTGGCGAGGGACCTCGCGATGTCCACAGCTCGGCTCTTCGATGCCACTCCCTCCAAACGCAACGTCACCTCCCGTCCTGGTGTCTGATGGGTCCACAGCAGCGTCGGCCCCGCTGTCCGCTCCTTGCGTGTGTAGCGTTTCCCGTCCGCGTCCACCAGCCAGAAGCTGAGCAGATGGGGCCGCGGGAACCACAGGAGGGGATGGGGCATGTCCGGGTCGGAGGTGTTGTCGTCCGGCAGGATCCACTCCGGCGGCTCGCTCACCGTTTTGGCGAAGCCGACGTCCAGTTGCGCCGGATACTCGTCCAACCGGATCGTGTGCCCGTGCTCGCGCCAGCACAGGCTCACCAGGAACCGTCGGTGCGGCTCGCCGGTCACCGTCACCGTGTCGGGCGGCCCGAGCGCGTCCGGCACCACCGGTGCGAAGCCGGCCTGGTGCCGTGCCTGCGCGAGCGACACCGATCGGCCGCAGCCGGGCACCTCGGCACCGGGCGACGGCCTCGTCGACGGGCTGTGACGCACTTGGACCCCACCGAATTCGAACCAGTCGAGGACCGCCGCCCGCACCGGAGACGTGAGCGCGAGCACCATCAGCAGGCCGCACAGCGCCGCCGTCAGCGAACGCCACCGCGTCCGCGTCCAGTGCCGGACCGCTCGCAGCCGCTCACCGGCACCCGGCGGCTCGGCCACCGGAACCGGCAGACGCTCGCCGCGTATCTGCGCCATGACCCGCTCGGCCATCGGCTCGGAACCACCGGCCGACGCCGAGTCCAGCGACCGCCCGAGCGCCGACAACTCCTCGGACAGTCGTGCCGCCGTCGTGCGCCGACTGCGACCAGCGCCCACACCGTCATGGGACTCACTCACGCTCATCACCTCCTTTCCGGTGGCTGAAGATCCGGCAGCAGGCGGCCAAGCTTCCGCAGCGCGCGGTTGAGGCGGGACTTCACCGTGCCGCGGGGCCAGCCGAGGGCCTGAGCGGTCTCGGACTCGTCCATCTCGAGGAGATAGCGATAGGTGACGACCAGGCGATGTTCCTCGCTCAGCTTCTCCAGCGCAGCGAGCAGGGCTGCGCGGCGCTCGGTCTCCAGCGTCGCCACGGCCGGGTCCCGCGAGTCCGGTATCAGCGGTTCCGCCTGCGCGAAGGCCGCTTCGCGACCGACGAGTGTGCGCTGCCGGGCCGTCGCGCGCACCGTGTTCCGCGTCTCGTTGGCGACGATCGCAAGCAACCACGGTTTGAACGCCGAACCGTCCTTGAACCGCCCCAGCGCGCAGTACGCCTTCACGAAGGCCTGCTGCACCACGTCCTCCGCATCCGCACCCGCCCCGAGCGCGGCGGCCGCCCGCAGTGCGATGCGCGTATGAGCCCGCACCAGTTCGGCGTACGCCTCCGGCTCTCCGGCGCGCACGCGAGCGATCACTGCGGCCTCATCGACGATGCGGTCCCCTCCCGCGTTCCCACACCTGTCTACACCGCCGAAGGCAGATCGGTTCCCACCTGTTCCCGACCAGTTCCGGACAGCTCCCCGACCAGTGAGGACCCCCGAGAACAGGGAGTGGATGCGGTAGTACGTTTCCGCCGGCCCACGCCCGGGTGAAGTGATCGAGCCGCGGTGTTCTCCTCCGGCTCAGCGCGGATTGCCATGGGCGGGCGCGGTCCACGGCGGTGGGTGCGCGAGCATCACCGTCGGCACGTGCACGATCAGCGAAGCCGCGGTGTCCGGTGTGGAGTCGGCCGCGGAGTGCCGCTCACTCGTTTCACCGATGGCTCGAAACCGCTACCGAGTCGAGCCCAGTACAACCCCTTGCGTACCGGCCCGTTAAGGTATTCACCCTGTGGAGCGCCATTCTTTCACCGACGTTCATCCAGCGTTGGTGTATCGCCTGTACTGCCGAACATCCGGCACCTCTGCCTGCCGTACGGCGATGCGGCCACCGTAAACGCACAGGAAGTATCACCAGATCGTGGGAATCACCAGTCAGACCCTGCTCGTGCTGACTGTCAGCCTGACCTCGGCGGCCTTCGGCGTCGCGGTGTGGCTGTGGCCATACCTGAGCCGGCATACCTGGCGTTCGGTGCTGGGTCGTATCGGGGTACTGCTTGGCATCCAGCTCGCCTGCCTGGCCGCGCTCGCCCTGGCAGTCAACAACTACTTCGGTTTCTACGGCTCCTGGAACGACCTGCTGGGCACCGGCGAGGACGGCACCGCGACCATCGCCGATGGTACTGCGGCGGTCAGCCACAGCAACGCGGTCCGTGTTCTGCGTCACCAGAAATTGCCCGCGCCCAAGGGTACGACCGCGACGGCGGGCGGCAGCCTGGAGACGGTGGAGATCAGGGGGGCCAAGTCCCACCTGAGCACCAAGGCGTATGTCTACCTGCCCCCGCAGTACGGTCAACCTCGTTACGCACAGGTGCAGTTCCCGTTGATCGTCGCGCTCACCGGCTACCCCGGCACCACCGAGAATCTCATCACCCGTCTCAAATACCCCGAGTTGGCCGACAGAGCCATCGCGCACAAGGAGATGCCGCCCACCATCGTGGTGCTCATGCGGCCCACGCTGGCACCGCCGAGGGACACCGAGTGCATGGACATCCCAGGCGGCCCGCAGGTGGAATCCTTCTTCACCCAGGACCTGCCGACCGCATTGGGGACTGTTTACCGCATCGGTGACAGCGCCGCGTACCGCGGGGTCATCGGCAACTCCACGGGCGGCTACTGCGCGCTGAAGTTCGCCATGCGCCACTCTGGCACGTACACCGCAGCCGTTGCTCTCTCCGGCTATTACAAGCCTGAAGTCGACGCCACCACCGGCGACTTGTTCGGCGGTAGCAGGCAACTCCGGCGTGAGAACGACCTCATGTGGCGCCTGCGGCACCTGCCCGCCCCCGACGTTTCCGTCCTGGTCACCACCAGCCGACGCGGGGAATCCGACTACCAGGCCACGCAGGACTTCCTGGCCGCTGCCAAGCCGCCGCTGAAGACGGCGTCCATCATCCTTCCGTCCGGCGGTCACAACTTCGCGACCTGGAGTCGCGAACTTCCCCAGGCGCTGCCGTGGCTGGGTCGGCAGTTGCAGGCCCCGCGCATCAACCCCGTCCTTGCCGAGGCCGCCCCCGACGTCGCGACCTCGTGACGACAACAGCATCGCGCTGGTAGCGGGCGCACCCGGAACGCGCGGATATGACCCTCCGGGCCACGGCGCGGCCCCTCCCCCATCGAGGCCGTGTCGCACGGTGCCCGGCGAGAGCGGGCGGAGAACACCCGGGTCGCCGGGCTCGACACCCTGGCCGGGTATGGCGTGGAACCGAAGCTTGGGTCGGGGCTCTCGGCTACGGCGTTGCCCGTGGCGCCACCGTCCTGTGCCCTGCCCCTCCGGCACCACAGACCGTCACCGGCGTCGTCAGCCTAGTTGCGGGCCGGGGGGAAGTGCGGAGCGTTGTTGCGCTCTCGCGTGGCCGGCGTACGGGCCGGGCTCGAAACCACTGGGAGGCTGCTCCAGTCTGATCACCCCCTGAAGTTGGCGACGTATCATTTCCGCCGCGTCGCGTACCTGTGCCGGTACGTCACCGCGCTCGGCGACGAGCTGGTGATAGATGGGGGCGTCTTGGAACATGTAACAACGAGACCTTCCTGTCGGCGGTTTCACTCCGCGGCGCGGCGGCTGCCGACTGTGGGGGCAGGCACGGACATCACCGTTCACAGGAACTACGGTGCGCGGACACCTGTTTCTGTGCTGTGGTCTGGTGACGTACTGCCAGTTCACCCCCAAAACTTACTGATGATTCACATGAGCTCTTGATCTTATCGCTGTACGTTCTCGTGGTTTGGGTGAGGCCCTTGATCCGCGGGTGATTACGACACTTTCCCTCGGCTCCAGCCGGGCGAGGATCCGACCAGCAGGCGTCTACAGAGCGTGCCGAGGGCGCGCCTTTGGCTGCCGGGGCGCCGGGGCGACGCCCCGGCGCCGACTGACCAGGCGCGAAGGCACGTACCCGAAGGAAGAAGCGTCGTTGATCGGCAGGGTCGCATTCTCCAGGGTGCGCTTCGGCCCGCTGTACGCGGACGAGATCCCGGAAGGATTTCTTCACCCAACTCCCTGATGACGAAGGGGTGTTGACTTCCCTACGGCCGTTAGGTTTTCTTAATGGCATGAGGGGCGATCGGAGGCTTCGGCGGCGCGACGAGACGGTGCGGGAGATCCTCGACACCGCGATCGAAGTAATGGCCGAGGAGGGTGTGGCCGCGCTGAGCATGGCGGAGGTCGCTCGACGGGTGGGGATACGTCCGCCCTCGCTCTACCAGTACTTCCCGTCGAAGCTGGCTGTCTACGACGCCCTGTTCGAGCGGGGAATGCGCGAGGCGGTCGACATCCTGACGCCGTACCAGGCCCGACTCATCGACGATCCGCGAACGGCGATCACGGAGGGTCAACGGGCCAGCGTCGCCTGGGCGATGACCCATCCGGTGCTGGCACAGCTTCTGTACTGGCGGCCGGTGCCCGGATTCGAACCGACCCCACGGGCTTTCGAGCCGGCGCTCCAGCAACTGGAACTGTTGCGGGCAGCGCTACGGGCGGCCGTGCACGCCGGACAGTTGTCGCCCGCCGCCGCCGACGAGGAGGGGGTGAACCTGTATACGGCGCTGATGTCGGGTGTGATCAGCCAGCAACTCGCCAACGAACCGTCCGCGCAGGTCGAAACGGGCCGCTTCGCCCGACTCACGCAGACGGCAGTGGACATGTTCTTCCGCTTCTACGCCCCAGAGGAGGGCGAGTCCGATGGATCAGACCTTCATGGAGGCCGCGCGACTGCCGCAGACTGACCGCGACCGTTCGGCCGTGCTCGCCGAGGCAGAAGGCCGAGCGGCACTCGAAGTACTCGAAGCGCTCCGCGACGAGGACTGGCACCGCCCCACCGACTGCGTCAAATGGGACGTGCGCACGCTGGTTTCCCACCTCGTCGCCCAGTGTGAGGACAACATCAGCCTGGCCACGATGCTGCGCCGGGAGATCACAGGAAGGCGGCGCCACCCCGGCAAGGGCTCGGTGGATGCCCACATGGCGGCCCAGGTCGACGAGCATGCTTCCGCGTCGGGGCCCGCGTTGGTCGAACGGTTCGCACTGCTGTGGCCCCGCGCGGTACGAGCCCGCCGGCGCCGACCGGGACTGATGCGACGCGCCAGGATCGACAGTGGCATGCCCGGGGCGCCGCGGATGTCCATCGGCTACCTGCTCGACACCATCTACAACCGCGACCTGTGGATGCATCGCGTCGACCTGGCCCGGGCAACGGGGCAGTCCGTCACTGTGGGCGACCACGACCGGCAGATCGTCGAGGAGGTCGTTCGTGACCTGGCCCTGGGTTGGTCCGAGGCCCCGATGGCACTGGAACTCACCGGGCCGGCAGGCGGCGCTTGGCTGATCGGCTCGGGAGAGCCGGTGGCGGTCGTCCGGGCCGACGCGGTGGCGTACATGCGCGCCCTGGCCGGCCGTGATCGCGATGTGACGCTGGAACTGGTGTCAGGAGCGGATCCCGCACTCGCAGCCGCCCGCGAGGCCAGAATCGTTTTCTGAATTCCGCGGCCTGCCTACGGGCACCGGCAGAGCGAAGGAGGCCCACGTCACTGACGGCCAGGGAGGTGGGTGAGCGACGCGGACGGCCGAAGGCGTGAGTCACCGGAGGCTTCCCCTCGTGGTGGACCGACGACGCCCCGGCCACCGCAGAGGTCGGCTCGGCGTACGAGTCGACCAGGGCCGCCGCACCTCTTCCGGCCCGACGACGGGTCTTACAGGTCCTTGGACAGCAGAAGCTCATGGGCGAGTCGCGCGCCCCGGGCCGTTTCCTCGGGCGGAGGGTCCTGCGACGGGATGTTCTCCAGGCCACGGGCGAGTGCTCGGATAGCGTCGGCGAGGGTCGCCACCTGCGCCTCCAGTCGACTCAGCCGGGTTTCCAGCCCGGGTGCGGCGTCGGGTTCGGGGGAGGGTTGCCGAGTCATGCGTGTCTCCTCGGGGGGTGGTAAGGGTCCGGGGCCTCCTTGATTCGCCCAGGAGAGAGCCTGCTGAGGTGCCGGCCGCCTCATGACAGCCTCATCGCTCTGATACATCCCAGTTTCTACGCTTATCGCACGCGCGTCATATGCGCACGGCCAGTGGGCCACGCCTGGCCTGGCGCATGGGCCGCCCCGGCGCACCGACGCCGCGTCCCCCGGCCTGACGGACATCGCGGTTGGCGGGGAGTGATGCAAATCCCGCGCGTCGGCGCATGCTTCCAGCACTTCACGCACTCACCGACCCAACAGGGAACTGCCCGACGTGGTCACCGGCGCCACCACCGGTGCCTTCCCCCGCACTCAGTCCTTGCGGCCCGCCGCGGCGACGGTGACACCAAGACCGATCATCGCGAGCCCGCCGACGCCACCGACCAGGGAGAGTCGGCGCGGAGAGCGGGCGAACCAGTCCCGTGCGGTGGACGCGACCAGCCCCCACACGCTGTCGGAAGCCACCGCGATGAGGTTGAAGACAAGCCCGAGCACCAGCATCTGCATCGCGGCGTGACCCTGGCCGCGATCGACGAACTGCGGCAGTACGGCGGCGAAGAACACGATGGTCTGGGGTTGGCCACACCCACCGCGAACCCCTCCCACAGCGTGCGCAGGCCGCCCTGCGCCGCCGCCACGCATTGACGCACGCGGTACTCGAACACACGCGCCAAGGAAGTGCCACCGGGTCGTCAACCTCACTCGCAGCGCGGCACGAATGGCCGACTGGTGCATCCCCTCCCACGGCCCTAGCGTCATTACAGACACAATGGCAGGCGAAACGGACGGCACAGCGGTCCGGCGCCCGCCCCCGCAGGTGAACATCGCCCGGCGGGCAGACCAGAAGTACAGACATGGGGCCACGGGTCCCTAGACACGCGGCCGGGGAGCGGACATGCGCACTCACAGGATCAGTACGGCGGTCACAGTCTGTGCCGCTGCATCACTCGTAGCAGGCATGGGATCGGCTTCCGCCGCCCCGGCGTCACCACCGGCCCCGCCCGTCGCGCGACAGCAGACAGGGAACACCGTCCTCGTCGACTGCTTCTGGCACCCCCAAGTACACCCCAGCGACTTCATGATCGCCTGCGGTGACGGCAACAGCCGTCTCACCTCGCTCCACTGGTCGCGCTGGGACTCGAACTCGGCGGTGGGTGAAGGCTTCAACGTGGTGAACGACTGCAAGCCGTACTGCGCGGCAGGCACGTTCCACTCGTACCCGGTCGTCGTTCGGCTCGACCACCCGCAGCCCTGGAAGACGCACCCGCAGCTGCGGCACTACACCCAGATGAGCCTGGTCTACACCAATGCGAAACCGGAGGGCTTCGCACAGGTGGTCACCTATCCGCTGTGGAGCTGACGCGTACCAAGGTCCGCCCTGTCCGCAAAAGGCGACAGCAGTCACGGGCGCGCACGGACGATCACGAGGGAGATGCGGCCACGCTACTGGATCCCTTCTCACGACACTCCTACGCAGACAGCCCCGCGAACCCCGAGTAATGACGGGACGAAAGGTGCATAAACCCCCCAATCAGGGGAAAATTGAATATAAAGAACGTCTAAGCCCTCACGGAGGGGAGCTAGAGCGATGGCGCAACCGCAGCAACCCAGTGGAATGCATCCGCAGCAGTCCACCGGAACGGGCACGCACCACCCCGAAATGGGCACGCATCATCCCGGCGCAATGGGTCTCCATCCCGAATTGGCGGAGATGCGGGAGTGGCTCGAACGCACGGGCTCCAGCAGCAACTCGGCGATCGCCGTCGAGGGCCTGATCCTCCTTGCGGGCGTCTACGCCGCGATATCGCCCTGGGTCATCCACTTCTCAGCGGCTGAGCCCAACCTCACGGCCAACAACCTGATCGTCGGCATCACCGTCGCGCTGATCGGATTCGCTCTGACCCTGGCCCCGGACCGCATGCTCCGTGTGGCGTGGATGGTCGCGCCGCTCGGCTTGTGGCTCATCATCTCCCCGTGGGTGGTCACCGCCGCACACGGCGCACGGGCCGGCATCATCTGGAGCAACTGCCTCGTGGGCGCGGTGACGTTCCTCCTGGGGCTCGCCGCCATGGGCCTGACCGTCGGCCTCGCTCGACGGCGCACCACCCACTGATGAGTCCACAGGGCAGGGCACCCCAACACCGTGCCCATACACGGCAGGCCCCGACCGGACGTACGCATCCGGGCGGGGCCCTCGTCATGGGCGGCCGAACCGACGGCGTCGACCGGAAGGCCCAGACCCGCGGCAGTTCGCGGCTCACATGACGGCGGTGTCGAGCAGCTCCACCACCCGCCCCAGGACGTCGTGCCGGAAGAGCGCGCGACCCTGAGCGATTCGGCGCTCGCGGTCGGGGCCGTCAGCCGTGAGCCGACCCAGCGAGACGATCAGGTCGGCCTCGTCCTCGGCAACGTCCGAGAGGCCCAGCGCGGCCATCCGTCGCACGCCGTCCGCGCCGTGGCCCGGCAGGGGGCGGTACCCCACCACGGGAAGCCCCGCGGCAAGCGCCTGCACGGCGGTCTGCCCAGCGGCGTTGTCGACCAGGGCCCTGGCAGCTTGCATCAGGCCGGGCATGTCGGCGACCCAGCCCAGCGCGAGGACGCCCGGAACCACGGACAGGCTGCTGCGGAGCCGCTCGTTGCGGCCGCACAGCACGACGGGCAGGAAACCGCGCGCGGCCAGCAGCCCGGCGGTGGCGACAAGGCGAGAACCGGCCCCCCATGCGCCCGCGGCGAGAACGACCGGCGGACGCCCGGAAGCGAGCCGAGTCAGGCTCGGGGACCACAGTGCCGCCGAGGGCTTGGCGGTGAAGAACCCGGGCGCCACGACCGGGCCGGTCGTCTCAGCGGGTACGGCGATGTCCTGGCGCACCTGGTACGCGGCTTCCTCCGTGAGACAGAGGTACCTGTCGTTGCCCGGATGGAGCCACTGTCGGTGAACGGCGAAGTCGATCAGGAAGACGGTGCTCGGCACCCTCAGCTGCTCCCGGGACCTGAGGTGTCCCGTCAACTGCGCGGCGAGATGGAAGACAGCGACGACCACGTCGGCCGCCGTGCGGTCCGCGAGCTCCGTCAGACGGTCGCCCGCCAGTCGGGCCAGCGGGACCCCGCTGGGGCGGCGGCCGGTTCCACGACGCAGAAACGTGTCGTACAGGAGTCCGTACGCCCATGGGACGTGCCGTACGGCCGACCGGTAGGACCGGCGCAGCCCCGCGCCCATGCCGTAGGGCAGCAGGCCGAGAACGTCCACGATGTGCGCTTCATGGCCGCTCTCCCGGGCGCGGCGCGCGAGTTCGGTTGCCACCGTGTCATGCCCGGCCCCCATGCTCGCGCTGACGATCAGGATCCGACGACGAGGCCCCCGCGCGGACCGCACGGCGCGAGCGCCGGAGGCGGCCATCACCCGCAGGAGTGGGTGCGGGAGAAGCGCGCGACACCGGTCCCACGGGTGGAGCCGCGTCGGTCGTCGGCCGTTCGATGCGAGGGGTTCCGGCCGCTCGCGTCGCCTGTCGCCAAGGACCGGGAGAAAATGCGCATATCGTTACCGATTGCCTCCTGCTGTGCTGTCCAAACGCGTCCTCGTGTTTCCGAGTTTCGGAATGTGGCGGGCGGGATACTCTCCGTCCGCTTCGTCCACCCGCCCCTCCAAGAGATGTCGTATCCCGCCCGCGAGTCCGGTGTTCGCCGTCGCAGACGAGGTCAGCCGCCATGTCACACCCTCCCTCCCGCTACCGGTCCGCCCCCGCGTTGCCCGTGGACACGCCGCCCTGGGCCGTCGGTGCCATGCGTCCGTCCGGCGGCGACCACCAGGGGGATCAACAGGGGACGGCGCTCGTCACCGGCGCTTCCTCCGGCATCGGAGCCGCCGTTGCCCGCCGACTGGCCACGGCGGGCAGCTGGCACCTGGTGCTGAACGGGCGTGACACCACACGCCTCGCGCACGTCGCCGCCCAGACGTCGGCCACTGTCTTCCCCACGAATCTCACCCATCCGGGTGCCGAACGGCAGCTGGCCGAGTTCGCCCTCGGCCGCGCCGGCCGGATGGACCTTGTGGTGGCCTGCGCAGGGATCGGCTGGGCCGGCGAGTTCAGGAACATGCCCGTGGACGCCATCGACGAAGTGGTCGACGTCGATCTGATCGCCACGATGCGCCTGGTGCGGCACCTGCTTCCCTCCATGGTCGAAGTCGGCTCGGGGCGTGTGGTGATCATCGGATCCATCGCGGGCACCGTCGGCGTGCGCGGTGAGGCCGTCTATTCCGCGGCCAAGGCGGCGCTGGCCACGTTCGCCGACGCCTTGCGCTACGAACTGCGGGGTACCGGCGTGGGGGTCAGCCATGTGGTCCCCGGTGTGGTGGACACCCCGTTCTTCGAACGCCGTGGCGTACCGTACCGGCGGTCCAGACCGAAGCCGGTGCCACCCGAGCGCGTCGCGGAGGCCGTCTGGTGCGCCATCTCACGGGGACGGGACGAGGTCTACGTTCCCGGCTGGCTGCGTCTGCCCGCCCGGGTGCACGGCGCGGCGCCGGCGCTGTACCGGCGGCTGGCGGCCCGGTTCGGATGAGCGGCGGGTGAGTGCCCTCACCGTCGTGCTCGCCCTGCTCGCGGCGCTCTCCAACGCATCAGCCTCCGTCCTGCAGCGGCGGGCCGCGACAGACGAACACGACCACCGTCACGGTCCGCGTCATGCGGCGCGGTGGCTCGCCCGTGTGTTGCGGCGGCCGCACTGGCTGGCGGGTGCCGGCCTGCTCATGCTGTCGACCGTCCTGCAGGCGGCCGCGTTGGCCGTGGGCAGCCTGTCCGTCGTTCAGCCCCTGCTGGCCAGTGAACTGTTGTTCACCCTGGCCGTCGGCAGCCTGGTCTTCCACCGCCGCCCGGACCGGCGTACCTGGCTGGCGTTCGCCGCCCTGGCCGTCGGCCTCGCGCTCTTCCTCGGCATGGCCTCGCCTTCCCCGGGCAGGCCCACCGCCCTACCGGGGCGCTGGCCCGTGGCGGGTACCACGCTGGCATGCGTCGTCGCCGTACTCCTCGCGGCGGCCCGCCCGGTGAGAGGCGCCCCGCGCGCGGCGCTGCTCGGGCTGGCGTCCGCCGTGTCCTTCGCCGCCACCGCTGCTCTGATCAAGGAGGTCATGGGACGACTCGCGCAGGGCCCGGTCGCCGTGCTCGCGCAATGGCCGCCGTACGTCACCGTCGCCGCCGGTCTGGTCGCCTTCCTGCTGTTGCAGAGCGCGTTCCGTGCTGGGACCCTGGCGGCGTCCCAGCCAGTTCTCACTCTGGGAGACGCCCTGGTCAGCGTGGTGCTGGGGTGGGCGCTGTTCGACGAGCAGATCGCTCTCGGGGCGTGGGTGGTGCCCGAGGTGACCGGCGTGGCGCTCATCGGGGCGGGCAGCATCGGACTGACGAGAGCCCTGTCGGTCAGCGGTTCCTGGGATGTAGCGCCCCAAGGGCGAAACGGACCGGGCCCCGGCTTGCAGGAGCGGGCACCGCGGAGGTCATGAACCGGGTGCGGGGCGCATGACGACAAGGAGCGCAGGAGCGATGTCCTTTCCCGCCGATTCCACCGCCCGGCGTGCGGCGACCGCGCTGGCACCGGTCGCCGTGGCCGCGGCCGCGCACATCGGCCCGGCCGCCACCTGGCTGCCCAGCCTGCGGCGCCGTTTCTTCCCCCGGCTCGCCGGTGCCGGCCGCCCCGACCATGTCGCTCTCACGTTCGACGACGGCCCCGATCCGACGTCCACCCCGCACTTCCTCGACGCGCTGGAAGGCCTCGGTGTGCGGGCGACCTTCTTCGTGCTCGGCGAGAGTGTCGAGCGGTACCCGGCGCTGGCCCTCGAAACCGCCGAGCGGGGGCACGAGCTCGCCGTGCACGGCTGGACCCACAACCAGCCCTGGCTGCCTTCTCCCGCACGCGACACGGCGGACCTGGCGCGTGCGGTCCACACGGTATGGCAGGTCACGGGCCGTCAGCCGCATTGGTACCGCCCTCCGTACGGGATCCTGACGTCCGGACGCTGGGCAGCCACCCGCAGGGTCGGACTGCGGCCGGTGCTGTGGACCGCCTGGGGCAGAGACTGGACTGCCGACGCCACGCCCGCCTCCGTACGGACGACGGTCGAAGCCGGCCTGCGTGGCGGAGGCACCCTCCTGCTGCACGACTCCGACCGGCTCTCGGCTCCCGGTTGCTGGCGTTCCACTCTCGGAGCACTGCCCGGCATCGTCGACAGTTGTCATGCGGCGGGACTGTCCGTGGGCCCGCTCGCCGAGCACGGTACGGGGGCAGCGGACGTCCCGCTACCGGGCATCGGCTGAACCGCCCGGCCGCGTGACGACACGGGTCCGGTCGGTGTCCTTCATGGTGACGCGGACCAGAACTGCAGTGGCTCAGGCGGGCAGACGCGGCACGCTGCCGATCAGGCGGCGGGTGTACGGGTGCGCGGGCCGGCCCAGCACCTGACCGGTGTCACCCTGTTCGACCACACGGCCGCGTTCCAGGACCGCGGTTCGCTCGCACAGGGAGGCGACGACCGACAGGTCGTGGGAGACCATCACGAGCGTCAGCCCCTGCTCCTGTTTGAGTTCGGCCAGCAGGTCGACGACCTTCACACGGGTGGTGACGTCGAGCGCGCTCACGGGTTCGTCAGCCAGCAGGACACGCGGGGTGCAGACCGTGGCGCGGGCGATGGCGATCCGCTGGCGCTGTCCGCCGGAGAACTCGTGCGGATAGCGGTCCGCGGCATCGGCCGGCAGGCCGACCCGCTCCAGAGCCGCGGCCACTTTCGGCCCGGCCGTGGCACGGGTGTCGATACCCAGGGAGCGAAGTGGCTCCGCCACGGTGGCGCCCACCCGACGGCGCGGGTCGAGCGAGGAGTAGGGGTCCTGGAAGACGCACTGCACGCTACGACGGAAGCGGCGCATCTGCTCCAGGTCGCGCAGGGACAGGTCGGAGCCGTCGAAGCGGACGCGGCCGGAGGTGGGGCGGGCGAGCCCCAACAGCAGGCGCAGCAGCGTGGTCTTGCCGGCACCCGACTCTCCGACGAGCGCGAGGCTGTGTCCGGCCTCGACCGCGAGGGAGACGTCCTCGACGACGTTGCCCGCGCTGCCCCGGTAGCGCAGCGCGACATCGGCCAGTTCGAGTAGGGGGGTCATCGCGGGCTCCTCAGGTCCAGTGCGGCCTCCAGTCGCCGGGCGCTGGCCACCAGGGCCTTGGTGTACTCCTCGCGGGGCGCGCCGACGATGGTGTGGACCGCGCCCTCTTCGACGGCCCGTCCGTCCTTCATCACCAGGGCGCGGTCGGTCACCTTGGCGACGACGGCGAGGTCGTGGCTGACGAACAGCACGGCCATCTCCCGTTCTCGGACCAGGGTGTCGATGAGTTCGAGCATCTCGGCCTGCACGGACACGTCCAGGGCGGTGGTCGGCTCGTCCGCGATGAGCAGTTTCGGGTCGCAGGCCAGCGCCATGGCGAGGGCCACGCGCTGGCGCTGGCCGCCGGAGATCTCGTGCGGGAAGGCACGGGTGATGCGCTCGGGGTCGGGCAGCCGTACCTGGTCGAGCGCGTGTGCCACGGCCCGTTTGAGGTCGTTGCCCTTCAGGCCGGTGCGTCTGCGCAGGGGTTCGGCGATCTGGCGGCCCACGCGCATCAGCGGGTCGAGTGCGGTGAGCGGCTCCTGGAAGACGACGGCCGTGTCCCGGCCGCGGAAGGCGGTGAGCCGCTTCTCGGGGGCGCCGACGATCTGAGTGCCCGCCAGTTCGACGCTGCCGGTGGCGGTCATGCCGTCGGGCAGCAGGCCGAGCACGGCGAGCGTGGTCAGGGACTTGCCGGAACCGGACTCACCGATGAGGCCGAGCCGTTCGCCGCCCGCCAGGGTGAAGGAAAGGTCGTCCACCAGGGTGCGGCCGTCGGCGGTGCGGACGGTCAGCCCGCGTACGTCGAGGAGGGTCATGCGCGCCTCCGGCGGGTGGCCGGGTCGAGGGTGTCGCGCAGGCCGTCGGCGATGAGGTTGACGCCGATGACGAGCAGGACGAGCAGGATGCCGGGGGCGAGCGCGCCCACCGGGGCTGTGGTGAAGGTGGCCTGGGCCTCCTGGAGCATCCGGCCCCATGAGGCGTTCGGCGGGGGCGCGCCGAGCCCGAGGTAGGACAGTCCGGCCTCGGCCAGCACCGCGAGTCCGAACTGCAGGGCGAGGTTGACCACGAGGGTGGGCCAGATGTTGGGCAGCACGTGGCCCACCACTGTCCGGGGCCAGGACGTGCCGGAGGTACGGGCGGCAGTGATGAAGTCCTGTGCCAGGACCCGCTTGACCAGGATGCGCACCAGTCGGGCGACGACGGCGCTCTGCGCCAGGCCGATCGCGAGGACGGCCGAGCCGAGGGTCGCCGAGCGTGCGGCGACGATGAGCATCGCGAGCAGCAGCGTCGGGAAGGCGATCAGGATGTCGAGGAACGCCGAGACCGTGTCGTCGAGCCAGCCTTGTGCGAACGCGGCGAGCACACCCAGGGTGACCCCGATGGTGGCGGCGATGAGCACCGACCCCAGGCCCGCCTCGACAGCGATCCGCGAGCCGGTCATCACCTGGGTGAACAGGTCACGCCCGAGCTTGTCGGTGCCCAGCAGATGTCCGCTCCCGGGACCGGCCAGCCGTCCCCCGGAGGTGTCGTCGGTGGGGTAGGGCAGCCAGACCAGGGAGACCAGGGCGAGCAGCGCGATGAGACCGGCCAGGACGCAGCCGACGACGAGCGTGGCCGAGCGCCGGGGCCGGCGTGTGCCCGCCGACGTCTTCGCCGGTCGCACGGGCTTGAGCACGTCTGCCTGGGTCATCGGGCACCTCCGGAGAGCCGGCCGCGCAGCCGCGGGTCGATGATCCGCTGGGCCAGGTCGGCGCCGAAGCCGATGAGCAGCACGGCGAGCGTGGAGACGAACAGCACGCCCTGGACGACGGGGTAGTCATGCTGGGCGATGCCGGTGGCGAGCATCGAGCCGAGGCCCGGCAGCGCGTACACCGACTCCACGACGACCGCGCCGAGCAGGGTCGAGGCGAGTTCGATACCGAGGACGGAGATCACCGGTACGGAGGCGTTGCGCAGGCCGTGCCGCCACATCGCCCGCCCGAAGGACGACCCGAGGGCGCGGGCCGTACGCAGGTAGTCGCTGCCGAGGACGTCGAGGGTGGCGGAGCGGACGTATCGGATCAGTGACGCACTCATCACCAGGGCGATGGTGACGACCGGCAGGACGAGTGAGCGGATCGCCTCGGCGGGCTGGGACCAGCCGTCCTGCGGGAAGCCACCGGCCGGGAGCCAGCCCGCGTTCAGTGCGAACACGGCGATGAGGATCATGCCGAGCCAGAAGACCGGGACGGCGATACCCAGTTGGGACACCCCATTGAGCAGTGCTCCGTACCAGGTGTGCCGCTTGTGTGCGGCAACGAACCCGGCGGGCACGGCGATGAGGACGGCGAGGGCGAACGCCGTGAGGGTCAGCGGCACGGTGACGTTCAGCCGGGAGGCGACCTCGGGTCCGACGGGCAGCGAGCTGACGAAGGAAGTGCCGAGGTCGCCGCCGGCCAACTGCCCGAGCCAGTGGGTGAACTGCTCGGGCAGCGGCTTGTCGGATCCGATGGCGTGCCGTGCCGCGGCGATCTGCTCGGGCCCGGCACCCACCGAGGTGAGCGCGTTGGCCGGGTCGCCCGGCAGCATACGCAGCAGGACGAACAGCACTACACTGGCCAAGGCCAGCGACACCACGAGGAAGGCGAGACGGCGTAGCAGATAGCGCGCCATCAGCCCGTCTTCTTGATGTCGTAGGCGAAGAACTGGGAGTTGAGGCCGTTGAGCGGGTAGCCGGACAGCTTGCTGTTGGCGACGACGATCTGCGGGTAGAGGTACAGCCAGTCGCTGGCCGCGTCCTCGGCGATCTTGCGGTTCACCTTCTTCAGCAGCTCGGTCTGCTCCGCGGTGGTGGAGGCCTCCTCGGCCTGCTGGACCCACTGTGTGACCTGCTTGTTGTCGTAGCCCCAGTAGAAGTCGGGGTTGCCGTACCAGACGAGGTCGCGGTCGTTGACGTGTTCCTGGAGCGTGGCCGTGAAGTCGTGGTTCTTGTAGACCTTCGTGTACCACTCGTCCGGCGTGATCGTGTTGATCTTGACGGTGATGCCGACCTTGGCGAGCTCGGACTTGATGAAGGTCGCCGCGGTGGGGTGCGGGTCGTAGTTCGGGGTGTCGAGGGTGAAGGCGAAGCCCTTGTCGTACCCGGCCTCGGCGAGCAGCTTCTTGGCGCGCGCGGGGTCGTAGGCGTTGACCTTGGTGAGGTCCTCGTACCAGGGGTCGGTGGGCGGCACCATCGACCCGGTGAGCTTGCCGTAGCCACCCCAGACGGACTCCAGCAGCTTCTTGTCGTCGATGGCGGCGGAGACGGCCTGGCGGACCTTGACGTTCGTGAACGGCTTGGCCTTGTCGTTGAAGGCGAGCAGCAGCTTAGTGGTGGAATTGCCGTCGTTGACCTTGTAGTTCTGGTTGTTCTTGAACTGGTCGAGGGCGTCGGGCGACTGCTCGCTGGTGACGACGTCGACGGCATTGGTCACCAGCGCGTTGTTGAGCGCGGTGGCGTCCTTGTAGTAGTGGAAGACGACCTTCTTGTTGCTGGCTGCACTGCCCCAGTACCCGGGGAACCGGGTAAGGCTCAGGGCGGAGCCGCGGGTCCACTTGTCGAGCTTGTAGGGGCCGGTGCCGTCCTCGGTCGTCTTCAGGTTCTTCGCCTGGGAGTTGATGATCCAGACGTAGGAGAGGTTGTAGACGAAGGAGATCGACTTCTGCGACAGCGTGACCTTGACGGTGCGCGCGTCGGGAGTGGCGATGTCCTTGATGACCTCGAGGTTGCTCTTGCGGGCGGACTGGGAGTCGTCCGCGATCACCTTCTCCAGGCTGTACTTGACGTCCTGGCTGGTGAGCGCCTTGCCGCTGTGGAACTTCACACCGTCGCGCAGGGTGAAGGTGTAGGTGAGGCCGTCGCCGCTGACCTTGTAGTCCTGGGCGAGCAGCTTCTCCACCTTGCCGTCGTCGGTGAGCTTGAACAGTCCTTCGTAGACGTTGCCGTTGAGGGCCTCGGTCACGCCCTGACCGCCGCCCGCGGTGTTGTCGAGGTTCTGCGGCTCGTAGAGGGAGCCGATGTTGACCGTGGCGTTCTTGTCGTAGCGGCCGCCCGATGCGCTGCCGCCCGAGCCGGAGCCGCCGCAGGCGGTCAGGGACAGTGCGAGTGTGGCCACGGTGGCGGTGGCGTACAGGGACGTCTTCTTGATGCTCATGGCGAAGGGCGCTTTCGTGCTGCGGTGCGGGGAGCTACGGGGGGATCAGTGCTGACCGGAGAAGCCGTCGCGGAAGACGGGGCGCTTCTCACCGGCCTCGACGGGCAGGTGGAGGCGGTTCTGCCGCGGCGGCATCGGACAGTTGTACTGGTCGGAGAACCCGCAGGGCGGTACGAAGGCCCGGTTGAAGTCGAGCAGGACGCGGTGGTCGTCCTCGGTGCGCCGCACGAAGAGGAAGCGGCCGGCTCCGTAGGTGGTGTCACCGTTGCTGGGGTCACCGAAGACGAGCAGCAGGGTGCCGTCGTCGTCGAAGGCGCTGAGGGTGTAGTCGCGGCCGTCGACGGTGAGTGTGATGTCGCCGGGGACGACGAGTTCGCGGGTGCCGCCGTTGTCCCGGATGTGCTCGAAGGGCACCCGTCGGGCGCCGGGCACGGGCGTGTAGGTCGCGTGGAGGACCCAGGCCGGGTCATAGGGGAAGGCGTCGACGCGGTCGAAGTGGCGGATGGCGGGCGCGTCGGCGTCCCAGAAGCGCAGGCCGTGCTCGGGCTCGCCGGTGACGAGGTCGGTGCGCTGGAGCGTGGTGACCGTCACGCTCTCCGGCCGGCCGGCGCGGGCCGCCTCGGCGTCCGGGCGCTCACCGGCCGGGAGCCAGCGGGTCTCGACGAGGGCGAGGTTCCCGGTCGGCGAGGTGAGGGCCCGACGGCGCTCGGTGCGCCATGCGTCCCACTCCCCCACGGGATCGGCGGTGGGCTGGTCAGTGCTGGAGTGGGACACAGTAGGACTCATTCGCGCAGACGGTACGTCGAGATCACGCCGCACATGTCACGCCGCGTGAATAGATGGCCAAAGCATCCCCTTTATCTTCCATAAGTGGCTCTAATGTCAAATGAAAGGACGCATGGTGAGACGGCCCCCGGACCCCCAGGCCCTCGTGACCTGACGCACCCGGTCCGGCCGACCGTGAAGGGGCGAGGGAGCGCTCGCCCGCTCGCATAGGATTGTGGAGTTTGTCCCGCCTCGGTCGAAGCCCCGCACGGAGTTCCCGCCATGCACAGCCCGCACGATCCGTACATCCGCGTCCGCGGCGCCCGTGAGCACAACCTCAAGACGGTCGACGTCGACATCCCACGGGACGTCGTGGCCGTGTTCACCGGGGTGTCCGGTTCCGGGAAGTCGTCACTGGCGTTCGGCACCCTCTATGCCGAGGCGCAGCGCCGCTACTTCGAGTCGGTCGCGCCGTACGCGCGTCGCCTGATCCACCAGGTGGGCGCGCCGAAGGTCGGCGAGATCACCGGACTGCCGCCCGCCGTCTCGCTCCAGCAGCGCCGCTCCACCCCGACGTCCCGCTCCTCGGTCGGCACGGTCACGAATCTGTCGAACTCCCTGCGAATGCTCTTCTCCCGCGCCGGCGACTACCCGCCGGGGGCCGCGCAGCTCGACTCGGACGCCTTCTCCCCGAACACGGCGGCCGGCGCGTGCCCGGAGTGCCACGGGCTGGGCCGGGTACACCGCACGACGGAGGAGTTGCTGGTTCCCGACCCGTCGCTGTCGATCCGGGAGGGCGCGATCGCCGCGTGGCCGGGGGCATGGCAGGGCAAGAACCTGCGTGACATCCTCGACGCACTCGGATACGACGTGGACCGGCCGTGGCGCGAACTGCCCGCCGGACAGCGGGAGTGGATCCTGTTCACGGACGAGCAGCCGGTAGTGACCGTGCATCCGGTACGGGACGCCGAGCGCATCCAACGGCCCTACCAGGGCACGTACATGAGCGCTCGCCGGTATGTGATGAAGACGTTCTCGGACTCCAAGAGCCCGACCCTGCGCGCGAAGGCGGAACGCTTCCTGAGCAGCGCGCCATGCCCGGCGTGCGGCGGCAGCCGGTTGCGGCCGGAGGCGCTCGCGGTGACGTTCGTGGGCCGGACCATCGCCGAGTTGGCCGCGCTGCCGCTGGCGACGTTGGCCGGGATGCTCGACGGGTCGACGGAGACCGCGCGCGTCCTCACCCAGGACCTCAGGTCCCGTATCGCGCCCATCGTCGAACTGGGTCTCGGCTATCTGAGCCTGGACCGCGCCACCCCGACCCTGTCTGCGGGCGAACTGCAGCGGTTGCGGCTCGCCACGCAGTTGGTCTCCGGGCTGTTCGGGGTGGTGTACGTCCTCGACGAGCCCTCCGCGGGACTGCACCCCGCGGACACCGAGGCCCTGCTCACGGTACTCGGGCGGCTGAAGGCAGCCGGCAACTCGGTGTTCGTGGTGGAGCACCATCTGGACGTGATACGCGCCGCCGACTGGCTGGTGGACATCGGTCCGCGCGCGGGCGAGCACGGCGGGCGGGTCCTGCACAGCGGGCCGGTGGCGGATTTGGCAGCCGTCGAAGAGTCGGCGACGGCCCGCTTTCTCTTCGACCGCTCCCCCACCATCATGGGCGAAGTCCGCACCCCTCGCGCCCAGTTGCGGGTCGGGCCGGTCACGCGGCACAACCTGCGCGACGTGACGGCCCAGTTCCCGCTGGGCGTGTTCACCGCGGTCACCGGTGTCTCGGGCTCCGGGAAGTCCACCCTCATCGGCGAGATCACCGAGGAACTGCCGGGAGTGGAACGGCTGGTCGCGGTCGATCAGAAGCCGATCGGCCGCACCCCGCGCTCGAACCTCGCGACCTACACGGGCCTCTTCGACGTCGTACGCAAGGTGTTCGCGGCCACCGACGAGGCGCGCGAGCGGGGTTACGGCGTCGGCAGGTTCTCCTTCAACGTGCCCGGTGGCCGCTGTGAGACCTGCCAGGGCGAAGGGTTCGTCAGCGTGGAGTTGCTCTTCCTGCCGAGCACCTACGCGCCCTGCCCGGACTGCGGCGGTGCGCGCTACAACCCCGACACGCTGGAGGTGACGTACCGAGGACGGAACATCGCGGAGGTGATCGACCTCACGGTCGAGGAGGCGGCGGACTTCTTCGCCGACACCCCGGCGATCGCCCGCAGCCTCGGCTCACTGCTCGACGTCGGCCTCGGGTATCTGCGCCTGGGCCAGCCGGCCACGGAGCTGTCCGGCGGTGAGGCGCAGCGCATCAAGCTCGCCAGTGAGCTGCAGCGCGGGCGCCGCGGGACCACTCTCTACCTCCTTGACGAGCCGACGACCGGGCTGCACCCGGCCGACGTCGAGGTACTGATGCGTCAGCTGCACGGGCTGGTCGACGCCGGGCACACAGTGATCGTGGTCGAACACGACATGTCCGTGGTCGCGGGCGCGGACTGGGTGATCGACCTGGGCCCGGGCGGCGGAGACGCGGGCGGGCAGATCGTTGCGGCGGGACCGCCGGCGGAGGTGGCGCGGGCGATCGGAAGCGCGACGGCACCGTACCTCGCGCGCGAACTCCCGAGCTTTTAGGGGCAGTCCGCGCGCGAAAGAGGCGGACTCGACAGCGGCAGTCGACTGGCAGTCGTCCATGTCCGGCGGTCGGCCGGCGTGGACGCCGGCGCGATCAGGAGACGGCCTCGGTTCCGGACTGGGCCGGGCCAGTCTGCTTGGGCACCTTCGGCCGCGCGGAGGCGGTGTGGGTACCGCCGGCTGCCTCCGGGCGGGCGCCTGGCGGACTCTCCGCCCAGGCCGCCAACGCCGGGTCGTCGAGTGAGTCCACCCACAGATCGGCGAGGGCGACGGCTTCCTTGCTGGGCTGCCGACCGACTCCGATCACCCGGAGGCCCGCACCGACCGCGGCCTTCAACCCGTTGACGGAGTCCTCCACGGCCAGCGTGTCGCCACTGTCCGCGCCCAGCCGGCTCACCGCCTCGACGTAGGCGTCGGGACGTGGTTTGGGACGAACGTCCGCCCCTGGCACGACGATGTGCCGGAAGTGGTGTCTCAGGCCCACGGACTGGAGGCAGAACTCCACCACGTCCGCAGGACAGTTGCTGGCCACGGCCAGCGGCGCGAACCGACTCAGGCTCATCACCAGGGCCTGAGCTCCGGGAACAGGCGCGGGGCGTTGCGCGGCGAGTGCGCGGAACCTCTCCAGGAGTTGCTGGGTCATCTCCTCGCCGGCGTCCGGTTGGCCGGCGAGACGTGCCATCAGGGCACCGCATTCCGTGTAGTGCAGGCCCCTGCTTCTTTCCGTGAACTCCGCGTCCGGTACGACCCCGTGCTCTCGCAGCACGATGTCGCGCGCCTGTTGCCAGTGCTGTTCGGTGTCCACCAACGTGCCGTCGCAGTCGAAGACTACGGCTTGTGGTGTCCAGTCGAAAATACGATGGGATGTCATGTGCTTGCCGTTCTGGTGCAGGACGGAACTGCCGAAGGGCGGCGCGATCCGCCAGTCAGAGGTACCGGTGCACTTGTCGAGCTACCTTCACCGCGGAAAAGCGCGAAACAGCAGGACGGTCATGGCCGGTTCATGCATGACGGTCACACACCGCGATCCGCGGCGGTCTCGAGCACATCCGGAACCAGAAACATAATGAACGTTACGCTCGGCCCGAGCGGCTGTGGGTGTTTGCCACCGCAATACCCACGTGTGGGTGACATCTCATCGATACCGCAGCAGGCCCGCGGCGGTCTGCACGTCGCCCTGCCGCATACGGAAGAAACCTTTATCGCCGTAGGCGGAGCAGTGGATCACGGCGGGCGGTGTGTGTTCGGTGAACCGCGAGGCCGTCATGCGGCAGGCGACCGGTCGCAGCAGGCGCCCTGCGCTGCGCAGGGCGATCGCCTGCCGCGCCGCCTCCAGCAGGGCCATCCCGGGCACATGGTCCGTTCCGTGGTCGAAGAAGAAGGGATGGCGGGAGTCGGCCGGATTCACCAGGAGGCGGTCGCCGTCCAAGGAGACGACGACGTCCGAGGCGGATTCGAGCCCCAGCGCAGCCGGTGTCGGCCGTGGCTGCCGGCCCGCTGGCACGGCCGTGGCAGCTCCGGACCGCAGGGCCTCGTAACGCCCGGCGTCGAGGAATCGCGCACCGCCGGCGGCGTGTGCGAACGTGCGGCCGCCTGCCAGGAAATCCACCTGCATCCGCAACCCCGTCACCGCGTTCCCCTTCGAGTCGGTGCGGATGTCACCGACGGAGGCGAGACAGGTGATCTCACTGGCGCCATGGGGCGCTCTGGGCTCTGTCGCCCGGTCGAGACGGAAGGAGACATCGCTGATCAGAAAGCGGGCCGAGGGCGGCACGTCGAAGTGTCGCAGCGGAACGTAGATGCCGAGTTGGCGCAGTGTCTCGACGACCATCCATGGGCTGTGCCGGTCGTCACGCCCGCGCGGGAACGTGGGATGCGAGCGCGTCCATGCGGCGGCGGCGCAGAAGGCGAAAGGACCGCAGCGGCGAACGTCCGTCAGCAGGACCTCGGCCACCGAGATCCGGTGCACCCACTCACGCTCGACGGTCCTGGACCAGCTCAGGGCCGAAAAGGCACCTGAGGCGGCGCGGGCAGAGCCGGTAAATGATTCCCGTGAGTTCCGCGTTCGCTGCCCAGTTTCCATAGCAAAAGGCTAATAAGACTATTACCGTTTTCGCATGCGCGGTTTTCGTGCCCGCGCGGTCGGACGGCTACATTCCTCCTCGCGGCCCACCGACAGAAAAGGGAACACACGTGCAGGATCGGGCGGAAGCAACCCGCAAAGCCGTACTGCAGACGGCGGCTCACCTGTTCTTCGAACGGGGATACGCGGCGACCAGCATCAGCGACATCAGCGAACGGTCCGGCCGCACCAGCGGAGCGATCTACTTCCACTACGCCAACAAGGAACAGCTCGCCCTGGCCGTGGTGCGTGCGCACTTCGCGGCCTGGCCGTCAATGATCGCGCGTCATGAAGCGGTGCCCGGACCCGCGCTGGAGAAGCTGGTGGGCCTGAGCTTCGAGGTCGCCTGCGCGTTCCGCGACGACGTACTCGTCCGCGCGGGTGCCCGACTGTGGACCGAACGGAGGTCCATCGACGCCGAGATGCCTCCTCCCTTCGTGGACTGGATCGCCACGGTCGCAAGGCTGCTCACCCGGGCACGCGCCGAGGGAGACCTCGCCCCCCACGCGGAGCCCACCCGTGACGCCCCCACCCTGGTCGCCGCGTTCTTCGGGCTGCACACCCTCTCCGACGTCCTCGACGACCGCATGCTGATCGAGGACCGGCTGACCAACTTCTGGCTGCTGCTTCTGCCCGGCATCCAGGCCGTTCCCGCACCACAAGCCCTGTTGGCCAAGGCGGGCGGCCGCATGGCGGTGCGGCACCCGGCCCCTCTCCCAGACGGCCCCGGTACCTGGTAGGTGCCGACTGCCCGCGATTCCCGGCAGTGCTCGGTCACCGGCGCAGAGCAGCGAGATCGGTGCAAGGCAGATGGATCCAGCCCTCCTGCCGGGCAGCCCCCTGCTGCTCAGGAGAACTCGGCCACACGGTGTCCCCCACCTGGACGGCGCGGGCGACCAGGGCGCACACCAAGGCGTCGAGATGGTCGTGACTGTGGGCGCACTCGGCGCGCACCGGCTCGGGGAGAGGCAAACCCAGGCCTGCCTCGACCGACCGGACGATGTGCTCTCGGGCGGAGCGCGCTTCGGGCGTGGCGGTCTTGTAGCTCCGGGTGAGGCGAATCCCCCACCGGCGCAGTGCGGCAGCGGGGTAGACCTCGGCGACCGGTCCTGATCCGTCCCGGGGTACAGGGACACCGGTCGCCTCGAGGGCGTCGAGCAGATAGGCCGCCCGCAGTGCGACAACACCCAGAAGGTCCGTGGACACCGACAGCGGAGGCCGCATCGAGGTCGCCTTCCAGGTGAGGTCGTCGGTCAGTCGGAACCGCAGCGCATCAAGACCGGGACGGCCGTCCGCGCGCTCCTCGAACCTGACCGGGGGCGGCAACCGCACACCACGATGGTGGGCCAGTACCGTCGCCACGAAGTCCGACGGCCAGCCGAGCGGACAGTCGAGGCCCGTCTTGTCGGCAGCCCGGACAACGGCCAGCAGATCCTCATCCCGCTCGGGCACGACGAACTCCGCCGCCAAGTCGTCCCCGTCGTCTCCCCAGACCACCCGGCACACAGCGGTACGCCGTGCACGCGCGGCAAGGTCGATGCCGACTGTCACCGCCTGTCGTTGCGTCATTCCGACATACTTCCGCAGCGCGTCCGGACAGCAGCCCGCGGCACCGGGAATGCGCCGGTGGGTCCGCCCGGAGCGCGCTTCCGCTTCGGATGAGCGCCCGCGCGCCTCTAATCTCCCATATGTGCGCAAGTACTAAAGTTTTGGCGTGCACAGACACGGACAAGGTGCCCGACGCGGCACAACGGCGCACACGGTCCGGCGGGTTGAGCGAGACGACGGCACACGGTCGCACCCTGGACGTGCGGAGGGCAGGACGGCCCGCCGCGATGGGGTGCTGCGCAGGGGGGTGTCCCGAACCCGACGGACCTGGGACCGTCCCTTGACCGCGTACTACCTGGTGGCCGGAAGTGCGGTGCTGATCGCCGGGCTGGGGCTGGTCATGGTGTTCTCCGCCTCCCAGATCCAGGCCCTGCGCTCCGGTCTGCCCACGACGTTCTACCTGAGCCGGCAGGTCATGGCGGCCGCAGTCGGCTTGGTGCTCGTTCTACTGGCTGCCCGGATGCCGGTGCCGTGGCATCGCTGGCTGGCCATTCCCCTGCTCGTCGGAAGCATGATGCTGCTCGCGCTTGTGCAGGTGCCGGGCTTGGGGCGGACCGTCAACGGCAACACCAACTGGCTCGCCGTCGGCGGACCGTTCGTGGTCCAGCCCAGCGAGTTCGGCAAGGTCGCGTTCGTCGTGTGGGGCGCCGACCTCCTGGCCCGCAAGCAGCAGCACAAGCTGCTCGGCCAGTGGAAGCATCTGCTGGTACCGCTGGTGCCGGGGGCGTTGCTGCTGGTCGGCATGGTGTTGCTGGGCGGGGACATGGGCACCGCGGTGATCCTGTGCGCGGTGCTCTTCGGACTGTTGTGGTTGGCCGGCGCGCCACTGCGGTTGTTCGCGGTCGCGCTGGCGGGTGCGGGGCTGCTCGCCGCCGTGCTGATCGCGACCAGTGCGCACCGCGTGTCCCGCTTCGCCTGCCTCGGTGCGAGCGACCCCGGTCCCGGCGACCGGTGCTGGCAGGTGGTGCACGGGATGTACGCACTGTCGAAGGGCGGCCTGTTCGGCGACGGGATCGGCGCGAGCCTGGAGAAGTGGGGTCAACTGCCCGAGCCACACACCGACTTCATCTTCGCTGTCACCGGAGAAGAACTCGGGCTCGTGGGCACGCTGACGGTGCTCGGCCTCTTCGCAGCACTGTGCGCGGGCGGGCTCCGTATCGCCGTCCGCGCCTCGGAGCCGTTCGCCCGGCTGGCGGCCGGGGGCGTCGTCACATGGATCGCGACGCAGGCCACGATCAACATCGGCGGCGTCCTGGGGCTGCTGCCGATCGCAGGTGTGCCCCTGCCGCTGTTCTCCTATGGCGGCAGCGCACTCATCGCGGCCCTGTACGCGGTGGGGCTGCTGCTCGCCGTGGCCAGGAGCGAGCCCGCCGTCCGCTCGGCGATCACCGCTCGCAAGCGTGCCCGGATGCCTGAGCGCGCGGTTTTCCTGCGGCGCCGCCCGACAGGAGACCGCACGCACCACGGCGTCTTCTCCGGTTGGCGGCGAAAGGACGCCGACCATGGCGGAGGGCCGGCAGAGGCACCCTGAGCACCGCCTCAGCGTTCAGCGGACCGGGACGTCGATGGCGAAGGCCTCCAGCTCGCCGATCCAGTCGGCGAGAGACCGGCGCGCCGCCGAGGCAGGTGGCGCATCGCCCTGACGACGGCAGGGAAGGAAAGTGCGGCGGTCGGACCTTCGGCCCGGCCGCCGCACTCATATCCCGCGCTCGGGATCAACGCCCCGTCCCGGCCGCCCCTTTGGGTGACGGCAACGACCGGGACCGGTTCACGCCGGCTGGAGCTTCGCGCGGAAGTGCCGCAGGATCGGGGACTGTTCCACGATCCGGTAGCCGCGTACGGAGTCCGCGTTCTTGGCGATGCGCGCCAGGGTCTCACCGATGTGGTCGTAGTGGCTGCGCGTGTAGACACGCCGGGGCAGGGCGAGCCTGACCAGCTCGTACGGTGCGCTCTTGATCGGGTTGCCGTCCTCGTCCTCCTCACCGAGGTAGAGGGAACCGAGTTCGGCGGAGCGGATGCCGCCTTCCAGATACAGCTGGCAGGACAGGGCCTGGCCGGGGAACTGGTGGGCCGGGATGTGCGGCAGCAGCCGTCCGGCGTTCAGGTACACGGCGTGCAGCCCCGGAGGCTCGAGGATGTCGACCCCGGCGGCCCGGACGCGCTCCGCGAGATAGTGGGCGGCGTCTTCCCGCTCCGCGAGGTAGGCGGGCTCGGTCACCTCGCGCAGACCCTGCGCGATCATGTCGAGGTCACGTCCGGCCAGGCCGCCGTAGGTCGCGAAGCCCTCGGTGGCGATGAGGAGCTGTTCGCACCTCTCGGCGAGTTCGAGGTCGTTCAGGCCGATGAAGCCGCCGATGTGGACGATGGCGTCCTTCTTGGCGCTCATGACGCAGCCATCGGCCAGCCGGAAGGCCTCCTCCGCGACCTCGCGGGGGGTGCGGTCCCGGTAGGCGGCCTCATGACGGGTCACCAGCCAGGCGTTCTCCGCGAACCGGGCGGCGTCCAGGATCATCGGGACGCCGTAGCGCCGACAGAGTTCCGAGGCCTTGCGGAGGTTCTCCATGGAGACCGGCTGACCGCCGCCCCCGTTATTGGTGATGGTCATGACCACCACCGCGACCTTCGGACCGTCCGCCGCACCGAGGTACCGCTCCAGCGCCTCAAGGTCGATGTTGCCCTTGAACGGCGCGTGACTGTCCAGGTTCCGGGCCTCGGCGCAGGGCAGGTCGACGGCCTCGCAGCCGGCCAGCTGCACGTTGGCCCGGGTGGTGTCGAAGTGCGTGTTCGACACGACGATGCCGCCGGCCTCGAGGAGCGACGAGAAGAGAATGCGTTCCGCGGCGCGGCCCTGGTGGGCGGGCAGGATGTGCGCGAAGCCGGTCAGCTCCTTCACCGTCTCCTCGAAACGGTAGAAGGAACGCGAGCCCGCGTAGGATTCGTCGCCCTCCATCCCGGCGGCGAGCTGCGCGGCCGACAGCGCGCCGGTGCCCGAGTCGCTCAGCAGATCGATGGTCACCTCGTCGGCCCGCAGGTCGAAGACGTTGTAGTGCACGCGCTTCAGGGCGGCTTCGCGCTGCTCACGCGTGGTGATCGCGATGGGTTCGACGGCCTTTATGCGGTACGGCTCCATTGCTCCTGCTTCTGTGATTCATGTTTGGCGGCTGATGTCTCGAAACCGGGATCGACCTGTTCGTCGGCCGGCACCGCGCGGGGGGAGGGCAGGGCGGCCGGCGGCGGGACCTCGTACGCCTCGGAGGAGATGTACGTGGTCACCCGCGGTGCACGTCCCTGCTCATGGGCCAGTGCCAGATAGGCGATGAGCCCCCTCCCCTCCTGCGGGGACCGTGACGTCACGGCGGTCAGTGACTGGGTGAGCGCGGCGTCGTCGATGCCGTGGCGGCGGAGCACGGTCATCGCGCGGGCATGTGCCTCCCCGTCGTTCTGGACGTAATCCCTGACCGGGACGTGGAGGGTGAATCCGCTCGGCACACCGGTCGTCGTCCGTGTGAAGGAGTGGCAGGAGAGGGCGGGCCGCTTACCGAGTCGTACGTCGTCCGCGTACGCAGCGCCTTCACATCCGGCCGCGATCCGGAAGAACTCTTCTATGGTCTCGCGCGCGAAGCCGGGGTTCAGGTGGGCCAGAGCGCCCGCCTCGGGGGCCGACAGGTTGTGATGCGTGACGTAGACCTTCACACGAGGCGATTCCCAGTCACCCAGGTCCAGGGCGACGAACGGATAACCGTCGGCCTGGGGCAGCGCGTCGAAGGCCTGTCGATGGCCGAGCCTGTCCAGTGCCTCACGAACGGTCTCGGCAGCACGTTCGGCGCCGCGCGCCGAAGGGTTCAGGTAGACCTTCAGCTTGGGGACCCCGCCGGGGCGCAGCTCAAGGGCGCACCACACCGCGAGGAGCCCCTGCGGGGAGGGAGGGAAGAACAGGTCTTCCAACAGGTCGAGCTTGTCGGTGGCGAAGCCCCAGCTCTGTGCCATCGCCCGGATGACACGCAGGCCGGTGCGGCCGTTCTCCGCCAGGCTCGCCGCATCGCAACCCGGTTCCAGCAGCACCCGCAGGGCCGGGGCGGCACCGGGCCTGAAGGAGAGCGAGTACTCCACCGGCGTATGGTCGTCGGACAGGAAGCTCCCCGAGGGGGGCGGCAGATCCAGCGATCGGTCCGCAACGGAACCCAGCGAGTCGACCAGTACCTGCGCATAGGTTTCCGCGTCGGCTCGTTCCAGTCCCGCGACCTGGCACAGTCGCAGCAACTGGTCTGCCGTGTACCCACCGAGTGTCTTGACTCCCAGAGTGCTCCGGTCGCTGGACCGGGAGGCGATCACCACTTCTCCCGGCGGCGGCCGGAGCGCGTATCAGGACGCTGAGGCGCGACCGCTTCAGGGCGCACCCCTGTCCGAAGGCATACAGGCGGACAGCCCTCTGTACGCGAGGGTGTCCCGCCTTCGGACACGGGGCGCTCCGTCCGTACGAGGGACGCGGAGGCGTGCTCCCGGAAGGCGTGTCGTCGGGGACGGAGCGAAACGGCGGAGTGCACAGCGGAAGTGGCGCCAGTGGGTATGTGGTGCACAAGACTCCTTTAACTCATGATCAACATGAATGTCGCGCTACTCCATACCCCGACCATTGAACCGTCATGCAGTACACATCAGTTGACAGGGTGTTACCTACATCACCCTTTCCACCAGGACAGGAAGGCACTCCACACGCCGCGCTCCGGCTTGCTCGGCGTGCGGTCGTGACCTGACGCGGCTGCCTGCACCCGTGGCGGCGGGCTCGGCTGCCGAATCTGCAGCGGGGTGAAGCGGGCGGGCAGGGTGGCCAGGGCCCGGTTGAAGGGGCCGGGGCGCCAGGTCAGACTGTCTTCCGGCACCGCGAGTTCGACGTCGGGCACCTGGTTGAAAAGGTTCTCGATGGCCGACACGGTGATGAGCCGGGCGGGCTCCTTCGAAGGACAGGCGTGCGGGCCCGCGCTCCATGCCAAGTGAGCACGGTTGCTGCCCGCCTGACGCGACGCGGCGAGCGCCGGGCCGGTGTTGGCGGCGGCGAAACTGACGAGCATCAGCTCGCCCGCCGTCACCTTCTGCTCGCCGAACTCCATGTCCGACGCCGGATAATGCGGCGCGTAGTTCGACATGGGCGGGTTCTCCCACAACGTGTCGTCGATGGCCTCATCGATCAATCCGCCCTTGGCGTATCGGTCGTGGGTGAGGAGGCGATGCAGGGTGTTGCCGATGAGGTTGCGCAGCGGTTCGGCTCCCGAGCCGAGCAGCAGCACCAGTTGATGAGCCATCTCCTCGTCGTCCAGTCGCGCCTGATGCTGCATCAGCCACGAGGTGACGTCGTTACCGGGCTTGACCCGCTTGAGCGACACCAGCTCGCTCACGGCCTGGAACAGCACATCGTTGGCCTTCTCGGCGTTGACGCCGTCGAATATGCCGGAAATGCCGAAGAGGACACGGTCACCGATGTCCGCGGGGCAGCCGAAGAGTTCGTTGAACACGAACAGCGGGAGCTGCTTGGCGTAGTCGTTGAGCAGGTCGACCGAGCCGCGGGCGGCGAACTGGGCGATCAGATAGTTGGAAACCCGCTCGGTGCTCTGGCCCAGTTTCCGCGAGTCCACCCGGGCGAAGCTTTCGGTGACCGCCTGACGCAGTCTCAGATGCTCGGCTCCGTCTGTGAACATGCAGTTGGGCCGGTACGCAAGCAGGGGAAGAACCGGGCTGTCCGGGCTGACCTTGCCTTCGTTGAAGTCACGCCAGCGACGCGAGTCCTTCCGGAACGCGCCCGAGTCCTGCAGCAGGTGCAGCGCCGCCGCGTAGTCCGTGACGAGGGTGGCTTCCACTCCGGGCGCGAGCTCGACGGGTGCGGTCGGCCCGAAGTGACGCAGGTACGCGTAGTAGGCCTGTGGGTCGGCGGCGAACTCCGGCCCGTGCAGGGGCACTCGGCCGTGGGCCGGGCATCCCGGTGGAGGCACGGGGGCCGTGAAGTGGTCGTTCATGTCTGCTCCTGAAGGGCACGGTCCTGCAAATAGCGGACGAGTGTGATCAGCGCTTCCGCCGATGAATGCTCGTCACGCGCGTCACAAGCGACGATGGGCGTGTCATCGAGCAGGTCCAACGCCTCGCGCAACGCCTTCTTTTCATGCACGGACGAACCGTCGAAGTGGTTGACGGCGATCGCGTAGTCAAGTCCGTACTGCTCGATCAGGTCGATCACGGCGAAGGAGTCCGCGAGCCGTTGGGGGTCGACCAGCACCAGCGCGCCGAGGGCGCCCCGGGCCATGTCCTCCCACATCTGCACGAATCGCTGCTGGCCGGGCGTGCCGAACAGATACAGCACGACACGCTCGCTGATGGTCAGACGCCCGAAGTCCATGGCCACCGTGGTGGTGGTCTTGCCATTGACTCCCTTGAGGTCGTCCACCGATTCCCCGGCCCTCGTCATCGTCTCCTCGGTGGAGAGCGGGGGAATCTCGGATATCGACCCGATGAAGGTGGTCTTTCCCACCGCGAAGTGCCCGACGACCAGGATCTTCACGGGAGTCTGGTTGGCTCCGTCACGGACGTAGGCCTGCTCATCCAAACTTGGCCCGGAGACCATCCAGCACCTCCTGAAGGATTTCCCGGTCGGCGAGGACGGCGCGCGCGACCGGCGGGCGGGTGAGGAGATATCCGCCTTCGGCGAGGGAAGCAAGGAGGATCTTCACCACGCCGAGCGGCAGTCGAGTGTGCCCCGCGATCTCGGCGACCGAGAGATAGCCACCGGTGCACATCGTCAGCATGCTCTGCTCCTCCGGGGACAGCCGGGTCGGACGCTGTCGTTCGTCCAGTGACGCGGTGACCAGGGTGATGAGGGAGAACTGCTCGTCATCGGGGAGGCTGCGCCCCTTGGTAATGACGTACGGACGTACTAATTCCGCGGCTTCGGCCTCCGGCTTGTCGGGGTCGGTCATGGGCGCGCGCCGATGCTCTCGCGCGGCGGCGTCATCAGAGACTTGCCCAGCTGGCCGACGAGCTGCTGCATCCGGAAGGTGATGTCTCCCATGTCGACTTCAGGAGAGGCCGAGACCGCCAGATACGCGCCTTCGCCGGCCGAGATCAGGAAGACCCAGCCGCCGTCGAACTCGACCAGCGTCTGCCGCCACTGCTGACCGGAGCCACCGCAGAAGAACCCGATCGAACGGCTCAGCGACTGCACTCCGCTCATCGCGGCGGCAGCCGTGTCCCCCATGTCCTTGTCGACCCCCTTCGAGCGGGCCATCAACAGCCCGTCGGCGGAGACCAGGACAGCATGCAGGGCCCCGGGGAGCTCCAAAGCACTGTCAAGCATCCATGACAGATCGTTGTTCACGGGACCTCATGCCCTTCGCTGCTCGCATCGCGTGTGTTGCTCATTTGACCCATGGCGCCCGGACCTGAGGTGCGGCCGGACTGCGTGCCTCGCTGGAAAGCGGCCATGATCGCCGCGGTGTCCTCGTCGGAACGCTTCGGGGCACGTGAGGCTGTCGAATCGTTCGGCACGAGGATCATCGGCCGCTTGCGACGTCGCTTCGGAAGGCCGTCGGCGGTCATGGACGGGTTCAGTGAGGTCTCCGGTCCGCTCGGGGCCGACATGGGCATGGCAGCGGCTGCGGCCGGTGCCGACTCCTTCGGCTCCGGCATGCTGGTGAGGAGCTCGTCGGGCAGCAGAAGGACCGCCCGCACGCCGCCGTAGGGGGAGGAGGAGTCCACGGACACCGTGAACCCGAAGCGCTCGCAGAGCACACCGATCACCGCGAAGCCGAACTGCGGAGGATTGCCGAGTCCCGAAACACCCGAGGCCCGCTCACTCGACAGGAGTTTCTCGGCCCTGGCCCGCTCCTCGTCGTTCATACCGACACCGGCATCGTCGACGACGATGCAAATTCCCTTGGGTACGGTGCGGACGTTGATTTCGACGATCGTGTCCGGGCTCGAATAACTTGTAGCATTGTCGAGCAGTTCAGCGAGTGCCAGGGCCACCGGTTCGACGGCCCTGCTTGTGATGCCGAAGTCGACCTGCGACAGAATTTCCACCCGCTGGAAATGACGGATCCTGCCCTGCGCGCTACGGACCACGTCGTAGACCGAGGCAACATCGCGGTGCCGGCCCACCCAGCCTTGACACAGGACAGCGATGGACTGCGCACGCCGACCGAACTGGGAGTTCATGTGGTCGATTTCCAGGAGGTCCTGCAGCACGACCGACTCACCATATTTGGACTGCAGCTTTGAAATAATCAGCTGCTGCTCGCCCGCGAGGCCCTGAAGCGTCCGCATCGCGGACTTGAGAGCTGACTTGGTCTCCTCTTCCGCCTGCTCCTGAGCCTTTCTGACCGATTCCGAGTAACGATTCTCCAGATCGGTGTAATGGGTCCTTACCTCTTCGACCTCCCGCCGTGAACTCCGCGCCGCTCTACGTTGGCGAACAGCAACGGCAGCCGCGGCAGGGGTTCCGACGAGGAAAGCCCAGAGTGCCGGGTCCTGTATGTACTGCGTCATAAGACTCTCTTCAGACGACTGAAGGCCAGCTGCTGATTTCCCGTCAATGCGGATGAGCCGGCGGGTCACCCGCACCGGATCCACAGCCCGAGCCGCCCCCTAAGTCGCGGATGTCGTTTTACGCCCATCCGCCCGCTCGGTAAGTGCGGTGATCGTATCACCGACACGTCGTGCGACAGACCGTCAACCCATCCGTGAGCTGCGAGAACTGATGAGTACTCAACTTTTACCGATCACGCGTTTCTGACCTGTTTTGGCATGCCCTCACTTGTCCTGGTGTGACCCGTCACACCCGCGAGGGCCGCGTCGATCAGGGCGCCTCGATGGCTGTCGGCAACGCGAGTTCCGCCCAGATCACCTTCCCCTGAGGCGTGTACCGGGTTCCCCAGCGCTCGGCGATCTGCGACACCAGGAACAGGCCCCGACCTCCCTCGTCTGTCGTCGCGGCGTACCGCAGATGCGGCGAAGTGCTGCTGCCGTCGGCAACCTCGCAGATCAGCGTGCGGTCGTGGATCAGGCGTGCACGGATCGGCTCGGAGCCGTAGCGGATGGCGTTGGTGATGAGCTCGCTCAGTACGAGTTCCATGCTGAAGCCGAGATCGGACAGGCCCCACTCGTCGAGTTTGCCGGACACGGCGCCACGCATCCGCGCGACGGCGGCCGGGTCGCGCGGCACGTCCCAGTTGGCGATCCGGTCGGGCGGCAGCGGTCGGGTGCGGGCGATGAGCAGGGCGACGTCGTCCCTGGGCCGCTCGGGCAGGAGTTCGTCCAGCACGGCCTGGCAGCTCTCCTCCGGCGATCGGTCGGGGTACCCCTCCAGCGCTTGCCGCAACAGCTCCATCCCCACGTCCAGGTCGCGCGTGCGGTCCTCGATGAGGCCGTCGGTGTAGAGGACCAACTGGGTGCCCTCCGCGAGGTCCAGCTCGGCCGTCTCGAACGGCATGCCGCCCAGGCCCAGCGGCGGCCCGGCCGGCAGGTCCGGGAAGGTGACGCTTCCGTCGGGGTGGATCAGCGCGGGTTCCAGATGCCCCGCGCGCGCCATGACACAACGACGCGTCACGGGGTCGTAGATCGCGTACAGGCAGGTGGCTCCCACGACGCCCGCGTCCGTCTCCGCGCTCGTCTCGTCCTGGTCGATGCGGCCGACCAGGTCGTCCAGATGACTCAGCAGTTCGTCGGGCGGCAGGTCGAGCGAGGAGAAGTTGTGCACCGCGGTCCGCAGTCGCCCCATGGTGGCGGCGGCATGGAGGCCGTGACCCACCACGTCGCCGACGGCCAGCGCCACGCGGCTTCCGGACAGCGGAGTCACATCGAACCAGTCTCCGCTCACACCCGACTGGGCCGGGAGGTAGCGGTAGCCGACGTCGAGGGCGTTCTGCTCGGGCAGAGCCCGCGGCAGCAGACTGCGCTGGAGGGTGATCGCCAGGGCGTGCTCGCGGGTGTACCGGCGGGCGTTGTCGATACTGACCGCGGCACGGGTCACCAGCTCCTCCGCCAGCGCAAGCTCCTCCTCGTCGAAGGCATCGTGCGGCTTGCAGCGCCAGAAGCTGGCCACACCCAGCAGGACACCGCGGGCCCGGATCGGGGCCACGATGAGCGAGTGGATGCCGTAGGCCAGGATGCCCTTGGCGCGCTCCGCGTCCGGCACATGCCAGATGGTGCTGGTCGACAGGTCGGCCAGCAGCTCGGAGCGGCCGGTGGCGTAGCTCCGCGCCTGGGGCGTGGAGGGCGGGAGGGCGATCAGCCGGCCCTTCTCGTAGAACGGAGAGTCGTCCCGGATACCGCACACGGCGATGCGCCGCAGTCCCGCCGTCGTGGGAGCCGGCTCCTCGCCGCGCAGTACGGCGTCGGCCAGGTCAACGCTGACGAAGTCGGCGAAGCGGGGGACGGCGACCCGCGCCAGCTCCTCGGCGGTGCGGACCACGTCGAGGGTGGTACCGATGCCCACTCCGGCGTCGTACAGAAGCTTGAGCCGCTCGCCCACCACGTGCGCCCTTCCGGACACCGCCTGGAGCTCGGTGGAGTCGCGCAGCGTCACCACTGTTCCCTTGGGGCCTCCGCCGCGGTCCGTGAGCCGCTGGTTGACAGCCAGCAGCCGCTCCCCGGCGAAGTGCACCTCGTCGGTGGCCTCGCGGCCGGAGACGAGCAACAGGACCATGCCGGGTTCGAGGCCCGACAGCTCCGACACGTGCCGGCCCTCGGCGTCCTGGGGCAGCTCCAGCAGCCGTACCGCCTCGTCGTTCGCCAGGAGCAGCCGACCGTCGCCATCCACGATGAGCACCCCTTCGCGTACGGAGTGCAGCACCGCGTCGTGGTGCTCGTACATGCGAGTCATCTCGTCGGGGGCCAGGCTGTGGGTCTGCCGTTGCAGACGTCTGCCCACCAGCGCCGTCCCCGCGGTGGCCAAGGCGAGCGCACCGGCACCGGCGGCCAGGATGATCGGTATCTGCCGGTTCACCTGACTGGTCACGTTCGTGACCTTCATCCCGGCCGCGACGAGCCCGATCACCTTGCCGCCGCCGTCCTTGACAGGAACGATGGCCTGCACCTCGCGCCCCAGCGGACCGTTGACATACTCCGTGTGGACCTTGCCCGCCAGCGACGGACCGATGGCCCCCACCAACGGCTTGCCGATCAGGTCCGGCAGTGGATGGGTGTAGCGGATGCCATGCGTGTTCGCGACCACGATGAAGTCGATGCCGGCGGACTTGCGCCCCGCCTCGGCGGCCGGCTGGAGCGCTTTCGTCGGGTCGGGGGTCTGCAGCGCCGCCACGACGCCCGGAGAGTGCGCGAAGGTCTGTGCCACGGCAATGACGCGTTGCCTGGCCTCGGAGCTGGTTTCCCGCCTCGACTGCAGCACAAGGGCGAAGACGGCGCAGGCCACGAGCAGCACGACCAGCGCCACCTGCAGGAGGAACACCTGCCCTGCGACGCTGCGTGGGCTCCTGCCGGTCAGTGACCGCAGCGACGCACGCCGAAGCCGGACGAAACGGTCCGCCATGTGCCTTTTCTAGCACTGGCCGTCCCGCATGGCCATGTCGGGCCAGAACGGGCACGTCACCTGCCGTCAGGCGGACCGCGGACCTTCCGGGCGATCATCGCCTCGAGCACGCCGCCGATCGGCCTGGCCTGTCGCACCGCCCACCACAGTGCAGCCCGTGACGGCCGCGACCCTCATCGCCCGACGATCCGTGGGGCGGACATCGTCTTATCGCTCTCGGGTCCACCTGCGGTCGATCTCCAAGAGGCGTCGTCGGTCGGCCCGGCGAAGTCGGGGGAGGCGCGTGCGGAACCGGAGGGCGACGACGCACTGCCTGCCGGACGGGCCGTCGGGCGGGGCTCCGCGGGCACCGCCTCTCGGGCACAGGCACTGGTTCCGCGTCGTGCGGGCGCCCGGGCCGTCCACTCGTATGTCGGCGGCGGCACAGGAGACGCGGTACGCGCAGTGGGGACCGGCACGGTCGTCGGTGTCCGTGCGCCGCTCGGCCGGCGTGCCCCGCGCCGGATCGACAGCGCGACCCACCTCTGCCGCAGCCTGCTCCCGCTTCCGTGAAACAGGCCCAGGACGATCGCGGCACCCACCGCGATCAGGTGCTCGCGGCCGGCCAGGTTGGGCTTGACGATCGACTCCACCACCATGGACCCACCGGTGAGGGTGAACACGACGGGAGCGCGCCGGATGACGGCGAGGTAGGTGAACAGGCCCACCACCGCGGCAGACGGTCCGGTGTCGAGCACCTGCCCGGCCTCCGGTGGCAGACCCACGCCCGGCCAGCCCGGCCCGATGGCGATCATCACCCGCACGGTGAGGGTTCCGGCCAGCGTGGTCGCATACGCCAAGGCCAGCGTCCGGGCCCGGCCGAGCATCAGTTCGGCCAGGGCGAAGGCGAGGAACAACTGGGTGATGCCCGCCCAGACCGGCAGGTCGAGAGCCGGGACGTACAGCGACACCGGAGTACGCAGCAGGGCGAGCCACAGCGGCAGATCGGCGTTGACGCCGCCCAGGGCCCGCACCGCCACCGCACCCGTCGGCCGCTGCGCGATCGCGTGGAAGAAGATCACGCCGAAGGCGGCCACGAACGCCAGCAACAGCCCGGACAGCCCACGCCGCATGAGTTGTCTGACCGGATCGACGACCATGCTGTACCACTCGCCCCGCAGCGTGCGCGCGATGAACAACACGCCCCGGACACACATGGCAGTCAATTGCCCCGGCCCGGCACCACTCGCACGGTCATGCCGCCTCCCCACCCCATGACGCAAGAACTTCCCCCCAACATCCACACAACGCTCCATCGTATGGACCGGAATCCAACCGCCGGCCGAGTGGTGCCGGGCGAGTGGATGTGCCTCCTCAGGATTCCCTACGTGGCAAGGGATGTCGCGTCAGCGCAACGGCTGCGGGGGTCGCCCGGACGCGGTGGGTGATGCGCCGGGCCGGGACGGTGACAGGCCCCCAGCGGGGTTCTGCGCCCGGACTCCGTTCTCTCTCAAGCCGCGAGTGCGTGGCCGGGGTGCAGCACCACCTTGGTGTAGCCCTCGATCCGCTTGTCGAACTTCTCGTACGCCAGCGGTGCCTTGTCCAGCGGCAGTTCGTGGGAGACCACGAAGCTGGGCTCGGCACGTCCGGCGATGATCAGGTCGCGCAGTTGGCGGTTGTACTGCTTGACGTTGCACTGCCCGGTGCCCATCTGCTGACCCTTCTCGAACATCCTGCCGATGGACACCAGCAGTTGGCCGTGCTTGGCGTGTTCGTCGGGTCCGCCCGGGTCGGAGGGCACATACAGCCCCGGCACGCCGAGCATGCCGGTCGGCCGCACCGTCTCGACAAGCGCGTTGAGGACGACGGCGGGTTCCTCACGGCTCGCGTCGGACGACTGGGCCTGGTATCCGACCGCGTCCACGCCCTTGTCGGTTCCTTCTCCGCCCGTCCGCTCCTTGATCTGCTCGGCCGGGTCGGCCTGGCTGAAGTCGATGGGGATCGCCCCGATCTCCTCCGCTTTCGCGAGACGCTCGGGCACCCGGTCGACGCAGAACACCTTCGACGCGCCCCGCAGCAGCGCGGAGTAGGCGGCCATCAACCCCACCGGTCCGGCACCGAAGACGGCCACGCTCTCGCCGGGGGACACCTGAGCGAGTTCGCATCCGTGATAGCCGGTCGGGAAGATGTCGGCGAGCAGGACGAAGTCGTTCTCGAACTCTTTACCCGGCGGCAGCTTCAGGCAGTTGAAGTCGGCGAAGGGCACCCGCAGCCGCTCTGCCTGACCACCGGCGAACGGGCCCATCGCCACGTAACCGTAGGCCGCGCCGGCGAAGCCCGGGTTGACCGTGAGGCAGAACCCGGTCTTCCCTGCGAGGCAGTTCTTGCAGAACCCACAGGCGACATTGAAGGGCATGACCACACGGTCGCCATGCACAAGGGAGGTCACGCCGCTGCCGATCTCCTCGACGATGCCGAGGTTCTCGTGTCCGAAGACGATGCCCGCCTCGGCTGCCGTGCGACCCTCGTACATGTGCAGGTCCGATCCGCAGATCGCGGTCGACGTGACCCGTACGATCGCGTCGTTCGGGTGCTCGACCTCCGGATCGTCGACGTCCCTCACGGCCACTTTGAAGGGCTTCTCGTAGACGACGGCTTTCACGTCGGTCACCTCCGCGTCGAGCGCTGGATGACGGTGGCGAGGGACAGCCGCTGCCGGAGGAACACACAGGCGGCCGCAGGGCCGTCGATCGATGCCGTCGCCCCGGGTGGTCTTGCTTCGCCGCCGGCTAGTTCCAGGTAACGCCCGAACGGTACGGGCCGCAACCCACGCCGGGAGCGGCAGCGGGCCTGGTCCTGGGGCGCCTCGGGGCGGGTCCGGCATCCGGCCGACGACGAGCGCACTCGACGGTAAGTCACCTGAAGTAGTTGGAAGTTCACTCAGTAGAGTTAGGGGCGGCTTGACTACACACGGCCTTCCGTCTGCAAGACGCGTGTGGCGTGCACGCCGTCGCGCGCACGCCACACGAATCGCCGACAGGAAGTCAGCCGAAGACGACTACTTGAACCGGACCACCTGGGGGTCGTGGTCGCTCGCCTGGTCGGAGAACTCGGCGTTGATGTGGACGACGTCGTAGTCGGGCTTCTTGATGGCGGGCGAGACCAGGATGTGGTCCAGCGTCTGCGAGTTGCCGTCGTAGACGTAGCTGTACCGCTCGTTCACCGGCAGCGTGTTGATCAGGTCCGTGAGGACACCGCCCGAAGTCAACGTGGTCAGTGGCTTGGAGAACTGATAGTCGTTCAGGTCGCCCAGGACAACGACCTTGGCCTTCGAGTCCCTGGCGAGGAGGCTGGAGACGAAGGTGTTGACCTCCTTGGCCTGGTTCGTGCGCTGGATCTCGGAGCTGAGCGTCGGCGGCTGGAGGGCGCCGTGCACCGGCTGGTCGCCGCCCTTGGAGTTGAAGTGGTTGCCGATGACGAAGAACTGCTGGTTCTTCTGACGGAAGACGAACTCCCCGACCAGCGGCTTGCGGCTGCTGTTCCAGGCGCTGGAGGTGGGGTTGATCCTGCCGGGCGAGACCGAGAGCTTCACGCCCTTCTTGCCGTCGGCGACGGCCTCGACGGCCGTGGTCGAGTCGCCGCCCGACCGGTCCACGAAGCTGACGCGCTGGGGATTGAAGAGGAAGACGATGCGGATGTTGCCACCGGGCTGGCCGCCGTCCATGTTGTTGACCGGGTCGATGGAGCGCCAGTCGTACGCCGGGCCTCCGGCCGCCTTGATGGCGTCGACGAACTGACCGATGGTCTTGTCGGCCGCCACCGTGCCGTCGTCCTTGGGGCCGGTGTTGTCCTGGATCTCCTCCAGGCTCACGACGTCAGGGGCGGCCAGGTTCTTGACGACACCCTGGGCCAGCCGGTCGAACTTGCTCTGCGAGTCGGCCGGGGAGAGGTTCTCGACGTTGTACGTGGCGACGGAGACCTGGTCGGACTTGCCCTTCTGCGCCACCTCCGGGGTGATCCCGCCCGACTTGACGGTCCCGAGCGTGGTCGCCTGGAGGTTGTAGCCACCGTAGTTGGCGTAGTCCACGGGGCCGACGGTCGTGCCGGTAAGGGTGTCACCGACATTGGCCTTGAGCTGGCCACCGGTCAGCGAGGTGACCAGCAGACGCCCGGAGTTGGGGTTGTCGTAACCGGTGAGGACCGTGCCACCGCGAGAGGTCGGGTTCTGCTCGGGCTTGGTGGTGATCCACGTCTCGTTGTAGGCGTTGGTGGCTCCCACCACACGCGAGTCGCCGATCTGCACCAGCATGCCCTCGTGGGCTTCCAGCCAGTCCAGCGCGAACTTGTCGGGCTTGAGCTCCAGGGACTCGATGCTGCCTCCCTGGGCCTGCGGCGCATAGGCGTCGGGCAGCGTCGAGGCGTCGATGACCTCCGGCTCCGGCAGCTTGTTACCGGAGGACAGCACGATCGCCGTCGGGCTGGTCAGTTCGGTGACGGACTGCGAGCCGCTGCTCTGGCCGCCGGGGTAGTAGTCGCTCACCTTGCCCGAGACGAGTACCGAGTCACCGACCTTGACCTGCGGGGTGGCCGAGCCCGTGAAGACGAAGATGCCTTCGCTCGTGGCCGGGTCCGCGTCCGGGGTGGTGTCCTGGATCCAGTACCCCTTCGAGCCGGTGCTGCGCACGCCGGTCACCACACCGGGCACATTGGTGACAGCCTTGCCGTTCTGCGGGGATATGCGGGTTTTGCCCTGGATGTCATGGATGCGGAGCTCGCCCGGAGTGGTGTCGGTGGGCGTCGGGGTGGGCGTGGGCGTCGAGGATCCGCCGTCGCCCGTGGAGTTGCGGGGGCTGGGTGCGGAGCCGGTGAAGTCGGCCGAGTTGTCGTCCGTGTCGGTGAACCCGGCGTCACGGGAGACGGAGGTGGTGTTGCCGGCCCCGGTGGCGGGGTTGCCCTCGCGAACCACGGCGGTGCCGTACCCGACCAGGTCCTTGATGCTGCCGTCCGCCGCGCAGTCGGCGGCGGTCAGGCAGGTGAGCGCGGTGGTCGAGTGGACCAGCGCCACGGTACCGGTCGTCGCCGACATGCTGATGGTGCCGGTGGCATCGGGAGTCGGCAGGGCGGTGTCGCCGCCGGATCCCTTGGCCTCCTGGACCAGGTAGGTGCCACCCGCCGGGACGGCGCCCGTGAGCGGGGTGACCTGCCACTTGGTGCTGGTGGTGGGTGAGCCGCTGAGGTACTGCACGGACCAACCGCTGAGGTCGAGCGATGCGGTGCCCGCGTTGCCCAGCTCGATGAAGTCATGGGTCAGCGAGGCACCGGAGTTGCCACCACCGCCGTAGACCTCGGAGATGACGGCGTCCGGCGAGGGTGCCGCCTGGGCGGTGAAGGGAAGCGCGATGAGCGAACCGGTGAGACCGATGGGGAGGGCTACGAGGACGACCTTGGCACCTCTGCCGCGCAGGGCCGGGGGTATGCGTGAGGACACGTGGGGCTCTTTCTTGCGGAAGGAGACGTGAGAAAGACGCAGAATGACCATGTGGGAGGCGTGGGGCACCTCTGAAGTCGGCCCAAAGATACGCGCGTAGACACACGGGCAACAAGACACGGAGCCCGCCGGCCGACAAGCGTTTCCCAACTGTTCCCCGAAAGTACGGACCTTGACGACGCCGTGCGGGAACGTCGGAGCTGACGTGACGTCAACGACGCACATCCTGAAGCGCCAAGAAGGAGAAAAGGGAGCAGATGGGAAGGAAAGGGAGGGGAAGGGCACGCGTCCGGCAACAGCACGAATCCCGTTCGTACCGACTCGCCCGAAGCGATGGACGCCACGAAGAGACCCCGGTACCACGGGGTCACACATCAGCCCTATAAGGTCATGGAGCGGACCCGTACATCAACTTAGGTTTGCCTTAGTTTAGAATTTCGGGCGAGTTGTCTGTTATCGCTCGAAGGGAACCTGATCATGTCCCGCCCCCTGCGGGTAGCCATTGTCGGAGCCGGCCCCGCCGGGATCTACGCCGCCGACGCACTGCTGAAGTCCGAGGCTGCCACCGACCCCGGCGTCTCCATCGACCTCTTCGAGCGGATGCCCGCCCCGTTCGGCCTCATCCGGTATGGAGTCGCTCCCGACCATCCGCGGATCAAGGGCATCATCACGGCCCTGCACCAGGTGCTCGACAAGCCGCAGATCCGCCTGTTCGGCAACGTCGACTACCCGGCCGACATCACCCTGGACGACCTGCGCACGTTCTACGACGCCGTGATCTTCTCCACGGGTGCGACGGCCGACCGGGCCCTTGACATACCCGGCATCGACCTCGACGGCTCCTACGGGGCCGCCGACTTCGTCTCCTGGTACGACGGGCATCCCGACGTGCCGCGTACCTGGCCACTGAAGGCGGAGAAGGTCGCCGTCCTCGGCGTCGGCAACGTCGCGCTCGACGTGGCCCGCATCCTGGCCAAGACAGCGGACGAACTCCTGCCCACCGAGATCCCGCCGAACGTCTACGACGGGCTCAAGGCCAACAAGGCCATGGAGATCCATGTCTTCGGCCGCCGCGGCCCGGCACAGGCGAAGTTCAGTCCGATGGAGCTGCGGGAACTGGACCACTCCCCGAACATCGAGGTCATCGTCGACCCCGAGGACATCGACTACGACGAGGGCTCGATCGCCACGCGGCGCGGCAACAAGCAGGCCGACATGGTCGCCAAGACGCTGGAGAACTGGGCCATCCGCGACGTCGGCGACCGGCCGCACAAGCTGTTCCTGCACTTCTTCGAGTCACCGGCCGAGATCCTCGGCGAGGACGGCAAGGTCATCGGCCTGCGCACCGAGCGCACGGCCCTCGACGGCACCGGCAACGTCAAGGGCACCGGCTCGTTCCAGGACTGGGACGTCACCGCGGTCTACCGCGCCGTGGGTTACCTGTCCGACGAGTTGCCCAAGCTGCCCTGGGACATCGATTCGGGAACGGTGCCGGACCAGGGCGGGCGGGTCGTCCAGGAGACCGGCGAGCACCTGCCGTCCACGTATGTGACCGGCTGGATACGCCGCGGCCCCGTGGGCCTGATCGGCCACACCAAGGGCGACGCCAACGAAACGGTGGCCAACCTGCTGGACGACCACACCAACGGACGTCTGCACACCCCCGCGTCCCCCGCGCCCGAGGCCGTGGACGCGTTCCTCGCCGAGCGGAACATCCGCTTCACCACGTGGGAGGGCTGGTACCGCCTCGACGCCGCGGAGAAGGCGCTGGGCGAGCCCCAGGGGCGTGAACGCGTGAAGATCGTCGAGCGTGAGGACATGCTCGGGGCGAGCGGCGCCTGACCACCCGGTTTGTGGGCCCGCCGACGAGGCTTCCCCGTCGGCGGGCTTCTTTCATGCAAAGGGCTGTCCCGTAATCCCTGGCGGGTCAGCGCGCGGCGTCAGATGCTGGGGGCGCCTCCCACGCCGTTCAGGCAGTGGGGGAGCATCGCAAGGCGGAGGGGCGTCCACATACTGGATGTATGCGGACGTTCCGACAACGCGGCGAGGTGCCGTAGCTGTCGTCGCGCGCCCGCCAGGGATTATCGGGACAGCCCTAGGCCTGCACCTCACACCGTCCTTCCGGCGGGTTCCGAGCGGCTGGTTCTCACCGGCCGGAGCAGTCCCGCGCGACAGACCTTCGCACCCGTACGAAGGTGGAGGCATCCCGCGGCCCCGAGCACAGCAGACTCCCGACGCCCCGGGTCCCGGCATGAGACGCGTCCGGCCGCGTACGGACTTCTGTGAGGAAATTTCATGATTGAGGCGCATTCCCTCACCAAGCGCTACGGAGAGACCACCGCCGTCGAAGACCTCAGTTTCACGGTGCGCCCCGGCACAGTGACCGGGTTCCTCGGACCCAACGGGGCCGGCAAGTCCACCACGATGCGAATGCTCCTCGGCCTGGACGCGCCCACGTCGGGCCGGGCCGTGGTGAACGGGAAGAGCTACGCCGAGCACCGGGCACCGCTGCACGAGGTGGGGGCGATGCTGGAGGCACGTACCGTCCACACCGGCCGCAGCGCATACAACCACCTGCTGGCGCTCGCCGCGACGCACGGAATCTCCGCGCGCCGGGTCAACGAGATGATCGACATCGTCGGGCTGCGCACGGTGGCCAGGAAGCGGGTCGGCGGATTCTCACTGGGCATGGGGCAGCGGCTGGGCATCGCCAGTGCGCTGCTGGGCGACCCGGCGACGGTGATCCTCGACGAGCCCGTCAACGGCCTGGATCCGGAGGGGATCCTGTGGATCCGCAATCTGCTCAAAGGGCTCGCCGCCGAGGGGCGGACGGTCCTGGTGTCCTCGCACCTGATGTCGGAGATGGCGCTGACCGCCGAGCACCTGATCGTGATCGGGCGGGGGAGGCTCATCGCGGACACATCGGTGGCGGAGTTCACCGCGCGGGCCGCGGGTGCCGTGGTGCGGGTGCGCACCGGCGAGGCGGAGAAGCTGCGCGGTCTGCTGGCCGGGCCGGACGTGTCCATCACCGCACAGGAGCCGGGTGTGCTGTCGGTGACCGGGCTCAGCAGTGACCGGATCGGGCGGATCGCGGCCGACCACGGCGTCCCACTGGCCGAACTGACGCCACAACAGGCGTCGTTGGAGGAGGCGTTCATGGAACTGACCCGAGCTGCGACGGAGTTCCAGGCACCGGCGGCACAACTCATCGGCGCGGGCGGGGAAGGACGCGCGGCATGAGGACGGCAACGGTGATTCCCGATGCGGAGCGGGGCAAAGTCACGCAGCTACGAGTGATCCGCTCCGAGTGGATCAAGCTGCGGTCGCTGCGTTCGACGCTCTGCACCCTGCTCGCCGCGGTCGTCGTGATGATCGGCCTGGGCTTCCTCTTCAGCTACTTCACCGCTGACCGCTGGTCGCACCTGCCGCCGGAGGAGCGGCTGAACTTCGAGCCGGCACTGGTCAGTCTGCGCGGCTTCTACCTGGCGCAACTGGCCGTCGGTGTCCTGGGTGTGCTGGTGGTCAGCGGCGAGTACGCCACCGGTATGATCCGGGCCTCGCTGTCCGCGGTGCCGCGCCGCCTTCCCCTGCTGTGGGCCAAGGCGCTGGTGTACGCGGCGGTGGCATGGGCACTGATGACGGTCGCGTCGCTGACGGCGTTCCTGGTGGGGCAGGCCGCGCTGTCCGGCCACCACCTGGGCACCTCGCTCAGTGCTCCTGGCGTGCTGCGCACGGTGCTCGGCGCCGGTCTGTATCTGACGGTCGTGGGTTTGATCGGAGTGGCGCTCGGCGCGCTGATCCGCAACACCGCGGGCGGGATCGCCACGCTCTTCGGTGTGCTGCTGGTGCTTCCGGTGCTCGCCGAGGCACTGCCGTCGTCCTGGTTCGACGCGATCGACAAGTATCTGCCGAGCACAGCGGGGCAGGGCCTCCTGCACATCCAGCAGCAGCCGCACACGCTCGCCCCCTGGACGGGGTTCGCGCTGTTCTGCCTCTACGCTCTGGTGGCCCTGGCCGGGGCGGGGGTGGCGCTCAAGAGACGGGACGCCTGATGGCGGCCTCCGGCCGAGGTGCTGACCCGTTCCCGGGCGGGGGCCGTACCCGCCGACGCGCCGTGCGATCTCTCGCGCGGGCGGCGGACGCGCGACGGAACGCGGCCGCTGGTGACGGACCGTCTCCGGGAAAACACCTGCGATGATGACACCTGAAGACCCGGCCTGACCGCCACCGGCCGGATGTCCAGACGCAGCAGGAGAACACATGACCGCCACCCGTGGGATCTCCGTGGAGATCCATACCCAGGACGGCACGGCCGATGCCTACCTGGCCTTCCCGGACGACCACAGCCCGCACCCCGCGGTTCTGCTCTACATGGACGCCTTCGGGGTGCGCCCGTCTCTGAGGAAGATGGCCGACCGCCTCGCCGGGAACGGCTACACGGTCCTCGTGCCCAATGTCTTCTACCGCCATGGGCGGGCACCCGTGGTCGAACTGCCCGAGTTCATCGACGCGGAGCGCAAGGAACTCTTCCAGCAACTCACGCCTCTCATCCGGTCGCTGACACCTGAAGTGGCGAACCGCGACGCCGATGCCTATCTGCGCTGGCTCGCCGCCTGCTCGCAGGCCGCCGACGGGCCGGTCGGTGTCGTCGGGTACTGCATGGGCGCCCGGCTGGCTCTGCGCGCTGCCGGCTCCCACCCGAAGCGGGTCGCCGCCATGGCCGGCTTCCACGGCGGACGTCTGGCGACCGACACCCCCGACAGCCCGCATCTGGTGGCCGACCGGATCACCGCGGAGGTGTACTTCGGCCACGCCGACCAGGACCCCTCACTGCCGCCCGAGCAGATCGAACGGCTCGACAAGGCGTTCACCGAGGCCGGCGTCCGCCACCGCAGCGAGGTCTACGCCGACGCACCCCACGGCTTCACCCAGGGCGACACCTGCGAGTATCGTCCCGAGGCGGCGGAGCGCCACTGGAGGGAACTGCTGGCCCTCCTGAACCGCACCCTGCTGAGCGTGTGAGTCCACGGGCGGGCGCGGACACCGTGCGGCCTGAAGCGCCGGGACAGCGTCGCCGGGCGCCCGCCTGACGGCAGGGTCTCGCGGGCGCCCGTCGCCCGTCAGGCGGGCGGTACGACGGCCACCGGGCAGGGCGCGTGGTGCAGCAGCGCGTGCGCCACCGAGCCGATGCGCGGCCCCACGACATGGGCGGTATGGCGGCCCACCACCACGAGTTGGGCGTGAGCAGCCGCCTCCAGCAGCACCTGGCCCGCGCTGCCCATCTCCACCTGCTCGGTCACCGGCACGCCAGGAAAGCGTTCCCGCCAGGGCCGCAGCGCCTCCTCCAGCGCCTTCCTCTCGTACGGCTCCATGCCGCCGGTCTCCTCGAGCAGCTTCAGCGAGGCGGGGCTGTAGGCGAAGACGGGCGGCAGGCTCCAGGCGCGGACGACGCGGACGGCCGCTCCCCTGGCCGCCGCTGTGGCGAACGCGAATCCGAGCGCGGATGCGCCGTCCTCCGGCTCCCCGTGCTGGCCGACGACGATCTCACGGCCCGCCGCCTCGGTCGTGGCAAGGTCGTCGGAGCGGACCAGTACCACGGGCCGGGCGGACTCGGCGATCACCTGCCGGCCCACGGAGCCCAGCAGGAAGCCCACGAGCGCACCGTGCCCGCGCGAGCCCAGCACCAGCAGTTCGGCCTCGCCCGCCTCGGCGACCAGCGTTCCCACGGGCGCGCCCTCCAACGCCTCGGCGGTCACGGTCAGCTCCGGGTGCCGCTCGCCGATCGTGCGTCGCACCCCGTCCACGATCTCCCGCGCCCAGCCGTCCTGGGCGTCGCGGTCGGCGCCCGGGGCGATGTCGTAGGACTGCCACTGCCAGGCATACACGATCCGCAGCGGCAGGGACCGACGCACCGCCTCTCGGCCGGCCCAGGCCGCCGCGGCGACGCTCTCCGGTGATCCGTCGACTCCCACAGTGATCGGGCGGGTCATACAGTTGCCTTCCTGTCCGGGTCTCGGTGGCCTCACGCCTACCGATTCGGGTGCCCACCACATTACGAGGCAACACGGGTCGATCGAACATACGATGAGCGGGAAGCCGATGAGTTCGGGGTGGGAGACCTAATGACACAGGCTGCGGACGCGGCTGCGCGGACCGTCATCCTCACCGTGGACGACGACCCAGGGGTGTCGCGTGCCGTGGCACGCGACCTTCGCCGCCGCTACGGCGCGTCGTACCGCATCGTGCGTGCCGAGTCCGGTGAGAGCGCGCTGGAGGCGCTGCGCGAGCTGAAGCTGCGCGGGGACCTGGTGGCCGTCATCGTCGCCGACTACCGGATGCCGCAGATGAACGGCATCGAGTTCCTCGAGCAGGCCCTGGACGTCTACCCGGGTGCGCGGCGGGTGTTGCTGACCGCGTACGCGGACACCAACGCGGCCATCGACGCGATCAACGTCATCGACCTCGACCACTACCTCCTCAAGCCGTGGGATCCGCCCGAGGAGAAGCTCTACCCGGTCCTGGACGATCTGCTGGAGGCATGGCGGACCTCCGACTACAAGCCGGTGCCCGTCACCAAGGTGGTCGGGCACCGCTGGTCGGCGCGATCGTCGGGGGTCCGGGAGTTCCTCGCCCGCAACCAGGTGCCCTACCGCTGGTACTCGGTCGACACTGCGGAGGGACAGCGGCTGCTGGCGGCGGCCGGGCAGGACGGTGAGCGGCTGCCGCTCGTCGTCACCACGGACGGCACACCGCTGGTGGAGCCCGACGATCCGGACCTGGCGGCACAGGTGGGGCTGGCGACGACGCCGACGGCCCAGTTCTACGACCTCGTTGTGATCGGTGGCGGACCCGCCGGGCTCGGGGCCGCCGTGTACGGGGCGTCCGAGGGGCTGCGGACCCTGCTGGTGGAGCGGTCCGCGACCGGCGGGCAGGCCGGGCAGAGTTCCCGGATCGAGAACTACCTGGGCTTCCCTGACGGTGTTTCGGGCGGTCAGCTGACCGACCGGGCACGTCGGCAGGCCGCGAAGTTCGGTGCCGAGATCCTTACCGCGCGGGAGGTGTCCGGTCTGGAGATCAACGGCTCCGCCCGGGTCGTGCGGTTCTCGGACGGGACCGCGATCGCCGCGCACAGCGTGATCCTTGCCACCGGCGTGTCCTACCAGCAGCTTCATGCCCCGGGCCTGGAGGAGCTGACGGGGTGCGGGGTCTTCTACGGCTCGGCGCTCACCGAGGCGCCGGCCTGCTCGGGGCAGGACGTGTACATCGTGGGCGGTGCCAACTCCGCAGGCCAGGCGGCGATGTACCTGTCCCGGCGCGCCAAGTCGGTCACCCTGCTGGTCCGGGGCGCCTCGCTGTCGGCGTCGATGTCGCACTATCTGGTCCAGCAGGTGACGGAGGCGCCGAACATCATCGTGCGCACGTCCACCGTCGTGGAGTCCGCGCACGGCTCGGGCCACCTGGAGCAGCTGACGCTCAGGGACGTGGTGACCGGGCACACCGAACTCGTCGACGCGCAGTGGCTGTTCGTGTTCATCGGGGCGGCCCCGCTCACTGACTGGCTGGAGGGGACCGTGCTGCGCGACGAGCACGGGTTCATCATGGCCGGTCCCGACATGACCAGCGACGGGCAACCGCCGCCGGGCTGGGAACTGGAGCGGCCGCCGTACCACCTGGAGACCAACGTCCCCGGTGTGTTCGTGGCGGGCGACGCGCGCTACGAGTCCGCCAAGCGGGTGGCCTCCGCCGTGGGCGAGGGGGCCATGGCCGTGATGCTCGTCCACCGGTATCTGGAGCAGTCGTGAGCAGCCGGCCGATGCCGTGCGACCGGGCGGAGCTGAGCACGCTCTTCCTGTTCGAGAAGCTGGACCAGGACCAGCTCGAACGGCTGTGCCGAGAAGGCCGGGTGGAACTGTTCGAACCCGGCCCGGTGTACACCGAGGGCGAGCCCGCCACCTGTTTCTTCGTCCTCCTGAACGGCACGGTGGTGCTCTCGCGCCGGGTCGGCACCGACGACGTGGAGATCTCCCGGACATCGCAGCGCGGCGTGTACGCGGGTGCCTTCCAGGCGTATCTCGGGAACCGGGCGCGGGCCTCGCAGTACAACGGTTCGATGCGGGTCACCGAACCCTCTCGGTTCTTCGTCCTGCCCGCGGAGACCTTCGCCGCGATCATGCGGGACTGGTTCCCGATGGCGGTGCATCTGTTGGAGGGGCTGTTCTTCGGCACCAAGAACACTCAGCAGGTCATCAACCAGCGGGAACGTCTACTGGCGCTCGGTTCCCTGTCCGCGGGCCTCACCCACGAGCTCAACAATCCGGCCGCCGCGGCCGTGTCGGCGACCTCGGCACTGCGCGAGCGGGTCGCCGGAATGCGGCACAAGCTGGGCGGGATCGCCGCCGGACGCTACGAGCCTGACGCCCTGATGGCCTTGGTCGACATCCAGGAGCGGACGGCCGAACAGGTCGCCAAGGCCGCGCCGCTCAGCCCGCTGGAGGCGTCCGACCGCGAGGACGCGCTCGCCGACTGGCTCGACGACCACGGCATCCAGGACGGCTGGCAGGTGGCGCCGGCCTTCGTGCAGGCCGGGCTCGGCACCGACTGGCTGGATCAGATCGCGAGGGCTGTCGACGCTCGGAGCCTCGAAAGCGCGATCCGCTGGCTCGGCTACACGGTCGAGACGGAGCTGCTCATGAAGGAGATCGAGGACTCCACGACCCGGGTCTCCACGCTCGTCAACGCGGCCCGGCAGTACTCCCAGCTCGACCGGGCGCCCTACCGGATCGCCGATGTGCACGAACTCCTCGACAGCACCCTGCTGATGCTCTCGGGGAAGATCGGCCGGCGGATCACCGTGGTCAAGGAGTACGACCGCACCCTGCCGGCCGTTCCCGCCTATCCCGCCGAGCTGAACCAGGTGTGGACGAACCTCATCGACAACGCGGTGTCGGCGATGAACGACGCGGGCGGAGAGGGCACATTGACCGTGCGGACGGCTCTCGACCGCGACCAGGTCCTGGTCGAGTTCCGCGACACGGGGCCGGGGGTACCACCGGAGATCCGCGACCGTATCTTCGAGCCGTTCTTCACCACCAAGCCGGTGGGCCAGGGCACCGGTCTGGGCCTGGACATCTCCTGGCGCATCATCGTCAACAAGCACCACGGCAGCCTGGAGGTCCACTCGTCGCCGGGCGACACGCGATTCCAGGTACGGCTGCCGCTGACCGCCGAGGAGTCCGAGATCATCGAGCCGGACTCCACCGCGCGGCCGGGTTCCGAGACAGCAGCGGAGGCATCATGACCACAGCGAACGGAATCGACCCCAGCGTCCCGCCGAGCGGCACGGGCTGCGCGGAGTGCGACGAGGCGGGCGGCTGGTGGTTCCATCTGCGGCGGTGCGCGCAGTGCGGGCACATCGGCTGCTGCGACGACTCGCCCGCCCGGCACGCCACCGCCCACCACCGCGCCACCGGTCATCCGGTGATCCGCAGTTTCGAGCCGGGCGAGGGCTGGTTCTGGAACTACGTCACCTCCGAGCTGGACGAGTCCGGGCCCGACCTCGCTCCCCCGCTCAGCCATCCCGCCGACCAGCCCGTTCCGGGACCGGCCGGCCGGGTGCCGGCGAACTGGGCGGAGACGCTGCGCTAAGGGCTGGCCCGTAACCCCTGGTGGATCAGCGCGCGGCGTCAGATGCGGTGCTTCGCAAGACGGAGGGGCGTCCGCATACTGGATGTATGCGGATGTTCCGACAACGCGGCGTGGGGGTCCCCCCTGCTCGAAGAGCTTGGGGGAGTGCCGTAGCTGTCGTCGCGCGCCCGCCCGGGATTGCGGAACAGTGCCGCAACAGGCAAGGTTTGCCCCGTCGCGGCACTGGCGGATGAAAAAGGCGGCCTCGGCTACTCATGGGTCTCGCCGTCGAGGCGGTACGCGGCAAGGGCGGCGGTGTCGTCGTCGAGGATTCCGCCGCTGAAGGCGAGCAGGTCCTCGTGGAGGTGGTCGAGAAGTTCCCGGGGTGGGAGGGTGGCCCAGGGCCGTACGCGTTCGCTGAGCGGGTAGAAGGTTCCGGCGCGGTCGCGTGTCTCGGTCACACCGTCGGTGTAGAGCAACAGTTGGTCACCGGGGTGGAAGGGCACCACGTCCACGTGGTAATGGTCCCCGACCAGAAAGCCGAGGTTGATCGGCGGGGACGGATCGTCCGCCTGCAGCTCGGCGACCCCGCCACGGCCGAGGAGCAGGGGCGGTGGATGGCCGCAGTTGACGAGGCGGGCCACGGGTTCCTCATCGGGAATCTCGGCGAACACGGCGGTGACGAAGCGCTCCTCGCTGCCAGACAGTTGCTCGGCCCTGCGACGCATGCTCAGCTCGACGCGGCGGGCCACCCCGGTCAGGTCCGGCTCGTCGTGCGCGACCTCGCGGAAGGCGCCGAGCATCGTCGCGGCCGTCTCCACCGCGACCAGGCCCTTGCCCCGGACGTCGCCGATGAGCAGACGGACTCCGTGCGCGGTGGGCACCGCCTCGAACAGGTCGCCGCCGATGCGTGCCTCCGCGGCCGCCGACAGGTAGAGCGTTTCGATGGAGACCTGGCCGAGGCGGTGGGGTACCGGGCGCAGCAGCACTCGCTGCGCGGTCTCGGCCACGGAGCGCACGGTGGCGAGGGTGCGTTCCCGGCGTGTCCGGTGGGCGGCCAGGACCGTGCCGAGGACACCGATCACGGCGGTGGCGATGTAGGAGGCCACGTAGTGGCGATCCCACAGGTACACCCCGGAGCGGCCCGCACAGCAGGGAGTGCCGGCCAGGATGCCTTCGAGCACGACGGCGAAGACCGTGGTGGCGGCGACCTTGGCGGGGCCGTGGGCGTAGGCGGCGATCACGGGGAGGGCGATGAGCAGGTAGCTCACCGGCCACTGCACGGGAGTGATCGGTTCGAGCACCAGGATCACCGCGGTGTAGACGGCCGGCAGCCAGCGCATCCATAGGGGCGGGGCGGGCACGTGCAGACCGCCTGTGCCGTTCGCCTGCGCCGGACGACGGTCTTCGGCTGTGCGGGGTCCGGGCCACCTCACGGCTCGCTCCGGTGGTCCTGACGCATCCGCTCACACGGCCTGTACACGAGAACTCCCGGCAGGGCTTGATCAAGACAACCGGCTCGATGCGGCTCACCCGCGCGACCCGACCACCACTCCGGTCGGGCATGTCAGGATCTCCGGGATAAATCCTACGACGCCGAGATCACGTGTGAGGAGCCCGAGCCGCATGAGGCTGGGCATCATCCGTCGTCGGCCCGGGGACTCCCGTGACGGCGCGGCACATGCCAGGGTGGACACGGTGCGACAGAGGCGTCGTGGCCGGATGGAACTGTCATAGGAGGTAGACGCATTGATCGGGATCTCGGACGTACGCGCCGCCGGGCAGCGGATCGGCGCGCACATCGTGCGCACGCCCACGGTGGAAAGTCCTGGGCTCACCGCGCTGCTCGACGTTCCGGTGACCACCAAGCTCGAGTTGCTGCAGCGTACCGGGTCCTTCAAGGCACGCGGCGCGACGGCACGGCTGCTCGCGCTCGACGAGGCGGAGCGGGCGGCGGGGGTGGTTGCCGTCAGCGGCGGCAACCACGGGATCGCGCTCGCCGTCATGGCCGCCGCGCTGGACGTGAAGGCGACGGTGGTGATGCCGCGGTCCGCGCCCGCGCGGTCCATCGGGATCGTGGAGTCGACGGGCGCGTCACTGCGGCTGACGGACGGGATGGACGAGGCGTTCGCGCTCTCCGAGCGGCTGCGCGACGAGGGGCTGACCCTGGTGCACCCGTTCGACGATCCGGCGGTGATCGCCGGGCAGGGCACGGTCGGCCTCGAACTCGCCGAGGACGCGGGCGCGCTGACGGACGTGCTGGTGAGCGTCGGAGGCGGCGGGCTGATCTCGGGCGTGGCGGCGGCCCTGCACGCCCTGCGGCCGGGCGTACGTGTCTGGGGCGTGGAGACGGAGGGCGCCGAGGCCATGTCCCGGGCGCTGACGGCGGGCGGGCCGGTGCCCGTGGAGCTGTCGTCGGTCGTGACCACGCTCAGCGCGCCCGCCGTCTCCCAGCTCACCTATGAACATGTGTCGGCGCTGGTCACCGAGGTCCTGGTGGTCCCGGACGCGGAGGCGATCCGGGGCAGCATCGAACTCGCCGAACACGCCAAGCTCTGGACCGAGCCCGCCGCGGGCTGTCTGCTGCCCGCGGCCCGGCAGGTCCTGGAGCGGATGGGTGAGGGGGCCCGGCTGGGGCTGGTGGTGTGCGGCGGCAACGCGACCGTGGTGGACGTCGTGGGGTGGGCCGAGCGGTTCGGTCTGGGGTGAGCAGGGGCGGGACACCGCCGGAGCCGTCACATCGTGCCGCCTCGTCTCACCTGGCCACGACGCGGCAGCCGGTCGCGTCGAGGCGGCTTCGGCAGGCGGGATGCGCGGTGTCAGTGCCCTCGGCGAGAATGCGGGGTAAAGATCATCCAGCCCTCGGGGTGGATGACCGCCCACCCGTGTCCCGGAAAGGCCGACCGACCATGACGCGCCCTCGGCTCAGTTCCGGTGCTGCCGAAGTACTGCGCCTGATCATGGACCAGCGTGTGCCGGTCTTCCTCGTCGTGCATGCCAACGGGCGGCGACGTTACGGCTATTGGCAGGCCAACGGCCGGCCAATGGCGCTGCCCACCGACGAGTGCGACGCGCTGTACGCGGCTGGGCGGATCGTGCTCGGTGATCCGGTGGTCGACCGGGCCAAGAGCACCTACCGGGTACGGGCCGCCACGCACGGTACGTCCCGAGCGGCACGCTCCGCCCTGACGGCCTGACCGGTCGACGGCATGCCGACCGGTCTCCCTATGGGTGCCTACCAGCGACCCTCGACCTGGTCCTTGATCCGCCGGTCGTACAGGTCCTGGATCGCGTCGAGCGTGTCCTGCGAGAGCCTGGGCAGCTTCGCGACCTCAGCGTTGGCACGGGCCTGGTCCGCCGAGCGGGCGCCCGGGATCACCGCGGTCACGCCGGGCTGCTGGACGATCCAGGCGAGCGCCAGCTGGGCCGGGGTGAAGCCCTCCGGGGCGAGCGCTGAGAACTCGGCCGCCGCCTCCACGCCGGTCGCGAAGTCGACGCCGGAGAAGGTCTCACCCTGGTCGAAGGCCTCGCCATGGCGGTTGAACGAGCGGTGGTCGTTCGCGGCGAAGACCGTGTCCTTCGTGTACTTGCCCGACAGCAGGCCAGAGGCCAGCGGTACCCGGGCGATGATGCCCACGCCCGCTTCCCGCGCGGCCGGCAGGACCTGCCGCAGCGGCTTCATACGGAAGGGGTTGAGGATGATCTGCACGCTGGCCACGTTCGGGCGGGCGATCGCCGCCAGCGCCTCGTCGCACGTCTCGACGCTCACGCCGTACGCGGCGATGCGCTCCTCCTCGACCAGCGTGTCCAGGGCGTCGTACACCTCGCCGGAGGAGTAGACGGGCGTCGGTGGGCAGTGCAGCTGCACCAGATCGATGCGGTCGACACCGAGGTTGCGCCGGGAACGGTCGTTCCAGACACGGAAGTTGTCCAGGACGTAGTTCTCCGGGATCTGATCGACGCGGCGGCCCATCTTGGTCGCCACCAGCACATGCAGATCGGGCCTGCCGAGCAGGAAGGCGGCGATGGTCTGCTCGCTGCGCCCGTCGCCGTACACGTCGGCGGTGTCGAAGAAGGTAACTCCCGACTCGGCCGCCGCCTCCAGCACCTCGTGGGCGTCCTTGTCGTCGACGTCGCCCCAGTCCGCGCCCAGCTGCCAAGTGCCGAGGCCGATCACCGACGCGTGCTGCCCCGACCTGCGGAATTCTCGCTCTTCCATACGGCCAGTCTTTCATCCGTGCTCTTCGACGAGCGGAGCGCCCCGTTCCGCGCGCCGAACCCGGGCCACGCGCCCCTCGAGTGAGTTGCCCGCTTTCGAGCCTCAGCCCGGCGCGCGGCTCTCCAGCCGCAGCTCGACGTCGACCTCCTGGTCGCCTGCGACCGCGCCCAGCTGGTACACGATGAACGTCTCGTCCAGGACGCGGCGCAGGCGCTCCACCGCGCGGGGCTCGCCCTGGAGTTCGGCCGTCACCGGACCCGACAGGTGCGGCGGCCGCGCCGCCGCTCTCCCGGGGGACTCGGACGTGTCGAACGTGCCGGTCCACATCGTGGGCCGGCCACCCGCGGCCTCGTGCGGCGCGTCCTCGGCGGCGCGGTCCGAGCCGAATCTGCGGCACAGTTCGGCGAACAGGTTTCCCGCGTCCGCCGCCGAGCAGCCGCTGATCACCACCTCGACCTGTGGTACGTGCGATAGAGGCGTATTCACGGCCGCTCCTCTCGTTCGATGGCCGACGCGGGTACCCACGCTGAGGTTCCTCACGCATGACGCTACGGCCGATGCGGTTCGCCCGCCTGTCAGGGCGTGGGCATCGCGGTCGGTGGCCGGACCGGCACGTACGGGAGGCACCCGCTGGGCGGCTGACAGGCGGGGCGAGCTCGCGCTCGGGGCTGCTCACCGTGCCGCACCGCACGGTGAGCAGCGCCAGGGCGCGGCCCCCGCGCTCCCTCAGTCCTCCATGGCGCCCAGATGGTTCGGACGCCGGTGCGGGGGCTGGTCCGGAGCCGGGAGCGGCACCAGGGACGGAATGGTACGGGTGTGCGGCTTGTCCGCTTCGAGCGTCAGCGGTTCGCCATGGTGATGGACCATCAGCGGATCTCCGTTCAGCAGCGTGTACGTGGCCGCCGTCCGGCCGATCTCCACGCGCAGCCGACGGCCCCGCAGCTGCAGTGTGAAGGCGAGTCTGCCGAGCTGCTCGGGCAGCCGCGGTGCGAAGTCGATCCGCGTCCCGTGGTGGCGCAAGCCGCCGAAGCCCGCGACGAGCACCATCCACGCACCGGCGAGGGAGGCGATGTGCAGGCCGTCGCGTGTGTTGTGCTCCAGGTCCTCCAGATCCATCAGCGCGGCCTCGTGCAGATAGTCGTAGGCGAGCCGCAGATGGCCCGCCTCGGCCGCGATGACCGCCTGGCAGCCCGCGGACAGGGACGAGTCGCGAACGGTGAGGGGCTCGTAGTAGGCGAAGTTGCGTGCCTTGTGCTCCGTGTCGAAGAAGGTGCTGCATGTGTACATCGCCAGGACCAGGTCCGCCTGCTTGATCACCTGCTTGCGGTACAGGTCGAAGTACGGGAAGTGCAACAGGAGCGGGTACTGGTCGGGGCGGGTCGCGGCGAAGTCCCAGCGCTGGTAGCGGGTGAACCCGGCGTGCTGTTCGTGTACGCGCAGTTCGTGGTTGTAAGGGACGTGCATCGCCTCGGCGGCCTCGCGCCAGGCCGCGCTCTCCTCCTCGTCGACAGCCAGTTCCTCGGCCCGGAGCGGATGGCGTTCGACGGCGTCCGCGGCCGCGAGGAGGTTCGCGCGGGCCATCAGGTTGGTGTACGTGTTGTCGTCGGCGACCGCGCTGTACTCGTCCGGGCCCGTCACCCCGTCGATGTGGAACGTGCCGTGGTGGTCGTGGTGGCCGAGCGACCGCCACAGCCGGGCCGTCTCCACCAGCAGCTCGACCCCGGTGTCGCGCTCGAAACGCTCGTCGCCGGTGGCGGCCGCGTAGCGGACGACGGCGTCGGCGATGTCGGCGTTCACATGGAACGCGGCGGTGCCGGCCGGCCAGTACGCCGACCCCTCCGAGCCCGCGATGGTCCGCCACGGGAAGGCCGCGCCGCGCAAACCCAGCTGGACGGCCCTCTCCTGGGCGGCGGGCAGCGTGTTCTGCCGCCATCGCAGCGCCTCGGCGACCGCGCTGGGCGAGGTGTAGGTGAGCAGCGGCAGGACGAACGTCTCGGTGTCCCAGAAGGCGTGACCGTCGTAGCCGGAGCCCGTCAGTCCCTTGGCGGGGATCGCGCGCTGTTCGGCGCGGGCCCCGGCCTGCAGGACATGGAAGAGCGCGAAGCGGACCGCCTGCTGGATCTGCTCGTCGCCCTCCACTTCGACGTCCGACCGCGCCCAGAAGTCGTCCAGATAGGCCCGCTGTTCCGCGACGAGACCGGACCAGCCCACGGTCGTGGCCGCGGCCAGTGCCGCGTCCACCTGGTCGCTGACCGCGGGCAGGGAACGCGTGCCGGACCAGCCGTAGGAGACGAACTTCTCCACTCGCAGTCGCTCGCCCGGGGCGAGTGCGGCGGCGACGGTGAGACGGGCGAGGTCGTCGGTCGCCTCACTCTCGGTCGTGGTCGGCTCGGGACCGCTGACGACATGGTCGGCGGCGGCACCCACCCGCAGACCGCTCCTGCGCGTGCGGTGCACCAGCCGCAGCCGGCCGTCCTTCGCGAAGCACTCCTCCGCCTCCAGCGGCGCCTGAAGGACGACGGCGGCCCGGGGGTCGCCGTCGCGGCCCGGGAGCTGCTCGTTGGCCACCAGCTCCGACTGCACCACGATGCGGGTCGGTGCGCCGATGGCCTCGACCTCGTAGGCGACCGCGGCGATCGCACGCTGGGTGAAGGAGACCAGGCGCGTGGAGCGCACCCGGACCGTCGAGCCGGCCGGTGAGGTCCACTCGCAGGTCCGGGTGAGCAGTCCGGTACGCAGATCGAGGAGGCGTTCGTGGGAGCGCAGCAGGCCGTATCGCAGATCGAAGGGCTCGTCGTCCACGAGCAACCGGATGATCTTGCCGTTGGTGACGTTGATGACGGTCTGCCCGGACTCCGGATAGCCGTAGCCGGCCTCCGCGTAGGGCAACGGGTGGATCTCGTGGACACCGTTGAGGTAGGAGCCCGGCAGTCCGTGTGGCTCGCCCTCGTCGAGGTTGCCGCGCCATCCCACATGCCCGTTGGACAGTGCGAACACGGACTCGCTCTGCGGAAGGACATCGAGGTGCAGGCCCCGCTCGCGCAGCGCCCAGGGCTCGACAGCGTACGACGTGTGCCTGATCACGGCCGCTCCCCCAGTTCCGCGAGGTCGGCTACGACGACGTCGGCCCCGTGGGCGCGCAGGGCGTCCGCCTGGCCGCCACGGTCCACGCCGACGATGTACCCGAAGTGGCCCGAGCGCCCGGCGTCCATGCCCGCGAGTGCGTCCTCGAAGACGGCGGCGGCCTTTGCCGCGACGCCGAGTTCACGGGCGGCGGCCAGGAAGGTGTCCGGGTGTGGCTTGCCGGGCAGGTGCCGCTGTGCCGCGACGACTCCGTCGATCGTCACGTCGAAGAGGTGCTCGGCGCGGATGGACCGCAGAACGTCGCGGCAGTTGGCGCTGGAGGAGACGACGGCCGTGCCCAGTCCGGCGGCACGCACCGACTCGACGTACCGGATCGTGCCGTCGTACGCCTCGACGCCGTGGCTGCGGATCAGCTCAAGGAGCAGGGCGTTCTTGCGGTTGCCGAGACCGTGGACGGTCTGCCGACCGGGTGGGTCGTCGGGATCGCCCTCGGGCAGCTGGATGCCACGGGAGACGAGGAAGGTGCTGACGCCGTCGGCGCGGGGGCGCCCGTCGACGTACTCGTCGTAGTCGGTGTCGTCGAAGGGGCGGTAGGCGTCCCCGTCGCGTCGGCGCAGGAAGTCGTCGAACGTCTGCTTCCACGCGGCGGCGTGGACGACGGCGGTCTTGGTGATGACCCCGTCGAGGTCGAAGAGGCAGGCTTGGATACCGTCCGGAAGACCGAGCTCTGTCATGGGAGCCACCTTCCCCCATGAACGCGGCGCAGTCGGCGGCAAGCGCCGAATTGCACCATCTCGCCGACACTCCACGGCACCCGTCGGCTCAGGAACGCCCGCTCTTCGGCGGTCGTGGCACCGGTCCTGTCCGCGGATCTCGCGATCTGACGCGGCCTCTGGTCGAATGGCGGCGACCGGGCCCGCCACGCGGTGGGGGCATCACTTGACAGCGAGCGGCGTAATCGTATGACCTTCGACGACCTCCTGAAGCGGGCCGCGGCCCTGGCGCGCCCCGGCCGCCGCGCGATCCTCGGCATCACCGGGAGCCCCGGAGCGGGCAAGACGACGCTCGCCGAGCATGTGGTGCGCGAGCTGAACGGCGACGGGCCGCCGTGGGTCGCGCACGTGCCCATGGACGGCTTCCACCTGGCCGACGTCGAACTCGACCGCCTTGGCCGCCGGGACCGCAAGGGCGCGCCCGACACGTTCGACGCGGCCGGGTACGCGGCGCTGCTGCGGCGACTGCGCGCAGAGGAGGACGGCGAGATCGTGTACGCGCCCGGCTTCGAGCGGGTCCTCGAGCAGCCGATCGCGGGGGCGCTCCCGGTGCCCCCGACGGCCCGGCTGGTGGTGACGGAGGGCAACTACCTCCTGCTGGAGACGGGCGCCTGGGCCCAGGTCCGGCCACAGCTTGACGAGGTGTGGTTCTGCGAGCTCGACGAAGGGGAGCGCATCCACCGACTCGTGGCCCGCCACGAGAAGTTCGGCAAGGACCACGACACCGCGGTGGCGTGGGTGCTGGGCACGGACCAGCGCAACGCGGATCTGGTCGCCACGACGCGAAGCCGGGCGGACGTGGTGGTACCGGCCACGGCGCGACCGGCACCATCGGCACTCTGAACCGGATTTATACCCCCCAGGGGTACAGTGGCCCCATACCGGACCAGGGTGGAGGGCGCCGTATGTGGGACGCGGTCGGGCACGCCCTGTCCATCACCGGGTCGATGACCTGGGAGATCACCTGGGCGCTGATCCTCGGGTTCATTCTCTCCGCCGTGGTGCAGGCGGTGGTGCGCCGCTCGACGGTCGTCCGGCTGCTGGGTGACGACCGGCCGCGTACGCTCGCCGTGGCCGCCGGGCTCGGTGCCGCCTCGTCCTCGTGTTCGTACGCGGCGGTCGCCCTGGCGCGATCCCTGTTCCGCAAGGGCGCCGACTTCACCGCGGCGATGGCGTTCGAAATCGCCTCGACCAATCTCGTCATCGAACTCGGCGTGATCCTCGCCCTGTTGATGGGCTGGCAGTTCACCGTCGCGGAGTTCGTCGGCGGGCCGGTGATGATCGTGGTCCTCGCCGTGCTCTTCCGTGTCCTGATGCGCGAGCAGTTGCTGCGCCGGGCCCGTGAACAGGCCGCCCGCGGGTTGGCCGGGTCCATGGAGGGGCATGCGGCGATGGACATGTCGGTGGGCGGCGAGGGCGGTTTCGTCCGCCGACTGTCGTCCCGTGCGGGCCTCACGTCCGTCTCGCACATCTTCGTCATGGAGTGGGCGGCGATCCTGCGCGACCTGGTGGTCGGTCTGCTGATCGCGGGCGCCATCGCCGCATGGGTGCCGGACGACTTCTGGCGCACGTTCTTCCTGGCCGACCACCCGCTCGCGGCCAGGATGATCGGGCCGCTCGTCGGACCGTTCGTGGCGGTCGCGACCTTCGTGTGCTCGATCGGCAACGTGCCGCTGGCGGTGGTGCTGTGGAAGGGCGGCATCAGTTTCGGCGGCGTGATCGCCTTCGTCTACGCGGACCTGCTCATCCTGCCCATCCTGAACATCTACCGGAAGTACTACGGGACACGCATGGCCGCGTTCCTCCTCGGCACCTTCTACGTGGCGATGGTGGTCGCCGGGTACGTGGTCGAGTTCGTCTTCGGGGGCTTGGGGCTGATTCCCGATCAGGCGCGGGCCAGGCTTCCCGAGGAGGGCGTCACCTGGAACTACACGACCTGGCTCAACATCGCGTTCCTGCTGCTGGCCGCGGCCCTGCTCGTACGCTTCCTGCGTACCGGCGGCCCCGCCATGCTGCGGATGATGGGGGCAGGACCCGAGCGGGAGGAGCACACGGGGGCGCGTAGGGGCCACCACCGCTGATCCACCACCCCTGGTCACGGCCACTGCCGCACCCAGCACACGCACGTCGCACGCTTTCCGTACAATTTGAGGCCGAACGAACGAGCGGCCGGACGAGCCGTCCGGTTCCGGCGAGCAGACCGAGGAGAGCCCGTGCCCGGCCAACGATCCATCACCGAGGCCGAGAAACTCGCCGCGGCGAAGCTTGGCGGCTTCCCGATCCGCCGGGACCAGATGGCGGCCGTGGCCAACATCTACCGGGCCGCGTCGGCGGTACGGCAGCACTTGGAGAACTCCGTGCTGCGGGGGTCGGATCTGACCTGGACGGCGTTCGTCGTCCTGTGGGTGGTCTGGGTGTGGGGCGAGACGGAGACCCGGCACGTGGCGGAGGAGGCGGGAATCTCCAAGGGAACGCTGACGGGCGTGGCGCGCACGCTGGAGTCCCGGGGCCTGGTGAAACGCGCCGGCCACCCCTCCGACGGCAGACTGGTCCTGCTCAGCCTCACCGACGACGGAGAGGATCTGATGCAGCGGGTCTTCCCGGCGTTCAACGAGGAAGAGGCCTTCGTCACGGGGCAGTTGAGCGACGCCGAGTGCCGCGGCCTGGCCGAGGGGCTGCGGAGCGTCGTGCTCCAGGTCGAGGAACACGGTGAGGAACGCCGGCGCGCTCTGCTGGGCGGCGCCGAGCCGCCGCCGCGCCGCAGTGGCCGCCGCCCCAGGGCGTGACGCGGAAGAGGTCCGCCGACGGGCCACCAGTTGGCGCGGGGCATGACGTGGGCGGCCTGGTCCGACACATGCGAAACCGAGGTGCTTCGATGGGTATCGGCCGGGTAAGGTGCGGGCCATGTCGAGCCCTGAGTCAGCCAAGGTGGGGGCTTTCGGTCACGCCGTCAGCCCCCTGAACCACTGAGTTCGTAGATCTGCCGTCCCGCCGCGTTCCGCGGCCGGACGAGCGCGCCCCTGGGTGCTGACCGCGGTGACGAGACGTCTCCCCTCGTACATCTCCTCACCTCGGAGCCCTCGATGCCCCTGCCGCTGTACCTGCTCGCCATGGCGATCTTCGCCATGGGCACCTCCGAATTCATGCTCGCCGGCCTCTTGCCGGACATCGCCTCGGACCTCGACGTGACAGTCGGGACAGCAGGAATGCTCACCTCGGCCTTCGCGATCGGAATGATCGTCGGTGCCCCGTTCATGGCCGGGCTTGCCCGCAACTGGCCACGTCGCTCCAGCCTCCTCGGGTTCGTCCTCGTGTTCTTGTCGGCCCATGCCATGGGGGCCGTGACCGGAAGCTTCCCCCTCCTGCTCGCGACCCGGGTGGTCGCCGCGCTCGCGAACGCGGGGTTCCTCGCGGTGGCTCTGACGACCGCCGCCGCGATGGTCTCGCCCGACCGGAAGGGACGTGCGCTCGCCGTGCTGCTGTCGGGCACGACGGTGGCCACGATCGCCGGGGTCCCCGGGGGGTCCGTACTCGGCACGCTGCTCGGCTGGCGGGCCACGTTCTGGGCCGTCGCCGCTCTCTGCCTGCCCGCCGCCATCGGCATCCTCTCGGGAATCCCCACCCGCCCGCTGCGACAGGACAAGGCTGACGGGCCGGCCTTGCGGTCAGAGCTCGCACAGCTCAGGAGGCCGCGGCTGCTCCTGGTCATGCTGCTCGGCGCGCTGGTGAACGCGGCAACCTTCGGAAGCTTCACCTTCCTCGCCCCCGTCGTGACCGACGCCGCCGGGCTGGGGAGGCTGTGGGTCTCTGCCGTTCTGGTGCTCTTCGGTGTCGGCTCCTTCGTCGGTGTCACCGTCGCCGGCCGGCTTTCCGACCAGCGCCCCGGCCTGGTCATCGCCACCGGCGGCCCGCTCCTGCTCATCGGCTGGCCGACGCTGGCCGTGCTGGCCCACAAGCCGGTCGCTCTGTTCCTCCTCGTGTTCGTGCAGGGCGCGCTGTCGTTCGCGCTGGGCAGCACACTGATCACGCGGGTCCTGTACGAGGCAGCCGGAGCCCCCACCATGGCCGGCTCGTACGCGACCGCCGCACTCAACGTCGGCGCCGCCGTCGGCCCCCTCATCGCCGCGACCACCCTCAGCACTGCGGTCGGGGACCTCGGGCCGCTCTGGGCGAGCGGACTCCTCGTCGCGATCGCACTGCTCGTCGCGTTCCCACTCCGCGCCGCGGTCACCGTTGGCCGGGGTGATCAACTGCTCCGGTAACGCTCGTCGTGCGGACCGAGCGGTCGGTCACGCCGCTTCCGTGTCCTTCGGGGATGCCGCGGCCCATTCCATGACGAGCCGCTGGTACTCCCGCCGCTCCTCCGCGCTCAGCGATCCGCCGCTCCGGAACCACAAGGCCCGGATCTCCTCGTTGACCTCATCGGCGGAACGTTCCGCTGCAGGTTCAGGAGTGGTGGACATGACGTGAAGCATACGGGGCCTCATGTGAAGGCGTTGTGAGCAATCAGGCACCTTCCGGCATTCCGGACCGTGAAGCCGATCACTCCTGGCCGGGAGGGCCGTTCACACCCCAACTGCGGGACCGTGCTTCCGTGTTCATCGTCAAGGTGAGCATGTCGTGGCGAGTTCGACTGCAGGAGTCTTGACGCCACGATTCCTCCGCCTCAAAAGTAACGATGGAAGCGCCGGTGAGCGGCCTCGACCAGAGCAACAGCCAGATCCGTCCGTTCCCTCCTCATGAAGGGCACGCACCCCATGACGTTCTCGCTCGGCATCGTCGGCGCCGGCCAGTTCTCCGGCCAGTTCGCCAAGCTGTTCCTGGCCCACCCCGGCGTCGGTGACGTCTACGTCACCGACCTGCTCCCCGAACGGGCCGAGAGTCTCGCCACCGCCGAGGGCCTCACCGGAACGTTCCCCGCGTACGAGGCCATGCTGGAGTCGAAGGACGTCGACGCGGTCGCGATCTTCACCCAGCGCTGGACCCATGGCCCCCTGGTGGTCCAGGGACTGAACGCCGGCAAGCACGTGTACTCCGCCGTGCCCATGGCGATCAACACGGAGGAGGTCGCGGCCATCATCGACGCGGTCAAGGCGACCGGACTGACGTACATGATGGGCGAGACCAGCCAGTACCACCCGGCAACGGTGCACGCCCGCAACCGGATCGCCGAGGGCGCCTTCGGGCGGCTGTTCTACGCGGAGGGCGACTACGTCCACGACATGGACCTCGGGTTCTACGAGGCATACCAGTACAGTGGCGGCGAGAACTGGAAGGCGACCGCCAGTTATCCCCCACTGCTCTACCCGACCCACGCGGTGGGCGGTGTGCTCGGCGCCTGGCAGACGCACGCGGTGAGTGTGTCCGCGATCGGAGTGCGCGACGAGCGCGGTGACGGTGTGTTCGACAAGGAGGTCAGCCAGTTCGACAACGACTTCTCCAACGCCACCGCACTGTTCGAAGTCGCGGGCGGTGGCTCCTTCCGCACCAACGAGTTCCGGCGGGTCGGCTACCCCTCGCACATCCGGGAGTCGCGTTTCCGGTTCTTCGGTACGGAGGGGAGCATGGAGCAACTCGCCACGGTGGCACTGTGGCAGGACAAGAACGGGGTGAAGGACATCTCGGCACTGCTGGAACCCAAGCCCACCATGTCTGCTGACGACCCGTCACTGGCGCACATAGCGCCGGAGCTACGGGCCGCCTTCACCTCGGGTTCGGCTCCGGTACACGACCGGTCGCGGTTGCCACGGGAGTTCGACGCCCTGCACAACGGGCACGAGGGAAGCCATCACTTCCTGGTGGACGACTTCGTGAAGGCGGTGGGAAGGGGCACTCTGCCGTCCGTGAACGCCTGGGTCGCGGCGCGCTACACCTTGCCGGGGATCATCGCGCACGATTCGGCGCTGAAGGGCGGAGTCCGGCTGGAGATCCCGGACTTCGGGGACGCGCCCGAGTGACTGGGTCCAGCGGTCCGGCCGTTGACCTCAGCGGCCGGACCATCCGCGCGTCAGGTGCCGGGCTTGCGCCCGTACACGAACACGTCGTCGCCGTTCTTCAGCAACGACCAGTACTTCTTTGCGTCGGTCTTGGTCATGTTGACGCAGCCGTGCGACCCCGGCGGGTTCCACACACTGACGCCGACCGAGTGGAAGGCCTGCCCGCCGTCGAAGAACTGGCTGTAGGGCATCGGAGTGTTGTAGAGGCTGGACACGTGGTCGATGTCCCGCCAGTAGATCTTCTTCAGGCCGGTGCGGGTCGGGTAGCCCTTGCGTCCGGTGCGGACCGGGACAGGGCCGTAGACGAGCCGGCTGCCGTCCTGGATCCAGCTGAGCTGGAGCGTGAGGTTGACGCAGGCGATGCGGCCCTTGTTGACGGGGCACTTCCCGTCCTTGTTGGGCTTGTTCCCGACGGCCTTCTGCCGGTTCATGAGATCCATCACACCCCAGGTGACGGGGCCCGCGTAGCCGGCGGCGGGGGTGATGCGGTGCTTGTTCTGGAAGGCCTGGATCGACTTGCAGTCGGCCGAGGACTGCTTGCCGTCGACCGGCCGGCCGAGGAACTTCTCCACTTGCTTCTGATACGGACCGGTCTGTGTGGTGCAACTCGCGGCTGCCGCGGGTGCGGTACCGAACGCGAGCGTGAGCGGGGCAGCCAGCGCGGTGATCCCGAGCACGACGGCTCCCCGTCTACGTATGTCCCCCATGGGCAGGCCTTTCATCTTTTGTACGGCGGCTACCGTACACGGCGCGGTTCCTGCCGATTAGACCGCCCCGGAGCCCATTGGGTTGTGGCGCTGTACACACTGCGACGAAACAGTGACATTTCGTTCCGTGCGGCCGGCCCCGGTCAAAGGTCGGTCGCCGGGATACGGATCACGAGGCGGGCACCGGGACCGTTGTCCTCGACGTGGATGTGGCCGTCGTGGGCGGCGATGACCTCGTGGGCGATCGCCAGCCCCAGTCCGCTTCCGCCGGTGTCCCGGGCGCGGGCGCCGTCCAGACGGGTGAAGCGGTCGAAGACGCGGCGCCGGTCGGCCACCGGGATGCCCGGACCGTCGTCGGCGACGACCAGGATCGCGGTGCCCTCGTGCACGCCGAGGCTCACATCGATCCGGTCGACGGCGTACCGGATGGCGTTGTCCAGCAGATTTCGCACAACCCGGGCAAGGGCCTCCCCGTCACCGTAGACACGGGCGGCGCTGACGGCGTGCTGGTCGACGAGCACGGAGGTTCTCAGGCGGGCGCGGAGGACCTCGTGGAAGACGATCTCGTCCAGGTCCACGGGGCGTTTGCGCAGCCGGGGCCGGGCGTCGAGGCGGGCCAGCCGGACCAGGTCGTCGACGAGCCGGGACAGTCGCTCGCTCTCCTCGATCAGGGCCGGGCCCCGGGTGCGCCAGTCCGCGGAGCCCGGGTGCCGCACGGCCACTTCCAGCTGTGTGTGCAGGCTGCTCAAGGGGCTGCGCAGCTCATGGGCGGCGTCGGCGACGAACTCCCGCTGGCGTTGCGTCGAGGCGTCCAGCCGGGCGAGCAGGTCGTTCAGGGTGCGCGCCAGCCGACCGAGGGCGTCGTCGGCGGGCGGTTCGTCCAGTCGGCGGCCGAGGTCGGAGACGGTGATCTCGGCGGCCTGGGAGCGCAGGGCGTCCACGGGCCGCAGGGCCCGTCCGGTCAGCAACCAGACCACGCCGGTGAGCACGGTGGCGGCCAGCGGTACGACGATGGCCAGGCCCGCGGTGAGGTCGGCCAGGTTGCGGGACACGGACTCGGTGGGCACGGCGACATACACGGTCACCGGGTCCTTGTCGGGTCCGGCGGTAACCGCCACGGCGCGCCAGGTGCCGTCCCCCATCACGGGCAGGTCGTGCATGCTGTGGACCCCTGAGGTGCCGGAGGAGGCCGCCGGGGAGAAGGAGAACAGCGGGGGTCTACCCGCCAGGTTCGCCGAACTGGACCGGACGACGCGCCTTGAGTCGACGACCTGGACGGCGGTCACGCCCTTGTGCGAGGGCGGCAGGGTGTGCGGAAGGTTCCCGCTGTCGATGTTCGCGGCGATCACCTCAGCCTGTTCGAACGCCCGCTGGTCGAGTCCGCCGATGAGGCTCATGCGCAGCCAGACGAGCAGCAACAGCGAGGCACCGACCAGCGCCGCCGCGATCATCAAGGCCGCCGCGGCGGTCAGTCTCAGACGCAGGGAACGCCTGGCCCACCACGCGGGGACGAGGATGTGCACCGATTCACCTCCCGGTGCCACGCAGCCGGTAGCCGGCACCGCGGACGGTCTCGATCGTCCGGCGGTCGAACGGGGCGTCGATCTTGCGCCGCAGATAGCCGATGTAGACCTCGACGATGTTGGTGTCGCCGTCGAAGTTCTCCTCCCAGACGTGCTCGAGGATGTCCGTCTTGCTGACCACCTCGTCGGGATGCCTGAGCAGGAACTCCAGAAGGGTGAACTCCCGTGCGGTCAGGGTGATCTCCTGGCCCGCGCGATGGCAGCGGCGTCGTGCCGGGTCCAGGTCGAGGTCGTCGGCCGCGAGCACCGCGGGCCGGGCGGGCGCGCCTCGGCGCAGCAGTGCCCGCAGGTGGGCGACCAGTACCACGTAGGAGAACGGTTTGCTCAGGTAGTCGTCGGCGCCGAGGTCGAGGGCGTCCGCCTCGTCGTACTCGCCGTCCTTCGCGGTGAGGATGAGGACAGGTGTCCAGACGCTGGCGGCCCGCAGTCGCTTGAGGACCTCGTATCCGGACATGCGCGGCAACATGAGGTCCAGAACGATCGCGTCGTGAGGCTCGTGGACGGCACGCCACAGCCCGTCCACCCCGTCGTAAGCGACATCGGCGACGAAGCCCTCCTCGGCGAGCCCTCGGGCGATCGCCGCGGCGAGCCCCCGTTCGTCCTCGATCACCAGCACTCGCATGACCGGCCTCCCTTCCACCGTACGAAGAGATGGTCAGGGCCGCGCGCCGAGCGCGCCCGGTGAGTACGGGCCGCCGAGTGGTCCCCGGATGGCCTGCCAGTCGGCTCCGCCCCTCTCAGCGTCCTCTCAGCCGGCCTCAGCCTCCTCTCAGCGCCCCCGTCGCAGATTGGGGTCACCGAGACGGAACAGGGCTCTCGTGCCCGCCAGAAGGGAGAGTCACCATGACGATCGTCCGACGCCGGATCGCCCTGATCGCCGGCACGATGCTGCTGGCCGGAGCAGCGAGCAGTGGTGTCGCGATGGCGAGCACCCCTCCGGTGGTGCACACCGCCGTTCAGGCGTCCGTGCAGTACGGCGGCCACGGTGGTCACGGTCATGGCCGCGGTCACGGCGAGCACGGTCACGGCCGCGGTCACGACTTCCGGGGCCACGGTCACGGTCACGACTTCCGCGGCCACGGTCACGGTCACGACTTCCGCGGCCACGGCGACCACGGCCACGGAAGGTACTGACTGCCACTGACCAACGAGCGGTGCCGGTTCGTGCCCGGGAGGCACGGACCGGCACGTCAGCGCTCCAGGAGGTCGAACAGCTCCTCCCAGCGGCGGGTGATCACATCGGGGGCGAAACGCTGCACGTTCTCCCGGGCCCGCTCCCCCATCGTGTCGCGCAGGTCCTCGTCGGCCATCAACCGCACGAGGTGGCGCGCGAGTTCGGAGACATTGCCGTGCCGGGCCAGCAGCCCGTCCTCGCCGTTCCTGACGATCTCGCGCACACCGGGCGAACAGTCGAACGCGGCACAGGGCACGCCGCAGGCCATCGCCTCCAGCAGGACCAGGGGAAAGCCCTCACCGCGGGAGGACTGGACGAACACGGACGACCGCCCCAGCGCCCCGATCACGTCGTCGGTCTGTCCCGCCCACTCCACCGAGTCGTCCAGGCCGAGGTCCGTGCACTGGCGGCGCAGCGCCGCCTCGTGTTCGCCGGCACCGTAGACACGCAGGATCCAGCCCGGCTGCCGCGGCGCGGCCTCGGCCCACACGTCCAGCAGCAGGTCGACGCCCTTCGCATGGCTGAGCCGGCCGATGCTGGCCACCGCCTTCTCCGTGCGCGGCGAGGGGGCGCCGGGCGTCAAGGGCAGCGGATTGGGCAGGAAGCCGACGTTGTTGAGTCCCTCTCCCACCCAGAGGTCGGCATCTTCCTGGGTGAGGGCCAACAGCCGGTCCACGTCCTTGTAGTACGTACGCACACGCTCGAAGCGCGAGGAGCGGCGGGATGCCCCGAACGACTCGTGGCTCATGCCGATGACCGGGTGCCCGGCGGTGTCCGCGAGCGCCACCCACTCCATCGCCCACACCTGGGTCACGATGATCACGGCACCGGGCCGTGCGGCGCGGAACGCACGTGACAGGCGCTCCGCGGCGGCCTGCCTGTCCCGTTCCTGCCGTCGGACGGCCGGATCGAGCCGACCGAGCGGGAAGTGCGGCCGACGGCGGCTCTCGGGCCGTCGGTCGTACAGGGTCAGCGTCTCGTACGGTGGACACGCCCCGAGGTCCATCGGCACCTCGGGCGGGGCGATGCCGATGATCCGGACCCGGTGGCCGCGCTCGGACAGCAGCCGGGCCATCTGTTCCTGCCAGCGGCCCACGCCGCCGAGTTCGTTGACCTCGTTGGCGACAAAGAAGACCTCACGCTGCGTCATCGGCCCTCTCCCGGGCGGGCGAAGAAACGGTCCACGATGCGAGCCGCCGCGTCCCCGCGGTCGTACTCGCCGTACTTGTCCACGAATTCCTTGAGCCGCGCCTCGTACCGGTCGCCCACGGTGCGCAGATCGGACAGCGCGGCGAAGAGCTCTTCCTCGGTGTGCGCGACCGGGCCCGGGGCCTCGTCGAGAAGGTCGAAGTAGGTGCCGCGCATGTCCTGGGAGTACTCCTCCCAGTCGTAGGCGTAGAACACGAGCGGGCGGCGCAGCAGCGCATAGTCGAACATCACCGACGAGTAGTCGGTGATCAGGGCGTCGGAGAGCAGGAGGAGCGGGGTGATGTCCCCCTCGCCCGTCACATCGATCACCCGGCCCGCCACCGACGGCGGGAGGCTGACCCGGTTCAGATAGTGGGAGCGGACCAGGAGCGTGTACTGGCCTCCGAAACGGTCGGCGAAGCGCTCCACGTCGAAGGGGAACACGAAGTCGCGGACACCGCCGTCGGCGCGGGCGCGGAATGTGGGCGCGTACAGCAGCACACGCCGGTCCGGGCGGACGCCGAGGCGTTCGGCGAGCCGGTGCAGGGCCGGGTCGGGCGCCCGGGGGTCCCGGGCCGCCCGTACCAGCGCGTCGTTGCGCGGATAGCCGATGCGCAGGAGTTTCTCCTCGGGGATCCGGAAGGCTCGGGCCAGGGTACGGACGTCGTGTTCGCCGCGGACCACGAAATGGTCGAAGCGGTCCAGTGCCTCCTGGTAGGAGAGCTGGGCCTGCTCGGACATCACCCGGTGGGTCGGCTGGTCGAAGCCCATCTTCTTGAGTGCCGAGCCGTGCCAGGTCTGGATGTAGGTGGTCTCGGGACGTTTGGTCAGCTTGAGGGGGAAGCCCTGGTTGTCGATCCAGAACTCGGCCTGGGCCAGTGCCCTGAGATAACGCCAGGACCAGCGGCGGACGAGTTCGGCGTCCTTCGGGAAGCCCGTGGGCGTCGCGCCCGCGTAGGACCAGATGGCGGTGACGGGCACCCGGTGGCGCCTGAGTTCCTCGTAGACGGCGCGGGGGCTGTCGCTGTACTGCTTGCCGAGGTGACTCTCGAAGACGACGGTGCCCTTGCGGACCGGGAGCAGTCGCAGCATGCGGTGGTAGATCTGCACCTTGCGGGTCCCGGAGGTCAGGTCGCGGCGCACGGCCCTGAGTCCGCGGTAGGTGCGCTTGGCGGCCTTGGCGGCGGGCCCGTGCAGATTGCGGTCCACGAGGGCGCGCCCGCGCGAGGCCGCGGTGGCGTGCTGGGCGAGCCGGAAGGCCAGGTGCCCCTTGGCGGAGACCTGCGGTTCGAGCCGGTCCGCCACGAACCGGGTCAGCCAGGGGCGCACCGGCACGGAGGCGGCGTTCTCCAGATCCACGCTGCCGGCCGTGAGCCGGGTCGTGGTCCGCTTTCCGTCAGCCGTCAGGTGCAGCCGGACGTCCCACACCTCGTCCAGGACGCCCACCGGACGGAACCGGCGGGCCAGCGGGACGGCCGCCTGCCAGACGATGGCGTCGCCGTCGTGGGATACGGTCCGCACGGGGAACCGGAAGGTCCGCAGACTGCGGCGGCGGGCCCGGAATTCCAGCTCGGCGGCGAGGTCGGCGTCGGTGGCGATGGTGTGCAGCGGGTTGACCACCGCGCCTTCCAGGAGCACCTTGTCGCCCTGCACGGCGTACCGGGTGAGCAGGTTGCGCAGGAACATCCGGTCCAGCGGCCTGCCGTGGTATCCAAGAGCGGTGACGTCCATGACACCGCGTGCCTTCGGATCGTCCAGGTACCGGTCGCACCAGTAGATGCGGCCGGCCCGCTCGACGAGCGGCGCGGAGATCTTCTTGCGGTTGATCAGCGTGTCGACGGCCGGCATCAGCTCGTCCCAGTCCTCCCGCATCAGCAGGTAGGCGCAGATGGCGTGCACCGGGTCCAGACGGTCGTACGCCGTCTGCGGAAAGTTCTGGATGTAGCCGCGAGCCAGTTCCGCGAAGCGGTGGCGGTAGTCGTCGTCGAGGAACGGGAGGTCGCGGAGATAGAGGACGAGGTCGTGCTTGAGGAACTTGATGTCCTTGCACAGCTTGAGCTCGCCGAGGCCGCGCTGGTTCAGCACGGCGTCGATGCGGCGGTGGATCTCCAGCCGGTCGGCGAAATTGTTGATCTCGTGGCGCCGGTTGCTGATCGACTTGGTCTCGGTCTTCTCTGCCACGTTCCAGAAGTAGACCGTGTGGGGGATCAGGGTGATCCGATCTGCCGCGAGGTACGCCTCGGCGGAGAACAGCAGGTCCTCGTAGTGGACGCCCCGTGGGAACGTGAGTCCGTTCTCGATGAGGAACGCGCGCCGGTAGCACTTGTTGGTCGACAGGGTGTCGAAGACGAAGAGGTCCGGCAGCTCGGCGATGGACTCGACGGTGCGCGTCGCCCGGTACAGCCAGGGATACCAGGGAACCCTCTTGTCGTGTCGGCTGTCGGTGTGGACCCGAACGCACCGCCCGGAGACCAGGTCGGCGCCGGTGCGGTCGGCCGCCTCCAGCAGGTTGCGGCACGCGTTGGGCTCCAGGGTGTCGTCGCTGTCCAGGAACATGACGTAGCGTCCGCGAGCCGCGGCCATGCCCTGGTTGCGGGGTTCTCCGCAGCCGCCGCTGTTCTCCGGCAGCCGGATCGCCCTTACGCGTTCGGGGTGGGCGGCGGCCAGGGACAGCGCGATGTCGTGGGAGCCGTCGGTCGAACAATCGTCCGCGATGATCACTTCCACGTTGCGCAGCGTCTGGTCGAGCACGGAGCGCACGGCTACCGGCAGGCGCTGGGCGTCGTTGTAGACAATGACGACCACGCTGATGTCCGGTTCCGTCCCGCCTGACTCAGGGGTAACGATCGGCACGGCCACCTCCGTCTCGGGTGCTGACGCTCCGGGCGGCGGCCTCGTCGCCGTCGCGACTTCCCGGCGCCAGCGAACGCTTCCCGCCGACAGGGGCGCACGCCCGGTTTCCACGGGCGTCGGCCCTCTCGTTTGCAGGGTCGCGTCCGTGCGCCTCCGGGCGGCGAGACCAGTGACCCTCCGCGCTTCCACGCTACGCGACGACGCCCTGGCCGAGGCCACCTCCGACACGCGCCGGTCGGGTATTGACGCCGGCGTGCGAACGCCGGTACCGACCGCGATGGGAGGCAGACCCGGGCGTCGACAGGCCGGTGAGCCCTTGCGCCACCCCGGCGAACGCCTCGGGCCATGTCACCGCGGGCTGGCGGTCCCCCGACGGCGGTGAGCCCCGCACCGTGTTCGCCGTCCTCCACGCCACCGGGTCCTGACCCGCACGGTCGGCTCAGGACCCGGCTCACGAGGACCGGCCCGTCAGCTCCGGCAGACGGTCCGGCTGAACGGTCCTACGGCTCCTGACGGCCGTAGCCCTGGTGCCGCATCGTCTGCCGGAACCCCGTGTTCACGGCGAGCAGGCCGCCGTCGACGCGAAGCGTCGTGCCCGTGACCCATGAGGCGTCCGGGGAGGCGAGGAAGGTGACGGCCGCCGCGATGTCCTCCGGCTTGCCGACCCGGCCCAGCGGGTAGAGTCCGCTCACCGCGGCGAGGTCCGCGTCGCGGCCCTCCCACGCGGTGGTACGGACCGTGCCGGGCGCCACGAGGTTGACCCGGACCCCGCGGGCTCCCGCGTGCCCGGCAAGGGTGCGGGTGAGAGACTCCAGGCCCGCCTTCGCCGCGCTGTAGGCGTGGTTGCCGAAGTCCTGGATGCCGTTCACGGAACCGATGTTGACAATGGCGCCGCGTCCGGAGGCCACCAGGTACGGGAGTGCCGCGCGGCTGCAGCGATACGCACCGGTCAGGGTCAGGTCGATGTCACGCACCCACGCCTCGTCCGGTTCGTCCTCGAAGAGCGGCACGTCGGGGGTGCAGCCGTACGCGTTGTTGACGAGCACGTCCAGCGCGCCGAAGGCGTCCACCGCGTGGGCGACGGCCGCCTCCACGGACGCCCGGTCCGCGACGTCGCACCCGAACGCCTCGGCCCACGCACCCCCTTCGCATATCGCGTCCACGGTCTTGCGGGCCTGCGCCATGTCGATGTCGGTCACGAGCACGCGGGCGCCTTCCTGCGCGAACCGCCGGGCGGTGGCGGCGCCGATCCCGCGCGCCGCACCCGTGATCAGGACTCCGTATCCCTCGAAACGCCTCATGTGATCCATGGCACCGACGCTAATGCGCCGACGCTCGCGACGGCAGGGTGTCGGGAAAGAGGCTCAGGCGCCGGTGCCCGGCCTGAAGACCGTGAGGGACACGGAAGAGGAGTTGCCCGACACGGGCACCTTGCCGCCCGTCCACGCCACCTTCAGGGTGGCCTTCTCATCCGGTGGGGTGATCAGGATCGCCGCGGGCGTGGCGGTCTCGGCACCGCTGACCTCGGGGTTGGAGAACGTCAGCCCGGCCCAGGCGCTCCCGCCGGGGACCAGCGTGATCTTCGTGTGGCCGGTGGAGACGCGCTTGGGGTCCGGTCCCAGCTGCCTGCCGGAGGCGTCCACGAAGGCGGCGCCCGGGTAGCCGTTGATCGTGCAGGTGCGCCCGGATCGGTTGGTCAGGACCAGCGGGAAGTTCTCCTGCCCGGCCCCCGGGTTGTTGGCGCCTACGGAGGCGCGCAGTTCGGAGGTGTGGCAGCGGGTGCTGGTGGTACGGGTACGGCTCCCGGAAGGGGCCGTGGAGGGCACGGCGTGGGAGCCGCTCGGTGTGGCGAGAGCGGAGGGGGTGCCTGCCGTGACCGTCGCCTTGCTGTCGTCGGTCGACTTCTCGCCCGAGGCGGGCTGTGCCGTCCCGGGCAGCTTCTGGGGTGCACCGCTCGTGTCGTTGCCATGGCCGCAGGCGGTGAGCAGGCTCAGTGCTACGACTGCGCCGAGGGCCGCCGCCATGCGTCGTGTCGAGAGGGAGGGGGCCGTGCCGTCGAGGTCCGGGCCCGCTGTACCGCGCCACAAGGTCACCATGTCCATCCTCCTTGAAAGTCACCGCCGCCGCTGGCGTCTGCGAACGGCGCCGTGTGCCCCGTCATCCCTGTCCGATGCGTGTTCACACGAAAAGGTTCGGGAGTATTTCGTCTGCGCTGCCGAGCGGCGTCAGTCGGTGCCCCGTACCGAGTCGTCTGTGACCCGTACCGAGTCAAGGACCCGGCGGGCCATGGAACCGCCGCCGTCCTGACGTATCTGGACGTACACCTGCGGCGAGCCGATGCCGTCGGCCGGGTCAAGCGCGGCCTCCGTGATGGAGCCCTTGCCCCCCGCACAGTGATTCCAGATGCGTACCGGTCCGCGCCAGGCCGTGCCACGGTAGTCGCGGCTGCCCTGGTAGTGGCAGCCGGTGTGGTCGAGCGCGCGCACCTCGGCGGTCAGGTCACCGTGCTCGCTCAGACCGACGAACACGCCGTTCACATCGGAGCCCAGGTCCTGCCAACGTGTCAGGTCGTCCGCGACGGCGAGGGCGGGCGCGTGTGCCGTCGGCAGGCCCAGTGTCTTCGGATCCCAGCCTGAGTCGCGTAGTTGACCGCCCCAGGCGGCGGGCACGGCCGCCTCGATCCGCCCTGTGGAGTCCCGGACGGTGAGTTCTCGCGCGGGCGGCTGCCGTACGACCAGTGCGGCGGTGACCCCGGCGGCACCGGCCACGGCCACGGCGACCAGGGCGAGGACCAGGGGACGCCGGCGTCGGCGTGGCCTGCCGGCGGGCGTCGTGGAGCGCGGCCCTGCGAGCCGGTCGAGTTCGTCGGCGAAGGCCTCCGCGGTGGGCCAGCGCTGCTCACGGTCGCATTCCATGGCCCGCATCAGCGCTCGCCGGACATCGGGCAGCAGTTCGGGGCGGAGCCGGTCGGGGGGTACCACCTTGCCGGGCAGGGCGGGGACCGTGCCGGTGAGGAGGTGGTATCCGAGGGCGCCCAGGCTGTAGACGTCGGCTCGCGCGTCGATGCCCGTGCCGGGTTCGCTCTGTTCAGGTGGCGCGTATCCGGCGGAACCGGCGGCCATGGTCAGTCCGGACGCCTGTGCCAGGCTCTTGGCGAGGCCCAGATCCGCGAGCAGCAGCCGGGGGGATCCATCGGGCGCGGTTCCGAGCAGGACGTTGGACGGCTTGATGTCCCGGTGCACGATGCCGGCGTCGTGCAGCGCGCCCGCGGCACGGGCGGCGAGAGCGGTCAGGCGCAGGGCCTCGGCCACGGGGAGAGGGCCGTCGTGGAGCTGGTCGGCGAGGGTGCCGCCGTCCGCGTACTCCATGACGAAGTAGGGTCTGCCGTCGGGGAGTTCGCCGATGTCGTAGACCTGGACGACCCGGCTCGAACCGGCCCGGCGCAGCAGCCGGGCCTCGGAGAGGAAGCGCTCCCTGACATCCAGCCGGTCGGCCCAGTTCTCGGCAAGCACCTTCACCGCGACGGGCGCTTCCAGGGCGTCGTCGTGGGCGAGCCACACCACACCGAACGCGCCGCCACCCAGGCGCCGTTCGAGGCGGTAGCGGTCGATCCGTTCCAGGGACTGCATGCGACTATCATGCCTGGTCTCGGATCGACAGCGAGGGGAACACCCAGTGGGGAATGCCGCGGACACCGAGGAGTTCGCTCGGCGCGCGGCGGCGGGTGACGGAGCTGCCCTGGAAGCGCTGCTCCAGGACATCCGGCCGGAGGTCGTACGGCGCTGCGGGCGGTTCCTGCCGTGCCGGGAGGACGCCGAGGAGGCGGCGCAGGACGTGCTGCTGCAGGTGGCGCGGAGGATCACCACGTTCGAGGGCCGCAGCCGCTTCAGCACCTGGCTGTACACGGTGGTCGCCAACTGTGCGCGGCAGAAGTACCGGGAGCTGAAGCGGCGCGCCGCCGAGCAGCCCGGGGCCATAGACCCGGGCCGGCACGTGGACCCGCGGACGACCAGTGTGATCGCCGGGTCCCGGGTCGACCTGCTGGAGGCCCTGGAGCGATTGGAGCGCGAGTATCCGCACCTGGTGGCGCCCCTGGTCTACCGGGACATCTGCCAGTTGGAGTACGCGGAGGCCGCCGAACGTGTCGGGGTGCCGCTGGGCACGTTGAAGTCCCGTCTGCACGAGGCGCGCAAGCAGGTCAGGCCCTGGCTGACCGGCAGCGGGTGAGGGCACCGGGCGTCAACCGCGTGGGGGCGGTACGTACCGCGTACCGCCCCTGCCGCGTCCCGGCGGCCTCACGGGTCGGTCAGCGGTATCCGGTCGCGTCCGCGGGCTTGCCCGCGTCCTGGACCTCCACGAGATAGCGCCAGGCGTCGGGGCGGCTGCCGTCGCGGTCCGTGAACCCGTACACCTGGGCGAGCCGCCCGCTGGAGAGGGACGCGCCGTTCCAGCGGGACACTTCGGGGTCGGCGGCCAACGCGGCGACGGCCCGGCCGACGTAGTACGGGCTCTCGGAGATGCAGAAGTGCGGTTCGCGCTCCAGCGCGTCGCGCCAGTTCTCCTCCGCCACGCCGAACAGGTCGAGCATCAGCTCGGAGCGCATCCAGCCGGGAGTGAGGGCGAGCGCGGTGGCGCCGCGCGACCCCAGCTCGTGGCCGAGGGCGAACGCCATGCGCAGCACGGACGTCTTGGCAAGGTCGTAGAAGAACGACACCCGGTAGGTGTCGCGGTTGTACTCGGCCGTTCCGTCGGTCATCTCGACGACCAGGCCGCCGGGACGGCGCAGCAGCAAGGGCAGCGCATGGTGGTTGGTGATCGCGTGCGTGTCGACGGCGAGCCGCAGCAGGCGCAGCCCCTTGTCGAGGTCGTGCTCCCACATCGGGCTGTCCCACTCGAAGAGCTTCTCCCCGCCCCAGATGTCGTTCACGAGGATGTCGAGGCGCCCCTGTTCGTCGTCGATGCGGTCCACAAGGGCGCGTACCTGGGCCGGGACCAGATGGTCGGTGGGTACGGGGATGCCGTGGCCGCCCGCCGCGGTCACCAGTTCCGCGGTTTCCTCGATGGTCTCGGGCCGGTCGTATTCCGAGCGCCGTTCGCGTGTGCTGCGCCCGGTGACGTAGACGGTGGCGCCGGCAGCGCCCAGTTCGACGGCGATCCCCCGTCCGGCGCCCCTCGTCGCCCCGGCGACCAGTGCGACCTTGCCTTCCAACGGTCCCGACATGTCCGACCTCCGCGTTCGTTGCTTCCTCGACGTCGACGATGCTGCCGCGGAAGTCGGACATCTTCTGTCGCCTTTTCGAGATGGCGATCAGATCTGCCGGATCAGTGGCCGCGTGCGATCCATTCGTCGAGGTGGGGTGCCTCGGCGCCGATGGTGGTCGAATCGCCGTGGCCGGTGCGGACCACCGTCTCGGGCGGGAGGGTCAGCAGCCGGTCGCGGATCGACTCGATGATGGTCGGGAAGTGGGAGTACGAGCGTCCGGTGGCCCCCGGGCCGCCCTGGAAGAGCGTGTCGCCGGTGAAGACCGTGCCGAGGCCCGGGTCGTAGAGGCAGACCGCTCCGAGGGCATGGCCCGGGGTGTGCAGGACGGTCAGGTCGGTGCCGGCCGTCTCGATGACCTGGCCGTCGGCGAGCCAGTGGTCGGGGAGACGGCCGGGGTGCGTCAGCTTCCACAGCGGCAGGTCGTCAGGGTGGAGCCAGATCGCCGCACCGGTCCGCTCGGCCAGGGCCGGCGCGGCATCGATGTGGTCGTTGTGGGCGTGCGTGCACACGATGGCGCGCAGCCGCCGGTCGCCCACGGCCTCGGCGATCGCGTCGGCGTCGTGGGCGGCGTCGATGACGATGGCCTCGTGGTCGTCGCCGACGATCCACACGTTGTTGTCGACGTCCCAGGTGCCGCCGTCGAGGGAGAAGGTGCCGGAGGTGACCAGGTGGTCGATGCGCGCGGTCATCACAGCACCACCACGGAACGCAGGACGTCACCCTGGTGCATCCGCTCGAAGGCCTTCTCGACCTCGTCGAGGGCGATGGTCTCCGAAACGAACTTCTGCAGGTCCAGACGGCCCTGGAGGTGCAGGTCGATCAGCATCGGGAAGTCGCGGGAGGGCAGGCAGTCCCCGTACCAGGACGACTTCAGCGCGCCGCCGCGCCCGAAGACGTCGAGGAGCGGCAGCTCCAGCTTCATCTCCGGGGTGGGCACGCCCACCAGGACGACGGTGCCGGCCAGGTCGCGGGCGTAGAAGGCCTGCTTGTACGTCTCGGGGCGGCCGACCGCCTCGATCACGACGTCGGCGCCGAAGCCGCCGGTCAGCTCACGGATCGCCTCGACGGGGTCGGTCTCCTTGGAGTTGACGGTGTGCGTCGCGCCCATCTCCCGGGCAGTCCGAAGCTTGCGGTCGTCGATGTCCACCGCGATGACCTTCGCGGCGCCCGCCAGGTGCGACCCGGCGATCGCCGCGTCGCCGACACCGCCGCAGCCGATGACCGCGACCGAGTCCCCACGGCCGACGTTCCCGGTGTTGATGGCGGCGCCGATGCCCGCCATCACCCCGCAGCCGAGGAGGCCCGCCACCGCCGGGGAGACGGACGGGTCGACCTTGGTGCACTGTCCGGACGCGACCAGGGTCTTCTCCGCGAAGGCGCCGATGCCCAGGGCCGGGGAGAGTTCCTGTCCGGTGGCGGCGAGGGTCATCTTCTGCTTGGCGTTGTGCGTGTCGAAGCAGTACCAGGGGCGCCCGCGCAGGCACGCGCGGCACCGGCCGCACACCGCACGCCAGTTGAGGATCACGAAGTCACCGGGGGCGACGTCCGTGACGCCCTCGCCAACCGACTCGACGATCCCGGCCGCCTCATGGCCGAGCAGGAACGGGAAGTCGTCGCTGATGCCGCCCTGCTTGTAGTGCAGGTCGGTGTGGCACACCCCGCAGGCCTGGATCTGCACCACCGCCTCGCCAGGACCCGGATCCGGTACGACGATCGTCTCGACCCGTACCGGCTCGTTCTTGCCAGGGGCGATCACGCCGCGCACTTCCTGCGCCATGGTGCTGCTGCCTTCCGTCGGTGGTGCGGGCGCATCGCGCGCCCGGTGCGGGCCACGGCGGCCCACATCCATGATCCATGCGCGGCCAGGACGCCTTGTGCACGTCGCCCGCGCCGCGGAAGCGAGATCGACCGGATGCGTCGCTCTTCGGGCGCCGGTGGGGAATCAATTCGCCGCTTCCGAAGGCATTTTAACCTTTAACAACCACTGAGAGACGCGGACAGGTCTTCGCTCGGCGCGGGACAACGCCTGGTGATTCGGCAGCATCCGGGCGGGTGGGTACGGCCGGGCGTCGACGGCCCCCACTGGATGGGCGGTACCGTCGGTCCACCTCCCGCGAACTGCCCTGCCAAAACGGCCCGTTCGCATCGGGACGCACTGGCCGCCCTCCGAAAAGTCACAGCCCCCGGCCTTGTCGGCCGGGGGCGCAGGGGCGCCACGCGGGCGCTGTACGTACTCGCCTCAGTGCTGGGCTCAGTGCTGGACGACCGGAATCCGCCCCGTGACAGGCGCGACGAGACCGGCGGCGTGGTTGAGCTGGTCGGACGGCCGCGGAATCTCGTTCTGGTGCTCCGCGGGGATGCCGGTGCGGGCCAGCGAGTCGAGCAGGGTGACCGGGTTCCCCGCGTCGTGGGCCCCGGCGGGGGCGGCGGCGGCCAGCGGCGCGGCAAGGCCCGTGACACCCACGGCGAGACCGACAGCGGCGACGATGCGTCGTGTTGAGATCATGTCTTCAGCAACGCCACCGGGCCGCCGACGGTCACGGGGTCCGGTCCGCACTCACCCGAGAGGCGCACAGCGCCAAACGTGTTGTCGAGCCCGCCACCGCAACCCGCCCCGAAAGCACCTGCGTTGAAACCACTGGCTCAAGAGGACGCAAGCGCCCCACTCCCCGGCACTTTTCGCAACACTCGGAGCAGATACTCCTCACGGTCGAGCGGGTTGTGGTCGGTGCGCGGGCGGCACGGGACCTCGCCGACCGTCACCGGCGCGTAGTGGTCGAACACGGACTCCAGTTCGCCCTCGCCACGCGTCGGCCCCGGCAGCGACTGCTCCAGTCCGTGGACCTGGGCCGCGGTCACCTGCCCGGTCAACACGCATTCCGTACCCCGCAGTTCGGTGTTCTGCGGTACCGCGCCCTGCCGGGTGAGGAGGGGCAGCAGCGCGCCGAGCGTGTCGGCCGGTGCCTGGATACGGAAACGGTGCATCGGCTCGTACACCCGCGTCCCCGCCCGCTGCAACGCGGCCATCACGACCAGTGGGGTCAGCCCCCGGAAGTCCGCCCCCGTGCTCGACATGCTCTTGTCGAAGCCCTGGTGGGCATGGCTCTGCCGCGGGGAGTAGCCCGAGTGCGTCATGGTGACCGTGCAGTCGGTGACCTGCCAGCCGTGCAGGCCCTGCGTCAGTGTCTCGGTCACCGTGTCCTCGACGGCCTTGAAGAAGGCGTACGGCATCGATCCGAGTTCGACCTCCAGGCGGAAGCCCACACCGGAGCCGACCGGGGCCGGATCGACACGCAGTCCGACCGTGGCGAGGAACGGGTTGGGATCCTTCTGGTTGAACTCCACCGCCGCGCCCGTGCCGACGGGCCGTTCGATGCACAGGGGCGTTGTCGGCCGGAACGTGACCTCGACGCCGTACTCCTCGGCGAGCGTCGCCTGGATGACCTCCTTCTGGACCTCTCCGTAGAGGGAGACGGAGATCTCCTGGCGGATCTCGTCCTGTCGCAGGGCGATGAGCGGGTCCTGTTCGGCAAGCTGGGCGAGCGCGAGGTGCAGTGCGCCCCTGTCGCCCGGACGGGCGGGGTGCACGACCGTCTCCAGGGTCGGCGGGGAGAAGTGGTGCCGGGGGCCGTCCGCGCGGGGAACGTCACCGAAGGTGTCACCGATACGGACACCCGCCAGACCCCACAGTCTCCCGATCCGCCCCGCCGTCACCGATTCCTCACGAACGGCCGAGCCGCGGTCGAAGACGCTGATCGCGGTGACCTTGCCCTCCTGGCCGTCGCGGAACCGCAGCAGGTCGCGGGTCCGCAGGGTGCCGGAGAACAACCGCGCGTACGCGATCTTCTCCCCCGCCGGTCCCCGCTCGACCTTGAAGACCGTCCCGGAGACCGGCCCCTCCGGGTCGCCGCCGGCGGGCGGCAGCAGCTCCTTGACTCCGTCGATCAACTCGTCGACGCCCGCGCCCGTGATCGCCGACCCGAAGAACACGGGGTGCACCAGGGCCCGCCGGGTCTGTTCCACGAGGGCAGTGCGCAGTCGGTCGTAGGAGACCGTGTCCTCGACATAGGCAGCCAGCAGGTCCTCGTCGTACTCGGTGAGGACGTCCAGCAGCCGATCCGTGAACGCCCCGTCATGGACGTCGCGGGGCAGGACGTGCGCGTCGCGCGTGCCGAGTCCGACCGCCCGCCCCATGGGGACGACCGAGGGGGTGAGGCGCTCGGCCAGGGCGTCGAACGTCCGGTCGGCAAGCGCGCCACCACGGTCGATCTTGTTCACGAAGATGAGCGTCGGAATCCGCAACCGCCGCAGCGTCCGCATCAGGATGCGCGTCTGCGCCTGGACGCCCTCCACCGCCGAGACGACGAGCACCGCGCCGTCGAGCACACTGAGCACCCGCTCCACCTCGGCGATGAAGTCCGGGTGGCCGGGGGTGTCGATCAGATTGACGGTGACGTCGTCGATCGTGAAGGAGACGACGGCGGACCTGATCGTGATGCCGCGCCGCCGTTCCAGCGCGAGGGTGTCGGTCCGGGTGCTTCCGTCGTCGACGCTGCCGATCTCGTCGATTGCTCCGGCCGAGTGCAGCAGCCGCTCGGTGAGGCTTGTCTTACCCGCGTCTACGTGCGCGAGGATTCCCAGGTTCAGCGTGGGCACAGAGCGTCATGTCCTTTGTCACGGGAGTGGTTCCTTGCTGGGTGGACATGGACGCTGCGCGCATTGCCTCTCCTCGGTTCGACGACGTGTCCGGTGCAGTGCAGCAGGAACCGCGGGCGGCGGCAACGGATTAACCCCCAACCGTTTCTGTCGCGCCACTCGCCGCGCCCCGACACCCGGCCCTACAGTGACGCAGGTCACGTAAACTGACTGCACCCCTCACCTGGCTCTCCGGGAGGGCACATGACCCGTATTTCGGTGAAGGTGGACGGCACCACATACGAGGACGAGGTCGAACCGCGCCTCCTCCTGGTCCACTACCTGCGGGACCGTCTGGGGCTCACCGGGACCCCCGTCGGCTGCGACACCTCGAACTGCGGCGCCTGCACGGTCGATCTCGACGGCGAGACCGTCAAGAGCTGCTCGGTACTCGCCGTCCAGGCCGACGGCGGCGAAGTGACCACCGTCCAGGGGCTCGCGGGAGGTGGCGAGTGGCATCCGCTGCAGAAGGCGTTCCACGAAAGGCACGCGCTGCAGTGCGGCTACTGCACCCCCGGCATGATCATGGCGGCCCGGGATCTGCTCCGCGAGAACCCGGCCCCGACCGCGGACGAGGTGCGTCACGCTCTGGAGGGCAACCTCTGCCGGTGCACCGGTTACCAGAACATCGTGCGTGCCGTCCTGGACGCCTCCGAGCAGGAGGTCGCGTCGTGACCGGGACGACCGAGCGGGAGGTCGGCCGGGCCCGGCTGCGCAAGGAGGACGCCCGGCTCGTCACCGGGCAGACCACCTGGACCGACAACATCCAGGTGGCCGGGCTGCTGCACCTCGCGATCCTGCGCAGCCCCATGGCCCACGCCCGCGTCGACCGGGTCGACGTCTCCCCGGCGCTCGAACGTCCAGGTGTCGTCGCGGCATTCAGCGGGCGCGATCTCGCCGAGGGACTGGGGTCGCTCCCGTGCGCCTGGCCGGTGACCGAGGACATCGTGCTGCCCGACCATCCGCCGATCGCCGTGGACGAGGTGCGCCACGCGGGCGATCCCGTGGCGGTCGTCGTGGCCCGCGACCGGTACGCGGCCGCCGACGCGCTGGAGGCGGTCGAGGTCGACTACACACCCCTTCCGCCCGTGCTGGACCTGGAGGCGGCGCTCGCCGAGGACGCCCCGCTGGTCCACGCCGACAAGGGCACGAACCGCTGCTACGTCTGGCCGCTGGCCACCGGAGACGACTACACGAGCGTGAAGGAGCGCGCCGACGTCGTCCTCAAGCGGCGCTATGTGCAACAGCGGCTGATCCCCAACGCGATGGAGCCGCGTGCCGTCGTGGTCGCCCCGCTCGCCGCCTCCGGTGAGTACACCGTCCACTCGGCCACCCAGATCCCGCACATCCTGCGGATCATGCTCGCCATGGTCACCGGCGTTCCCGAGCACAAGCTGCGCGTGATCGCCCCCGACGTGGGCGGCGGCTTCGGCTCCAAGCTCCAGGTGTACGGCGAGGAGGCCATCGCCCTCACCGTCGCGCGCCGCCTCGGACGCCCCGTCAAGTGGACCGAGTCCCGCTCCGAGGGCTATCTGGCCACCCACCACGGCCGCGGCATGATCCAGGACGTCGAGATCGCGGCGACCCGCGAAGGCAGACTGCTCGGGCTGAAGGTGGACCTGCTGGCCGACATGGGCGCGTACCTGATGCTCGTCACGCCCGGTGTCCCGATCCTCGGCGCGTTCATGTACCCGGGGATCTACAAGATGGACGCTTACGACTTCACCTGCACCGGTGTGTTCACGACCCGGACGCCGACCGACGCCTACCGGGGCGCGGGACGCCCGGAGGCGACCTACGCCATCGAACGGATCATGGACGAGCTGGCCACCGAACTCGATCTGGATCCCGTGGAGTTGAGGCGTCGCAACTGGATCCGGCACGAGGAGTTCCCCTATCCGTCGGTGGCGGGCCTGACCTACGACAGCGGCAACTACGAGGCCGCGACGGACAAGGCCCTCGCGCTGTTCGGCTACGACGACCTGCGCGCCGAGCAGCAGAAGCGCAACGAACGCGGCGAGACGGTGCGGCTCGGCATCGGTGTGTCGACGTACACGGAGATGTGCGGGCTCGCCCCGAGCCGGGTCCTGGGTGACCTGCGGTACGGGGCCGGGGGCTGGGAGGCGGCGAGCATCCGCATGCTGCCCACCGGCAAGGTCGAGGTGGTCACCGGTACCAGTCCGCATGGGCAGGGGCATGTGACGTCCTGGAGCCAGATCGCCGCCGACGTGCTGGGCGTGCCGTTCGAGGACGTGGAGGTCGTGCACGGCGACACGCAGGCGGCCCCGCAGGGCATGGACACCTACGGGTCGCGGTCGCTGGTCGTCGGTGGGGCGGCCGTGCACCAGGCCGCGCTGAAGGTGGTGGGCAAGGCCCGGAGGGTCGCCGCGCATCTGCTGGAGGCCAGCGAGGACGACCTGGATTTCGTGGGCGGGGCGTTCTCGGTCAAGGGGTCGCCCGAGGCGCGCACCACGATCCAGGAGATCGCCTTCGCGGCGTTCTCGTCGCACGACCTGCCCGACGGCATGGAGCCCACCATCAACGCCGAGCACATCATGGACCCGGAGAACTTCTCCTATCCGCACGGCACGCATCTGTGCGCGGTCGAGGTGGACACGGAGACCGGGCGGTCGACGATCCGGTCGTATGTGTGCGTCGACGACGTCGGCCGGGTCGTCAACCCGCTGATCGTCGAGGGACAGGTGCACGGCGGGGTCGCCCAGGGCATCGCGCAGGCCCTGTACGAGGAGGCGGTGTACGACGACGAGGGCAACCTGGTGTCGGGCACCATGGCCGACTACCTCGTACCGTCGGCCGTGGACCTGCCCGGCTTCGTGACGGACCGGACCGAGACACCCGCCACATCCAACCCGCTGGGCGCCAAGGGCGTCGGGGAGGCCGGGACCATCGCGGCCACACCGGCGGTCGTGAATGCGATCGTCGACGCGCTGCGGCCGCTGGGCGTCACCGAGGTGGCGATGCCCTGTACACCCGAGCGGGTCTGGCAGGCCATTCAGGAGGCGTCGGCATGATTCCCCCGGCATTCGACTACGCCCGGCCGACGAGCGTCGACGAGGCGGTACAGACGCTCGCCGAGGCAGGCGAGGAGGCTAAGGTACTGGCCGGCGGGCAGAGCCTGTTGCCGCTGCTGCGCCTCAGGCTCGCCTTCCCCGAACTCGTCGTGGACGTCGGCCGGATCCCCGGGCTGAGCGGGGTGCGCGAGGACGGCGACACGCTGGTGATCGGCGCGCTGACCACACACCACCACGTCATCCGGGATCCGCTGGTGGGCCGGTACGCGGGGCTGCTCGCGGCGGCCACGCGGACGGTCGCCGACCCGGCGGTACGGCATCGCGGCACCCTCGGGGGCTCGCTCGCGCACGCCGATCCGGCCGGTGATCTGCCGACGGTGACGCTCGCCCTGGACGCCGAGCTGGTCGCGGTGGGGCCGCGGGGGCGGCGGACCATCGCGGCCCGGGAGTTCTTCGTCGACTACCTGCAGACCGCGCTACGGCCCGACGAGCTGCTCGTGGAGGTACGGGTACCGAAGACGGACGGCTGGGGCTTCCACTACGAGAAGTTCAACCGAGTCGCACAGGCCTGGGCGGTGGTCGGTGTGGCGGCGCTCGTGCGGCGCGAGAACGGGCACATCGCCGAGGCACGGGTCGGGCTGACGAACATGGGTGCGACACCGCTGCGTGCCGCGGCCTGTGAGGCGGAGCTCGTCGGGGCCCCGGCGGCGCCGGACGCCGTCGCCCGGGCCGCCGCGTCGGCGGCCGAGGGCACCCACCCCTCCTCGGACCCGTCGGCCACACCCGAGTACCGCGCGCATCTCGCCCGGGTTCTCACCCGGCGGGCGGTGCTGGCCGCGGCGGGAGGGGAGTGACGGCTTGAGAGGTCCCGAGGAGGTGCGGGAACGCCTGGAGAAGACGGGGTACCTCGTCGACGAAGGGCTGGCCGTCGCCTGCTTCCTCGCCCTCAGGCTGCACCGGCCCGTCTTCTGCGAGGGCGACGCGGGCGTGGGCAAGACCGCGCTCGCGTCGGCCCTCGCCGAGGCGCTCGGCGCGCCGCTGATCCGGCTGCAGTGTTACGAGGGCATCGACGCCTCCCAAGCCCTGTACGACTGGGACTTCCCGCGCCAACTGCTGCATCTGCGGGCCGCGGAGGCGGCCGGGGTCAGGGATCCGGACAGACTGGAGGGCGAGCTGTACGACCGGCGGTTCCTCATCGCCCGCCCGCTGCTGCAGGCCCTGGAGACACATCCCTGTGTGCTGCTGGTGGACGAGATCGACCGCGCCGACGACGAGTTCGAGGCGTTCCTGCTGGAGCTGCTGTCGGAGTTCTCGGTCACGATCCCCGAACTGGGCACGCTGCGCGCCGAGGTTCCTCCGGTGGTGGTGCTGACGTCGAACCGCACACGGGAGGTGCACGACGCGCTCAAACGCCGCTGTCTCTACCACTGGTTCGACCACCCCGGCTTCGCTCGGGAACTCGCCATCGTCCGGCGGAGGCTGCCGGGCGTGGCGGACCGGCTGGCCGAGCAGGTCACCGCCCTGGTGCAGGCGCTGCGCGCCGAGGACCTCGTGAAGCCACCGGGTGTCGCGGAGACGATCGACTGGGCCCGGGCGCTGGAGGCGCTGGGCGCCACGGAGGTGGACGCGGAGCTGGCGGTGGCCACGCTGGGGTCGGTGCTGAAGTACCGGGAGGACATGGAGCGGGCCCGGGGGCTCGACCTGTCGGCGATCCTCGCGGCGCGCGGGGTGTGACATGGACGTCGACCCGCCTGCCGTACTCGTCGGGTTCGCCCGCGCCCTGCGCGCGGCGGGCGTCGACGCCGGACCGGACCGCGTCCAGGTCTTCCTGCGCGCGCTCGACGTGCTGCGGCCCGGTGCCCGCTCCGACGTGTACTGGGCGGGACGGCTCACGCTGTGCGCGAGCCGGGAGGACCTGGAGCGCTACGAGCGGGTCTTCGGCGCCTACTTCGAGGGCGCTCCGGTCCACGGCAACGGCAGAGTGACGCCGCCGCGCCTGCGTGCTGCCGTCCGAGGCACGGACCTGCCTGCGGGTAGGGCCACCCGGGCCGAGGACGCCCTGGCGGCGCCCGCGCTGGCCAGTCGCACCGAGGTCCTGCGCCACCGCGACTTCGCCGGGCTGACCGTGGCCGAGCGGGAGCAACTGCGGCGCCTGCTGGCGGCGTTCACGCTGCGCGGCGAGGCCCGGCACACGGCGCGGCGCCATCCGGCGCGACGCGGAGGCGTCGACCCCCGGCGCACCGTACGGGAGATGCTGCGGCACGGCGGCGAGCCGGCGCGCCCGCGGCTGCACGCCCGCACCGACCGGCCCCGGCGTGTCGTTTTGCTGGTGGACGTCAGCGGTTCCATGTCCCCGTACGCGGACGCGCTGCTGCGTTTCGCGCACGCGGCCGTGCGCGGCCGCCGGACCGAGGTGTTCACCGTCGGCACCCGGCTGACCAGGGTGACCCACGAACTGGCCGACCGGGATCCCGAGGCGGCACTGGCGGCCGTCGCGGCGGCCGTACCGGACTGGCGCGGGGGCACCCGGCTCGGCGAACTGCTGCGCGCCTTCCTCGACCGGTGGGGGCAGCGGGGCATGGCGCGCAGCGCGGTCGTGGTGGTGCTGTCGGACGGCTGGGAGCGCGGCGATCCGGCCCTGCTCGCGGGTCAGATGCGCCGACTGCACCGGCTCGCGCACCGGGTGATCTGGGCCAATCCGCGCAAGGCGCGCCCCGGCTACGCGCCGCTGGCCGCCGGCATGGCGGCGGCGCTGCCGAGCGTGGACGCGTTCGTCGAGGGACACAGCCTGGCCGCGCTGGAGCGTCTTGCGGCGGTGGTACGAGGAGTGACGAGAGGAGCAAGGCCGTGACCGAGGGAGCACGTGATGCGTGAGATCCTCCCGGAGCTGCACCGGTGGTACGCGGCGGGAGCCCCGTTCGGGCTGGCCACCGTCGTCGCGGTCAGCCGCAGCGCGCCGCGCGGCCCGGGGGCGGCGATGGCCGTCGGTCCCGGCGACGAGGTGGTGGGCAGCGTCTCCGGCGGCTGTGTGGAGGGCGCGGTGTTCGAGCTGGCCCAGGAGGTCGTTCAGTCGGGCGCGGCCCGGCTCGCGAGCTTCGGCTACAGCGACGAGGACGCGTTCGCCGTGGGGCTGACCTGCGGGGGCGAGATCACGCTGCTGGTACGCCGGGTGACACCCGACGAGGACGTGTCCTTCGGAGCGCTGGCCGAGTCGGTGGCCGCGGGGCGTCCGGTGACCGTGGCGACGGTGGTCGACGGTCCCGCGCCCCGCGGAGCCTCGCTCGCCGTGTGGCCTCACCAGGTGTCGGGATCGCTAGGCTCCACGGGTCTGGACGTGGCGGTCACCGCCGACGCGCGCGGTGAACTCGCCCAGGGCTCCACCGGGCAGCGGCACTACGGCCCCCGCGGAGAGCGGCGCGAGGACGCCGTCACCGTGTTCCTGCACTCCTTCGCGCCGCCTCCGCGGATGCTGGTCTTCGGCGCCATCGACTACGCGGCCGCGGTCGCCCGTATCGGCGACTTCCTCGGCTACCGGGTCACCGTGTGCGACGCCCGCCCGGTCTTCGCCACCCCGAAACGCTTCCCTGAGGGCGTGGAGGTGGTCGTGGACTGGCCGCACCGCTTTCTGCGGGGCACGGCCACCGACGACCGCACGGTGATCTGCGTGCTGACCCACGACCCGAAGTTCGACGTTCCCTTGCTGGAGGAGGCGCTGCGCCGACCGGCCGCGTACATCGGGGCGATGGGCAGCCGCCGCACCCATGACGACCGCATGAAGCGGCTGACCGAGGCCGGGCTGTCGCAACCGGAACTCGCCCGGCTGCGCTCGCCGATCGGCCTGGATCTCGGGGCACGGACACCCGAGGAAGTCGCGGTGTCCGTCGCCGCCGAGATCGTGTCGCTGCGGTGGGGCGGCAGCGGAACAGCCCTGACGGCGACGGCAGGGGCGATCCACCGGTCCGGTCCCGAATCGCTCTGAGGAGGAACAGTGGAGCTGCACCACGAGTTCACGGTCCCGGTCCCCATCGAGGACGCCTGGCGGACGCTGCTCGACATCGAGCGGATCGCGCCGTGCATGCCGGGCGCGACGGTCGAGGAGTACGACGGCAAGACCGTGACCGGGTCGGTGAAGGTGAAGGTCGGCCCGGTCACCGTGACCTACCGGGGCTCGGCTGTCTTCGAGGAGCAGGACGAGGTGGCACACCGGATGGTGCTGACCGCCAACGGCAAGGAGACCCGGGGGCAGGGCACCGCGCGGGCCACGGTGACGGGCACGCTCGCGCCCCTGGACGGCGGTGGTACGACCGTCTCGGTGCGCACCGACCTGACCGTGACGGGCCGCCCGGCACAGTTCGGTCGCGGTGTGCTGGCGGAGGTCGGCGACAAGCTGGTCGGCCAGTTCGCGGACTGTCTGGCGCAGCGTCTGGACGAGCAGGGTGCGGCGGCACAGGCCGAGCCCGCGCCGCAGGCCGCCGCCGGCCCGGCCGCGCCCGCCGAGTCCATCGATCTGCTGCGCACCGCCGGCGTTCCGGTGGCCAGGCGGCTCGCGGGCCCGGTGGCCCTCGTGGCGGCCGCACTGGTGTACTTCGTCGTTCGCCGGTACCGGCGTGCCTGAGCCGTTCAGTCCGGCTGGGCCGTGCGGGCGGGCAGCCGGTGCAGTTCCACCTCCGTCAGCTCGCCCTCCGTCACGGTCGCGGTCAGGTAGGTGCAGTGGGGCTGGCGGCGTCGGTCGGTCGGGGAGCCCGGGTTGAGCAGGCGCAGGCCGGTGTCCGTTGTGCTGTCCCAAGGGATGTGGCTGTGGCCGAAAACCAGTACGTCGAGGTCCGGGAAGCGCTCGGCACAGCGGCGTTCCCGGCCCTGGGCGGGGCCCGTCTCATGGACGACGCCCAGGCGCAGTCCGGCGAGGTCGGCGCGAGCCACCTCGGGGAGCCGGGCGCGCAGGGCGGGACCGTCGTTGTTGCCGTACACGCCTATCAGTCGGGCGGACAGGCGCTCCAGCAGGTCGAGCGTGGCGAGGTCCACCCAGTCGCCGGCGTGCACCACGACGTCGGCGCGGGGAAGTTCGGCCAGGAGTTGCTCGGGTAGTTCCCTGGCCCGCCTGGGCAGGTGGGTGTCGGACATCAGGAGCAGGCGCACGACGCCAGGGTGCCATGACGGTCGGCGCGCGGCACCCGGCGTCAGGCGTCCGCCGCGGCCGGCGACTGGTCCAGCACGACGTCCGCCCACACCTGCTTGCCACCGCTGACCGGGAGTGCTCCCCACGCGGCGGACACGGCCTCGACGAGCAGAATGCCGCGGCCCCCGGTCGCCTCCCAGCCGATGTTCGTCGGCTTGACCGGCGTCCGCGGTGAGGAGTCGGCGACCGCGACGCGCAGCCGGTGGTCGACGAGGGTGAGGTCGAGGCGGACCCGGCCGTCGGTGTGGACGAGGGCGTTGGTGACGAGTTCGGAGACGACGAGCAGCGCGGTGTCGGGTTCCTCCGTCACACCCCAGGCACGCAGGGTGCGCCGGGTGAAGCGGCGGGCGTGCCGAACCGCCTCGGGGACGCGCCACACCGTCCAGCTCTCCCGCAGCGGGCGCACCGCCATGCCGTCGTAGCGCATGAGCAGGAGGGCCACGTCGTCGCTGCGGTTGGCCCCGGCGAGCAGGGCGTCCGCGACGAGCCCGGGGCGCGCCGGGTCGGCGGCGGACAGGTCGTCGGCCAGGCGTGCGAGACCGACCTCGATGTCTAGCTGGGCGGACTCGACCAGGCCGTCCGTGGTCAGGGCGACGAGTGTGCCGGGTTGCAGCCGCAGCTGGCTCATCGGGAAGTCGGCCTCGGTGACTACTCCGAGGGGCGGTCCGCCGTCCGACTCGGCGATCTCCGTACTGCCGTCCGGGTACCTCAGTACGGGCGGGGGGTGTCCGGCGCGGACGTACCAGGCGATGCCCTGCTCCATGTCGACGTCGACATAGCAGCAGGTGGCGAAGAGGTCCGACTCCATGTCCACGAGGAGCCGGTTGGCGTGCGAGACGACGACGTCCGGGGGATGGCCCTCGACGGCGTAGGCGCGCAGGGCGGTGCGCATCTGGCCCATCAGGGTGGCGGCGCCGGCGCTGTGGCCCTGGACGTCGCCGATGAGGAGGGCGACGTGGTTGTCGGGCAGCGGGATCACGTCATACCAGTCGCCGCCGAGTTCCAGGTCCGCGGTGGTGGGCAGATAGCGGGCCACGGCGACGGCACCCGGCAGCCGGGGCAGACGGCGCGGGAGGAGGGCACGCTGGAGCATGCCGACCAGTTCGTGCTCGGCGTCGAAGGCGCGGGCGCGCGCCAGCGCCTGCCCGGCCAGGCCCGCCACGGCGGTCAGCAGAGCACGTTCGTCGGGGCCGAAGTCGTGCGGGCTGTCCCAGCCGATCAGGCAGGCCCCTGCCGTGCGCCCGCCCGCGGGCAGCGGCAGCACGGCGAGACCGCCGGGGCCGACCTCTGCGAGCGGGGGCTCCAGGGCCGTGCCTCCGGACCAGACGGCGGCACGGCCCTCGCGCAGCGCCGCGGCGAGGGTCGGCATGGCGCGCACGGGGGCGTCGGGCCACTCCGAGCGCCACTCGGCGCGCCACAGCTCGGGCCAGGCCTCCGGTTCGGGCGGGTCGAGGACGGTGACGACGAGCCGGTCGGACTCCAGCTCGGCGAGGGCGATGCGGTCGGCCCGCAACGGTGCGCGCAGGGCGGCGACCACGGCCCGGCTGACGTCGCGGACGGTGCCCGCGGTGGCGAGGGCCGCGGCGAGCCGCTGAACGCGGGTGACATCGCTGACGGAGGGGCGTTCCTTCGAGGCGTCGGCGACCGTGCCGGTGAGCCGCGCGGGGCGGCCCTCCGCCGCGGGCAGCAGGTGCCCGCGCAGCCGCAGCCACCTCGGCTCGCCGGAGGGCTGGAGGATGCGGAACTCCAGCTCCCGGTCGCCGATGGACATGTGGTCGGCCTCGACCACGGACATCAGCGAGGGCAGGTCCTCCGGCACGGTCTGGGCGAGCAGGGACTCGATCGTGCCGTCGAACTGGTCCGGGTCGATTCCGAACAGCTCCAGCATCCCGTCGTCGACCTCGACACGGCCGGAGTCCATGGCGAGGCTGAAGGCGTTGCCGGGCAGCTCCCCCGTGTCCGCCGTGATCGGCGCCGGACTGGTGACGGCTTCGGCCAGGCGCCGCAGCCAGGCGCGGTCGTCGGCGTCGAAGCCGTCCGGACTGTCGCTGACCGCGGTCAGGCATCCGCCGTCGCGCAGCGGCAGCACCCCCACGGAGAAGCCCCCGTCCGACAGCCGTCGGGCGTCCGCGCGGCGGGTCAGGTCCTCGGGTGTGAGCCACAGGGCCCGCCGGGAGTGGTGCACCTTCACGGCGGGCGCCGCGCCGGAGAGAGGGTAGGTGTCGCGCAGCCCGTACAGTGCCCTCGGCACGCCGACCGACTCGGCCAGGCACAGGTGGTGGCCGTCCTCGTCAGGGGTGTAGACGGCAGCCAGGGTCGCCGTGGTGAAGACAAGCGCCTGTTCGAGTACACGGCGCAGGCGCTCGCGGGGGTCGAGGTCCGCGCTGAGCGTCTTGAGGGCAAGTTCGGCACGCGGCGTACTCGTCCCGCGCCCCGTGGCGCCCTTACTGACCACGTTGCCATTACAGCGCTTCCGCGTCGCTCGCGCAGCTCTCTTGCCCATTCCGACTCGTCCGGTTCTGTTCCTCCGCCCTGCCCGGAGTCGGCAAGCCATGGGATCCGGCCCGGAGTTCGTGCCGCGAAGCAGCGGAGCACCGGGCCGGAAGCCAGGATCCGCGGGCTTCAGCCCGCGAAGCGTGTCATTCGCCCGCGTACGCCTTCTCCAGGGCGGCGATGTCCAGCTTGCCCATCGAGAACATCGCCCGCATGGTGCGAGCGGCCTTGTCGGGGTCCGGGTCGCCGACCATGTCCATGAGCACCTTCGGGACGACCTGCCAGGACACGCCGTACTTGTCCTTGAGCCAGCCGCACGGGCCGGGCTCGCCGCCGCCCTCGGTGAGCTTGTTCCAGTAGGAGTCGACCTCCTCCTGGTTGTCGCAGTGGATCTGGAAGGAGACGGCCTGGTTGAACGTGAACTCAGGGCCGTGCGAGCCGTTCAGCGCGACGAACTTGCTGCCGTTGGCCACGAATTCGACAGTGATCACGGAGCCGGCGGGGCCCGGTCCGGCCTCGGTGTGGCGGCTGATCCGCCCGACGCTGGAGTTCTTGAAGATCGAGACGTAGTGGTGCGCGGCTTCCTCGGCCTGGCCGTCGAACCAGAGACAGGTGGTGAGTCCTTTGCTGGCCATGCGTGCCTCCTGGAGCATGAGCGTTGTCATCCGTATCGACCGATCCTCGTGACGGAACTCATCGGTCGGGGCACGGAATAATCCACATGGCGGGTCCACTCCCCCGAAATAGCATCCCGACCATGACGTCAACGCCTGCTGAGAGCATCCGGCCGTTCCGCATCGACATCCCGCAGAGCGACCTCGACGACCTGTACGACCGTCTCGACCGCACCCGCTGGCCCGACGAGCTGCCGGGAGTGGGGTGGGCGTACGGGGTTCCCCGCGACTATCTGCGGGAGCTCGTACGGTACTGGCGCCAGGACTACGACTGGCGGGCCGCCGAGACGCGGTTGAACGCATGGCCGCAGTTCACGACGGAGATCGACGGGGCGCATGTCCACTTCGCCCATGTCCGCTCCCCGGAGCCGGGTGCCACCCCGCTGATCATCACCCATGGCTGGCCGGGATCGATCGTCGAGTTCCTCGAGGTCGTCGGACCGCTCGCCGACCCGGCCGCCCACGGGGGCGATCCCGCCGACGCGTTCCATGTGGTGGTGCCGAGCATTCCGGGGTTCGGGCTGTCCGGGCCCACCGCGAACACCGGCTGGGAGGCGGGCCGGGTCGCCGACGCGTGGGCCCGCCTGATGGACCGACTCGGCTACCGGCGCTTCGGCGCGCAGGGTGGTGACTGGGGCGCGGCGATCTCCCGTGAACTGGGCCGTGCCCACCCGGACCGGGTGATCGGCGTCCATCTCAACCTGCTGCCGGGCGCCCAGCAGACCACCGAACCGACGACCGAGGAACTGGCCGCGCTGAGCCCGTCGGAGCGAGAGCGCACGCTCACCTCGTGGCACCGCTGGGCCGAGTGGCAGCGAGAGGGTGCGGGATACGCCGCCCTGCACTCCACCCGCCCACAGACGCTCGGTTACGCGCTCACGGATTCACCGGTCGGTCAACTTGCCTGGATCGTCGAGAAGTTCATGGAGTGGACGGACTCGGACGAGTTGCCCGAGGAGGCCGTCGACCGGGACCGGCTGCTCACCAATGTGATGCTGTACTGGCTGACCGGCACCGCCGGTTCCTCCGCCCGGATCTACTACGAGCGGGCGCATGCCCGGGGCCGGGCCGCCGCGCCTACACAGCCGTCTACCGCCCCGACCGCGCTCGCCGTCTTCCCCGCCGAGATCCAGGTCCCGCTGCGGCACAGGGCGGAGCGGACCGAGAACATCGTGCGCTGGACCGAGTTCGACCGCGGCGGGCACTTCGCGGCGATGGAGGAGCCCGATCATCTGGTCGGTGATATCCGGGCATTCTTCCGGCAGTTGCGCGAGAAGGGTTGAGCCGAGCTCTGCTCCTGGCGAATCTGCCGGGGGCAGAGAAACCGCTTCCGCGGGTCGTGCGGGGTCAAGAGTGGAGTCGACGGCACAGAGCCACGACAGGAGAACCGATGACTCCGCTCACCACTCTCTCGCCCCGCGCGGAAGAGGGCGACACACCACCCAGCCGCTTCGACGACCATCTCGCCGCGCAACTGCTCGCCCAGCGGATCGTGTTCCTGGGCACGCAGGTCGACGAGGTGTCGGCCAACCGCGTCTGCGCCCAGTTGCTTCTGCTGTCGGCCGAGGACCCGCGTACCGACATCAGCCTGTACATCAACAGCCCCGGAGGGTCCGTCACCGCGGGGCTCGCCATCTACGACACCATGCGGCTCATCCCCAACGACGTGTCGACGCTGGCGATGGGCTTCGCCGCGAGCATGGGCCAGTTCCTGCTCACGGTGGGGACGCGCGGCAAGCGACTCGCCCTGCCGAACGCGCGGATCATGATGCACCAGCCGTCGGCGGGCATCGGCGGCACCACCGCCGACATCGAGATCCAGGCGGAGAACCTGGAGTTCACCAAGAAGGCCATCGAGCGGATCACCGCGGAGCACACCGGGCAGACCGAGGAGACGATCTCGCGCGACGGCGACCGGGACCGCTGGTTCACGGCCGAACAGGCCAGGGAGTACGGAATGGTCGACCGGGTCGTGGAGTCGCTCGCCGATGTCCGCCCGGCCGCCTCACGCCGACGGATGGGGTTGTGACATGGGTTCGTACACGGTTCCGTACGTCGTCGAGCGGACCGCGCAGGGCGAGCGGTCGTACGACGTCTTCAGTCGGCTGCTCTCCGAGCGGATCATCTTCCTCGGTACCGAGATCGACGACGGTGTGGCGAACGTCGTCATCGCGCAACTCCTGCATCTGGAGTCGGCGAACCCGGAACACGAGATCTCGATCTACATCAACTCGCCCGGTGGGTCTTTCACTTCGCTGATGGCGATCTACGACACGATGACGTTCGTCCAGGCCCCGATCTCCACGTTCTGCGTCGGGCAGGCCGCGTCGACGGCGGCGGTGCTGCTGGCCGGCGGAGACCCCGGGCGGCGGTTCGTGCTCCAGCACGCCCGGGTGCTGCTCGGTCAGCCGGCCGCCGGTGGACGGCAGGGCACGGTCTCGGATCTCAGCCTTCAGGCCAAGGAGATGGTCCGTGTCCGTGCCCAGGTGGAGGAGGTCCTCGCCCGGCACACGCACCACGACGTGGCGACGCTGCGCGCCGACATGGACCGGGACAAGGTCTTCACCGCCGAGGAGGCAGTCGCGTACGGGCTCGCCGACGAGGTGTTGAGTCGGCGGCTGGCGTTCGTCTGACCCCGCCGGGTCGGGCGCCCGACCCGGTGGGCCGGGCGCCGGATGTCCGCGAGCCGGTCAGGCGGCCAGGCAGAGGCCGTTGTACTGCGCCGTCGGAGAGGTACGGCCACGGTCCCGGCCCACCCTGCTGCGGGTGTGCCGCACCAGCTCGTCCTGGGCGAGCGAGAGCAGGTCGGACAGGCCCAGGCCGAGGGCTTGGGCGGCGGCCGCGAGAACCTCGGAGGAGGCCTCCTTGCGGCCGCGCTCCAACTCGGACAGGTACGGCATCGAGATCCGGGCCGCCTCCGCGACTTGCTTGAGCGTGCGCTCCTGGGCGAGGCGCTCGCGGCGCAGCACATCACCGACCAGGTCACGCCACAGGGGCTCCCTGGGCGCGGGCGCCTGAGGCGTCCGCCCCGGCTGCGGCGGGGTGCGGGTCGCCCCGCCGCCGTGGGGCGGCACGGTCTGCGGGCGCAACGGGATGACGCGGGCTTCGTTCGGCGCATGATTACTCACCTCCTCAGCCTAGGGAAACCGGGCGCCACGGAAAGGGATCGGCGTTCTGCCCTCGGTGAATCCCCCGGCGCCGGGCCTCTGCCCCACCCCCACCGAACGCCTCAGCGACCCCGCTGCGACTGGTACCTGGACACCGCCGATCACCCATGGCCCCGGCGTCGCCCCCGCCCCCAGGCATGCCAGGCCCGTCGGCAGGCGGCACGGGCGCGGGCTGCTTAGCGTGGCCATGTGAGCGTTTCCCCCTCGCCCGGCCGGCCCGTCGCCCGCACCGGCGGTCCGCCTCTCGCCCCGCACGGCTGGATCCCGGCCGCCGTGACAGTGCTGGCCGGGCTGGTCGTCATGGGCGTGGTCGCCGCGCTCGGGCTGTGGGCGGCGGGCGGCACCGACCTGCCCGACAACGGGTTCCCCCGGGTGGTCGTGGCCTGCGTCGTCGCCGCAGTGGGCGGCAGCGTGCGGCTGGCGGGCCACGCGGGCACGCTCGCCGGCACCCGTGCGGGACTGACGGTGATACCGCTGTCGGTGACGCTCGCCGGGGCACTGGTCATCGCCGCGGGCTTCCTGCGGCCCCTGCGACACCGGGCCGTCGCCGGCGCGACCGAACTGGTGGGCTGGGCCGCCCGGATCGCCGTGCTGTGGCTGCCGGCGCTCGTCGGACTCGCGCTCGCGGCCCATCAGACCTTCACGATCCCGCTCGGCCACGGGACCATCGGTGACATCGGCAGCCTGTTCGACATCTCCCCTCAGGTCGGCTACACGACGGATCCGCCGCTCACGGCGCTGTTCGGAATGCTGTGGCTGGCGGGTGTGCTGCTCCTCGCCCTGCTGGTGAAGCGCGGGGCCCCGCTGCCGACCGGCCTGCTGCGCTTCCGGGAGTCGGTGCGCCCGGCCGCGTACGCCATGGTGGCGTTGCTGCTCACGTACGTGGCCGTGGGCTGCGTCATCGCGCTGGTGGTGGCGGCGACGCGCGGGCACCCGGCCGAGACGTTCGCGGTGATCCTGCTGGGGTTGCCCAACGTGGTGTGGCTGGCGCTCACCCTCGGCCTCGGCGCCACCTGGAACGGCCGCGCGGACGGGCCGTTCGCACTGCCCATGCCGCATCTGCTCGACGAGGTTCTGCGCACCCCGGGCATCGCGACGCTGAACCTGCGCACACTGGCCGCCCACGACGGCCGGGTGTGGTGGCTCGTGGTCGTCAACGCCGTGCTGTTGCTCGCCGCGGCGTTCGTGATGGCGGCGCGCTCACCGGCACGGACGCGGCTGTGGCAGCACGCGGTGCACATGGCGGTCGCGCTGGTGCTGACCGTGCTCATGATCTGTCTGCTCTGCCGGATCTCGGCCCACTACGGTCTGTCGCTCATCGGCATCGGCGACCTGGATGGCGGTCTGTCCGGCGTACTGTTCCTGAAACCGAACCTGGGGACCGCGCTCGGGACGGCCGTGGCGTGGGGTCTGGTCACCGGGTTCGCCGGCGGGCTGCTCGCCAGAGGGATACGCCGATGGCGCGAGGTCCCCTGAGGAGCGGTGCCGCGCGGGATCATGCCGCCGGGGTGGAGAGCACGGGGACGAACCTCTGCATGCGTAGCGCGTCCACGGACTCGGCGAGCAGTTCGTACTCGGTGGTGTCGTCGCTGAGTGCGACGCGAATCAGCCGTCCGGCAGCCAACTCGTCGGCCGCGCGCTGCTGTTGGGCCGGGTCGCCGCACCAGGCACGCAGCAGGTTCGGCACGTCGGGAACGGTCTCGGCGACGGGAGCGACGGAGTTCGGCGGGAAGAGTGGGTTGCCCGGGTCCGGGTCGAGCCGTTCGGCGATCCAGGAGGCGCGGTCACGCATCCACCACAGGGCGAGGGCCAGGGTGGGCGCGCGATAGGTCCCGAGAGGGACGCCGACGCGCCGGCCGCCACATACGCCGTATGCCGTCACATGACACAGGAATTCATCGTGCACGATCGCTCCCCATTGCGGTGCTCATTCGCTCGCTGTGCACGGGGGCGACCCGGACCAAGGTGCGCGGTGGCACTTTTCGGCCGTGGCCGAATCACCCTGTGTATCGAGTATCGCCACATCTGACACTCTGTCACCATGTGATTTCAGCCAGTCTCCTGGCATGCTCACGGCTGTCGGTGGCCGAAACGGGGTCGCGGCTCACGACCGGACGTCCGCTCCCCTTACCCGGGAGGTAATCGACGCCCCCGGCGACGACCGGGCATGGTTTCGGTGTCGGCTTCCGGCGGGCGCAACACCCCCCGGAATCCGGCTTCTGACCAGCACGTACGACCTCGATGGAGGCTGATCTGCCATGTCCGCAGTCAACGATCGCTACGAGTCCGCCGTCGCCCGCTATCTCGAGGCGTGGAACGCGAGTGACCCCGAGACGCTGACCAAGGCGGTCGCCGCCGCCTGGACCGCGGACGGCAGCTACACCGATCCGCTGGCCGACGTCAGCGGCCACGAGCAGATCGCGGCCGTTATCGCGGCAGCACACGCACAGTTCCCCGGCTTCTCCTTCCAGTTGTCGGGCACGGTCGAAGGGCACCACGACATCGCCCGCTTCACCTGGGAACTGGTGAACGCGGCCGACGGCTCGGCGCCGGTCGCAGGCTTCGACGTGATCGAGCTGGACGGCGACGGGCGCATCCGCACCGTCCACGGATTCCTGGACCGAGTCCCGGCGGGCGCGGCGTAGGGCACCGGGCCGGGCGGCTGGAAGGCTATTTTTCACAGCCTTCCGGGCTGCCCGGCACACCGCTCTCACCGGTGTCCTCGGACGTGGACGTCGCATCCGTGCGTCCGCCCTTGTCAGCGGTCCGCCCGGCTTCCGCCGTACCCATCGCGCCCTTCGCCTCCGCCGCCTTCTCGTCCGTCGTCGGCTTCGCCTTCAGGCTGAGGACCAGCTTGTCGTCCGCGACGTCGGCGACGACCGTGTCACCCGGGTTGAGCGTGCCTTCGAGCAGCATGTTCGACAGCCGGTTGTCGAGTTCGGACTGGATGGTGCGGCGCAGCGGCCGGGCCCCGTACTCCGGCTGGTACCCGCGTTCGGCCAGCCATTCCTCCGCCGCCCCGGTGACTTCCAGACCGATCCGCTGGGCGTGCAGCCGGCGCCGGCTGCCTTCCAGGAGAAGGTCGACGATCCGCACCAGGTCCTCGCGGCCCAGCGCGTGGAAGACGATGACCTCGTCGATCCGGTTGAGGAACTCGGGGCGGAAGTGCGCCTGGAGCTCCGCCATCAGATCATCCTTGATCTCCTCGACATCGCCATGGTGGTCCAGGATGCGCTTCGAGGCGATGTTGCTGGTCATGATGACGACGGTGTTGCGGAAGTCCACCGTGCGCCCCTTGGCGTCGGTGAGCCGTCCGTCGTCCAGGACCTGCAGCAGCAGGTTGAACACGTCCCGGTGGGCCTTCTCGACCTCGTCGAACAGCACGACGCTGTACGGCTTGCGGCGCACCGCCTCGGTGAGCTGGCCGGCCTCCTCGTAGCCGACGTATCCGGGCGGGGAGCCGATGAGGCGGGAGACGGTGTGCTTCTCCTGGAACTCACTCATGTCGAAGCGGACCATACGGTCGGGATCACCGAAGAGGAGTTCCGCCAGCGCCTTGGCGAGTTCCGTCTTGCCGACACCGGTGGGGCCGAGGAAGAGGAAACTGCCGGTGGGCCGGTCAGGGTCGCCCATACCGGCCCGGCCGCGCCGGACGGCCTGCGACACGGCGGTGACCGCCTGGTCCTGGCCGATGATCCGCTCGTGCAGGACGTCCTCCAGCTTCAGCAGCCGCTCCCTCTCGGTCTCGGTCAGCTGGGAGACCGGGATGCCGGTACGCGCGGAGAGCACCTCGGCGATGTCCTCGGCGGTGACGGCGGGCGTCGGTGCCCCGCCGTCCCCCATCGAGCCGAGACGCTCCTCCAACTCGCCTACCTCACGCTTGAGTTCGACGGCGCGCTCGAAGTCCTCGGTACTGACCGCCTCGTCCTTCTCCCGGCGCAGCCGGGTGAGGCGGTCCTCCAGCTCCGCGGCCTCGGTCGAGCCGCCCACGCTGCGCAGTCCGACCCTGGCGCCGGCGTGGTCCATGAGGTCGATGGCCTTGTCGGGCAGGAACCGGTCGCTGATGTAGCGGTCGGAGAGGGAGGCCGCGGCGTCCAGCGCCTCGTCCTTGTAGCGGACCTGGTGATGGGCCTCGTACGAGTCGCGCAGTCCGCGCAGGATCTCGATCGTCTCCTCGACGCTGGGCTCGGGCACCATGACCGGCTGGAAACGGCGTTCGAGCGCGGCGTCCTTCTCTATGTGCTTGCGGTACTCGTCGATGGTCGTGGCGCCGACGACGCTGAGGTCGCCACGGGCGAGCGCGGGCTTGAGGATGTTACCCGCGTCCATGGAGCCCTCGCCGGTGGCGCCCGCCCCGACGACGGTGTGCAGTTCGTCGAGGAAGAGGATGATGCCCTTCTCGGCCTGGGTGACCTCGTCGATGACCTTCTTCAGCCGTTCCTCGAACTGGCCCCGGTACTGCGCCCCGGCGACCAGGCCGGCCATGTCGAGCGCGACGACACGGCGGTCCCGCAGTGCCTTGGGGACCTCTCCCGCGACGACGCGCTGTGCCAGGCCCTCGACGATCGCGGTCTTGCCGACGCCGGGGTCACCGATGAGCACCGGGTTGTTCTTGGTCCGGCGGGAGAGGACCTCGACGGTCTGCTCGATCTCGCCGGCCCGGCCGACCACGGGGTCGAGGCGGCCGCTGCGTGCCTCGTCGGTGAGGTCGCGCCCGTACTGGTCGAGCGTAGGGGTGTCGGGGTGGCCGCCTTCGGCGCGCCCTTCGCGGGCGGGGCCGCTGAGCGCACCGGGCGAGGCACCCTCGGCCCGCAGGGTCCGGGCGAGCGGCGAGCGCGGATCGTCGAGCAGCGCCGCGAGGATGTGCTCCGGGCCGATGTAAGAGGCACCCGCCGCCTGGGAACGGGCGTGGGCGGCGAGCAGAGCACGTTTGGCGGCCGGCGTGAGCGCGGGCTCCCCGGTACCGGTCCCGGTGGGCAGCGATTCCTGCAGGTCGGCGGCGAGTCGGTCCGGATCCGCACCGGCCTGCTCCAGTATCTGGCGGCCCGTCGACACCTGAGTGGCGGCCCACAACAGGTGCACGATGTCGAGATCGGACCCGTCCTCGGCCGCCCGGCCTCCGGCGGCGGCGAGCAGTTCCTGCGAGGAGTCGCTGAGGAGACGACCGATGGGAACGCGTTGCACGGCCGGCGGGGAGGTCGCCGGACTCATGCCGAAGAAGCGGTTGAAGAGTTCGGAGAACGGGTCACCAGACCCGAAGGGTGAGATCGTCACGGTTGACCACCCGTCCGGCCGACGACACACGGCCGCGCGTCGCCTGCCGTAGTCGGTTGCCCCTACCCCGACCAGTCTTCGCCAGGTCGCGGAGCGGCACAACCGCACGGTTGACGCGGTCGACGGCCGGCCGCGTGCGCGGCCGGCCGCCCGCTCCCCTGCGTGGTCAGTGAACGCCCTTACGGCTTGATGACCGCGTCGATCCGCGCCAGCTCGTCCGCGTCGAAATCCAGGTTACGGATCGCCGCGACGCTGTCCTCCAGCTGCCGCGGGCTGCTCGCGCCGACCAGGGCCGAGGTCACCCGTCCACCGCGCAGCACCCAGGCCAGGGCCATCTGGGCCAGCGACTGGCCGCGGGACTTGGCGATGTCGTCGAGCGCGCGCAGCTGCCCCACCAGTTCCTCGGTGACCGAGTCGGCACTGAGGAACGGGCTCTCGCTCGCGGCACGTGAGCCCGCCGGAATCCCGTCGAGGTAACGGGCGGTCAGCAGTCCCTGTTCCAGGGGCGAGTAGGCGATGGAGCCGACTTGGAGCTCCTCCAGGGCGTCGAGGAGTCCCTCTTCCTCCGGGCGACGGTCGAGCATCGAGTAGCGCGGCTGGTGGATCAGCAGCGGGGTACCCAGCTCCCCCAGGATGCGGGCGGCCTCGCGGGTCTGCTCGGGCGAGTAGTTGGAGACGCCGACATAGAGCGCCTTGCCCTGCTGCACCGCCGAGTGCAGGGCCCCCATCGTCTCCTCCAGCGGTGTCCGGGGATCGGGGCGGTGCGAGTAGAAGATGTCGACGTAGTCCAGGCCCATCCGCTTCAGGCTCTGGTCGAGCGAGGACAGCAGGTACTTGCGCGAGCCCCATTCGCCGTACGGGCCGGGCCACATGAGATAGCCGGCCTTGGTCGAGATGACGAGTTCGTCGCGGTAGGGGGCGAGGTCCGCGCTCAGGGCGTCACCGAGGGCGGACTCGGCGGCGCCGGGCGGCGGCCCGTAGTTGTTGGCCAGGTCGAAGTGCGTGACGCCGAGATCGAAGGCGCGGCGCAGGATCTGCCGCTGCGTCTCCACCGGGCGGTCAGGACCGAAGTTGTGCCACAGACCGAGCGACAGCGCGGGTAGCTGCAGACCGCTGCGTCCGGTGCGGCGATAGGGCATGGCCTCGTAGCGGGCGGGATCTGCCGTGTACAACGTGCGCTCCAGGAGGGATGTTTCAGGACGATGCGGTCCACTCTCGCCTGCTGCCCGGGCAGTAGTCCAATCGGGTCCCAGGACACCAGCACGGCATCCGGGGCTCGACGGCATGACTCGGCGTCCCCGCAACACCAGTTCGGTCAGGAGAAGACCGTACGGCAGGCGGGCGCATGCTCGACACGGTGTCAGGCGATCGACGGGTCCGATTCCTCGACCACCTTCCAGGACAGGCCCTCCGGAAGGGAGCGGGACGCCTCTGCTGTTCCACGTATCGCGCCGCTCACGATCGCCGCCGCCGCAAGGGCGCACAGAAGCCAGCTCAAGCGCAGGGCGGCCCGCCCCACCTCCTCAGGAGGGGCGGCCAGCTTGAAGCTCGCGCTCCGCCGTGTGTCCAGCATGGAAAGTCAAGCGCGGTTGAGGTCAAGCCGGGACGAGCCCGACCTGCCGCCGCGATGACCGCTTCGACGGTGAACCCGATGACAGCAGGCTGCTCGAACGGCAGACTTCCGCATGTCTGGGCGCGCGCTACGCGCCACGGTGTTGCACCGTTGGTCCATGCATGCCAAGGACATCCTCATCGACGCGTACGCCCGCATCCTGGAAGAAGTCCATGCCGCCGTCGACGGTCTGGGGCCGGACGAGCTCAATGCCCGGCCCACCGCGGACACCAACTCCCTCGCATGGTTGGTCTGGCATCTCACCCGGGTGCAGGACGATCACATCGCCGACGCCGCCGGCCTCGACCAGGTGTGGCTCTCCCAGGGCTGGGACAAACGCTTCGGGCTCGATCTGCCCCGCCGGGACACGGGGTACGGCCACAGCCCGAGCCGGGTCGCCAAGGTCCAGGTGGAGTCGGGTGTTCTGCTCACCGGGTACTACGACGCCGTGCACGAGCAGACGCTCGGCTTCCTGCGCGTGCTGACGGCCAAGGACCTCGAGCGCATCGTGGACGAGCGCTGGGATCCGCCCGTCAGCCTGGGCGTACGGCTGGTCAGTGTCCTGTCCGACGATCTGCAGCACGTCGGACAGGCCGCCTACGTGCGGGGGCTGCTTCAGGACGCGGTTCCGTAACCGGGGAGGATCACTTCCCGGATGAGGGCGCGCCGCTCGTCGAACGGGATGAACGCGCTCTTGACCGCGTTCACCGTGACCGTGCGCAGGTCGTCCACCGTCCAGCCGGCCTCCTCGACCAGCAGGGACATCTCACGGGTCATCGTCGTGCCCGAGACCAGACGGTTGTCGGTGTTGAGGGTGACCCGGAAGCCCAGGTCCTTCAGGGCGGTGATCGGGTGTTCGGCGATCGAGGAGGCCGCGCCCGTCTGGAGGTTGGACGTCGGGCACATCTCCAGGGCGATACGGCGGTCGCGCACCCAACTCGCGAGCCGACCCAGTTTGCCGTCGACGATGTCCTCGGTCAGGCGCACGCCGTGGCCGATGCGCTGGGCGCCGCACACCTGGAGGGCCTGGTGGATGCTGGGCAGGCCGTGCGCCTCGCCGGCGTGGATGGTGAACGGCACGCTCTCGCGGCGCAGGTACTCGAATGCGGCGAGGTGGTCGGCGGGCGGGAAGCCGTCCTCGGCGCCTGCGATGTCGAAGCCAACGACGCCGGCGTCGCGGAAGGCCACAGCGAGGTCAGCGATCTCCCGGGTGCGGTCGAACATGCGCATGCCGCACAGCAGGGTGCCGACCCGGACCGGCGTGCCCGCGGCCGCCGCCTTGGCCATCCCCGCGGCGAGGCCCTCCTGCACGCTCTCGACCACCTCGGGCAGGGTGAGGCCGCCCGTCACCATCAGCTCGGGGGCGTAGCGCACCTCGCCGTAGACGACGCCGTCCTCCGCGAGGTCCAGGACGTACTCCTCGGCGGCGCGCAGCAGGCCCTCGCGGGTCTGCAGCACGGCCAGGGTGTGCTCGAAGGTGGCTATGTAGCGCACCAGGTCCCCGGAGCCCGCGGCATCGCAGTACCACTGCGCCAGCGCCTGCGGGTCGTTGGTGGGCAGGGTGTGGCCGACCGTCTCCGCGAGCTCCACGAGGGTGGCGGGGCGCAGTCCGCCGTCGAGGTGGTCGTGCAGCACGGCCTTGGGGAGCCGGCGAATGGTGTCGGTGTCGATGTGCGAGACGGTCATGTGCGGTGGTTCCTCGGCTGGTTGTTCTGGGGTTTCATCCGGCGGGCTGGAGCAGGTCCCAGCGGTTGCCGTACAGGTCCTGGAAGACGGCGACCGTGCCATACGGCTCGTGCCGCGGTTCCTCAAGGAAGGTCACGCCCGCCGCGGTCATCCGGGCGTGGTCGCGGGCGAAGTCGTCGGTGTGCAGGAAGAAGCCCACACGCCCTCCGGTCTGGTCGCCGATCCGACCGCGTTGCGCGCTGTCCTTGGCCCGCGCGAGCAGCAGACCGGTGCCCTCGTCGGCGGCACCGGGCTCGACGACGACCCACCGGGATCCGTCCCGCCGGGGCTCGTCGGCCGCGAGCCGGAACCCGAGGACCTCGGTGTAGAAGCGGACCGCCTCGTCGTAGTCGTCTACGACGAGGGCGATCAGGGCAATGCGTCTCATCTGGCCTTCCGGTGGGAGGTACGGCAATGATCGCGTTATACGTAACACGTAGCGTACGGCATCCCGTCAACGGGGCCCGCCACGGTCGCGGCCGTGGCCGCCGCGGCCACTACGGCGCGGCGCCTGCTCGGCGCGGTCGGCGGTGCGATGCTCTGCGGCATGGCACATGACTACGCGGGTGCGGCGTTGACCGTCGGCCACAAGGACCCCGAGCTGAACGAACGTTTGTCCAAGGGGCTGGACGAGATCAACTTTCCCGCCACCGGGACCACCGCCGACGACGAGGGGACGCTGTCGGTGAAGGTCGTCGACGACGCCGGCGAACTCATCGGGGGCCTGTCCGCCTGGACGTGGGGCGGGCTGCTGGGCATCGAGATGCTCTGGGTCCGTCAGGAGAGCCGGAAAGAAGGATGGGGAAGCAAGCTCCTTCTCGCAGCCGAGGAAGAGGCACGGCGGCGCGGCTGCGACCGCGCGTGCGTGTCCTCGTTCACGTTCCAGGCGCCGGAGTTCTACCAGCGCTACGGGTACGTAGAGACGGGCAGGACGCCGGGCATCCCGGGCGATGCGGAGGACGTCCACATGTACAAGGAACTGACCTGAGGCTGGTGTCCCGGCGGCAGGCAAGGAACGGCCGGGCAATGGCGGGCAGGCCGCCATCCCACCGGCGGGCCCTCCGGTGGCCCGCGCGGCTCAGCGGCCCTCTTCGCCCTGTGCGATCTCGACGTCGCGGTGGAAGCCGATGACTCCGGTCGCCGAGGCGCAGGCGGAGACGGTGGCGCAGGCGACGAGGAGGACGGCGATCCAGGGGGCGGCCCGGCGCCGGGGGCGGGGGGCCGCCAGCAGCGCGGCGACCCGCTGCGGCACGGGACCCGTGGTCGCGGCGGCCGCGAAGGACGGCCGCTCCCCGTGGGCGGCCCGGCCGGCGAGCGCTGCGCGACCGATCGCCCGGGCGGTCAGCCGGCGGTCCCCCACCGCGGCGGCGGCGGCCTCGTCGGCCGCGCGCTCGACCGCGAGCCGGATGACCCCGCCCACGGGCCGCAGCCCCGGGTGGCAGAGCGCCGCGAGTTCGGCGACCGCGAGGAAGTAGTGGTGCCCGCCCGCGTTGTGCGCCCGCTCGTGGGCGAAGAGCGCCTCGCGCTCGTCCGGACTGAGGCTGCGCAGCATCCCGGTGGTGACGACGATGCGGTGCGGTCGCCCGGGGAGGGCGTACGCGTCGGGGCGCGGGGAGTCGATGACACAGAGGTCGCCCGCGGTGGACCGGCGGGCCGCCTCGGTGGTGGCGGCACGGAAGGCCCGGGCCTGGCGCGTCACGGTACGGGCCACGGTCCACAGGCACACCGCGAGGGCGCCGACCGAGAACGCGGCCGCGGGCACGACGAACAGCCCCGACGCAGTGCGCAGCGGGTGCACCAGCTCACCGAGCGCCGCGAAGGCCGGCAATGTGAGCAGCCCGGTGAGAACGAAGGCGCCGAGGGCGGTCAGGCAACAGCACGCGAGCACGACCATGGAACAGGTCACCACCCACAGCGCGGTCGCGGGCGCGAGCCGTTCGAGGACGCGCCGGGCGAGCGGGGGCATCGCGAACGGCAGCACCAGCGGGACGATCAGCAGGAAGGTCACTGCTCACCGGATTCCAGCAGGTCCCGCAGCACGCGCTCGTCGTCCTCGCTCAGCTGGGCGACGAAGCGCGCCAGCACAGTGTGCCGGTCACTGCCCCGGTCCAGTTCGGTGTGCATGCGCCGGGCGGTGAGCCCGTGTGCGTCCTGAACCGGGAAGTAGCCGTATCCGCGGCCCTGGCGCCTGCGGTCGACGGCGCCCTTCTCGTGCAGCCGGGACAGGATCGTCGCCACCGTCGTACGGGCGAGACCGGCCCCGAGGCTCAGCTGCACCTGGCCGGGGGTCTGAGGGGCGTCCGCGGCCCAGAGCGCGGCCATGACGCTGGCTTCGAGTTCGCCCGCCGGGCGCCGTTCGTCCTTCGCTTCGGCCATGGAACCTTCCTCGCCCGCCGTCGTCCACACCCCTGTAGACGGTCTACAGGATTGTAGTCTTCATGGGTCCGGCCCGTGGCCGACCTGCACGTCCATTATGGAAGGGTCCACGCCCAGGACGCGGGTCGGCCCCCACCGCACCGCCTGGCACGGTCGCCGTCGCGCTCCACGCCGACACTCTGGACCTCACCCGGAACACCTTCCCTCCCCGGACACGGCACCTGTAGTTTCCCGCCATGCCCGACCACGGCGGAACGACGAAGATCCGACTCGCGACTGCGGCAGACGCGGCGGTGATCGCACACATCCATATGGCCTCCCGCGCCGCGACGATGCCGTACCTGCCTCCGCAAAGACGCGGTCGGGAACAGGTGACCCGATGGGTCCAGGATGCCCTCCTCAAGACCTGCCGCGTGTGGGTGGCAGCGCGTGAGGAGGAGGTCCTCGGCTATGCCGCCCTTGAAGGCGACATGCTGGAAAGCCTCTACCTGCGGCCGGATGTCCGCCGCCAGGGCATCGGTACGCTGCTGCTCGACGAGGTCCTGCGGCACAGCCAGGACGGGCTGTCACTGCACGTCTTTCAGCAGAACACCGATGCCCGCGCGTTCTACGAACACCACGGCTTCCGTGTGCTCGGCACCAGCGACGGGAGCGGGAACATGGAGAATCTGCCCGACATGACCCTGCGCTGGACCAGGCAGTGACCAGTTGCTCCTCGGTGCACCGCCTACACGGCTCCGCGCCGGTGCAGCGCGTCGAGGCGCGCCATCTCGTCGTCCGTCAGCCGTAGCGCGCCCGCGCCCACGTTCTCCGCGAGGTGGTCCGGGTTGCCGGTGCCCGGAATGGCCAGGACATGGGGAGCCTGCTGGAGCGTCCAGGCCAGCCGGACCTGGGCGGGCGTGGCATCGTGCGCCCGAGCGACGGCGTGTACGACCTCGTCGCCTGCGCCGTCGGCCGGTCCCCGCTCACCGCCCTCCCCGGCGATCGCGAAGAACGGCACGAACGCGATCCCCTGTTCGCCGCAGGTCCGCAGGAGTTCGTCACTGGCCGGATCGGGCCGGTGGAGCCCGTACTGGTTCTGTACGCATACCACCGGCGCGATGGCCTGCGCCTCGGCGAGGTGACGGGGCTCGACGTTCGAGATGCCGAGGTGCCGGATCAGCCCGGCGTCGCGCAGGTCGGCGAGCGCGCCGAAGTGTTCGGCGATCGAGTCGTACTTGGACATCCGGCGGAGGTTGACCACGTCCAGGTGGTCACGGCCGAGCTGACGCAGGTTCTCCTCGACATGGCCGCGCAGTTCGTCGGGCCGGGCCGAGGTGCCCCACTCTCCCGAGTAGTCGCGGTAGGGGCCGACCTTGGTGACGATGACCAGGTCGTCCGGGTACGGCGCGAGCGCGCTGTTGATCAGTTCGTTGGCGGAGCGCAGGGAAGAGAAGTAGAAGGCGGCCGTGTCGATGTGGTTGACGCCGAGTTCAACCGCCCTGCGCAGCACAGCGACCGCCCGCTCACGATCGCTCGTCGTCCCGAGATGGAACGCGGCACTGCCCGTCAGCCGCATCGCGCCGAAGCCGATACGGTTGACGGGCAGATCGCCGAGCTTCCAGATGCCCGCGGCGCCCGCGGTGATCGTTTGTGAGGTCATCCGCGGATTATGCACAGACCGCGGATTATGCACAGACCCCGCAGCCGGGAGCACATGCTTCGTCGGCGTCATGGAAGGCCGCGCGACCGCGGCTCACCGCTCGTCTTTACGACTCAACTCACGTTGAGCGCAGTGTCGTCGATGACGAACGACGTCTGGAGCTTGGCGCCCTCGGTGCCGGTGAACCTGATCGTCACGGTCTGCCCGGCGTAGTTGCCGAGGTTGAAGCTGCGCTGGATGTAGCCGGAAGCCGCGTTGAGATTGGAGTACGTCGCCAGGGTGCCCAGGACCGTGCCGGAAGGGTTGAGGACCTGCACACTGAGCGTGTCGTACGCCGTGGTGGTCGTGGTCTCCGCGGTGTCGATATGGAGGGAGAAGCTCAGGGTCGCGGCGCAGCCGGAGGGGATGGTCACCGTCTGGGAGAGGGTGTCGGTGGTGGCGGAGCCGTAACCGTCGAGCCAGGCGTAGTACGAGCCGGTACGGGCGGGCTCCCCGGTCGAGTTGGTGATGACGCCGCTACTGGCGCTCCAGATGGTGTTGCCGGACTCGAAGCCGTTGTTGCCGAGGAGTTGGGCCGGGGTGCAGGAGGTGGAGCCTCCGCCCCCGCTGCCGCCGCTCGCTCCGGAGAGCCATGCGGTGGCGTTGAGGGCGAGGGCCGCGTTGGTGGCGGTGGAGTCGTTCCAGCCGTCGTACAGCGTGTTGCCGGGCTGGCCGGTGCCGTCGTCGATGGGTGAACTGTCGCCCCAGAAGGCGACGCGGCCGCTTCCGAAGGTGCTGGTCAGGAAGAACGCGCCGGTGTTGCCCGAGTAGCCGGAGCGATAGACCAGGCCCTTGACGGAGGAGTTGTCCGAGGGCTTGAGCGTGGCGGTCGTGCCGTTGGCGATCAGGCTCTTGGTGACGGTGCCGAAGGACCCGTGCAGGACCGGGTCGGCGCTGTCGCTGATGGCGGCAGGGTGGTCGGAGCCGATGTTCAGCGAGTCGACGGAGAAGCCGAACGGGTCGGTGGAGTCGACGCTGTTGTTGGTCATCAGGTCGTTCAGGATCTTGACCGCGTCATAGCCGTCGTTGTTGCGGTCGGCGCCGGTGTGGTCGGAGATCATGAACAGCCCGCCGCCATTCTTGACGAACGTCATGATGGCAGTCTTCTCGGCCCCGGTGAAGAGCGTGTTGGGTTCGGGCAGGACGAGCGTGTCGAATTTCGACAGGTCGGTCGAGGACGCGCCACCGTAGGCGAGGCTGGAACCCGAAGGCAGCGTCTTGAGACTGTAGTTGCCTGTCTTCTGGAGGGCGACGCCCCAGGAGGAGAGCGCTCCGGTCCAGTCCTTCTCGACGGACGGCGAGGAGTTCTCGCCGAGCGGGTCGGGCTGACTGGTGGAGATGATCCAGTCGGCGTTTCCCGCGGTCTCCGCGTGTGCGTTGTCGAACAGGACGCGGTGTGGGGTGGCCGCGTGGGCCGGGGTGGCCGCCGTGGTCATCTGGACGGCGGCGCCCGTGGTGAGCAGGCCGAACACGGCGAGGATCGTGGTGAGTCTGCGGGGGGACCTGGTGAGTGCGAGCATCCGGCGGACCTCCGTGAGGCGTTGGGGGGAAGGAACGATGCGGGTGCCGAGTCTTCGCGTGGAGAACCGCCACCGCGGTCTGCGCGCGTAGACATCTCTTCGTACGCTGCCCGGGTGACGCACTGTTGAACGGTACATGGCAGAAGTGGGGCTGCGCAGGAGAACCTCCACGCACCAGGCCGAGGATTGACCTGACGTTGACCCGGGATTGAAGAAGCGGAACGGATTGTTCGGCATCGTAAGGAGCGCGCGGCGGCGACCGTCTACACCTCCGGCGAACACTGCCCCATGTGCGCGGCCGCCCACGCCTGGGTGGGGCTTGGCCGCATCGTGTACATCGCCTCGTCGGCGCAACTCGCTTCCTGGCACAGCGAGTTGCAGGTTTCCGAGCCTCCCGTGCGAACCCTTCCCGTGAACGAGGTCGCGCCCGGTGTGGTGGTCGAGGGACCCGTACCGGAACTGGCGGCGGAAGTACGCGAGCTGCACCGGCGCTTCCATCGCCCCGAGCGCACGGAGAAGGCGTAGTTGCCCGCTGAGATCGGGGACGCGGCGAGCGCCACCCATGTGATGGGGCGGCCGCACCGAACCTTCCGATGTCCGCGGACCGGTACCGGACCATGCGCACGCACCCTGAAGCCGCAACAGGCAATGTTCGCCCTGTCGCGGCACTAGTCTGGCTGGGCATGACCGTGGAACGCGTGACGCTGCGCCCCGCAGCCGAGGACGACCTATCACTCCTGGAACGGTTCCTGACGGACCGTGAGGCGGCCGCGCCCTTCCTTTGGTTCGGCTGGTGGGATCCCGGGCGCTGGCGGCGCGAATGGGCGGAGAACAGGCTGCTCGGCGACGACCAGGGCATGCTCATGGTGGTGCGAGACGATGAAGTGCTGGGCTTCGTCGGATTCCGGAAAGTCTGGGCGTCTCGCACCTCCTACTACTGGAACATAGGCATCGCTCTGATGCCGGAGGCCCGCGGCAAGGGCGCGGGGACCGAGGCCCAGCGGCAGTTGGTTCGCTACCTGTTCGCACACACCGTCGTCGAGCGCGTCGAGGCGGACACGGAGGTCGAGAACATCGCGGAGCAACACTCCCTGGAGAAAGCCGGTTTCACCCGGGAGGGGCTCGTTCGCAGCGTCGTGTTCCGGGACGGACAGTGGCGTGACGGGGTGCGGTACAGCATTCTGCGGCGCGAGGCCGCCGAAGCGGCCTCGCGCTGACATCGGCGGCGCCGGGGACCCTGCCGACTGTTCGTCCGCAAGGTCCCCTCGGCGCACCGGCTCAGCGCCTCGCGCTCACACGGGAACGCCGGTAAAGGATCGCCCCGCCGAGCACCAGGGCCGCGCTTCCCGCGAGCGCGGGCACGGTCGCGTCCGCGCCCGTGTGGGCGAGCGCGGCCGTGGGCTGCGGAACGGGGCGCGGGCGCGGACGCGAACCCGGTGTGGGGGTGTGCGCCTCGGGGGGCGCCACGACCGGTCGTGGAGCGTGATGGTGCGGCCGGTCGACCCAGCCGTTCGTGGAGGTGTTGCCGGTGGCCGCGTTGCCGACACCGGCCACGTTCACCGAATTGCCGCTGACATTCACCGGGAGGTCGACGGGCAGTTGCACCTCGTTGCCGGAGAGCAGGCCCGGTGAATCCGTTGCCCTTCCGTGCGCGAACGCACCACCGTCGGAAGCCGCGTGATGCGACGGACCCGTGGACACGCCACCGCCGGGGACCGCATGGTGCACCGTGCCCCGGTTCGCGCAGGTGTTTCCCACGGCCGGGTTGAGAAGCCCCACCACATCCACGGTGTTGCCACACACGTTGACCGGTACGTTCACCGGAAGCTGGATGGTGTTACCGGAGATCAGTCCGGGCGAACCCGCCGCAGTGCCCTGCGCCGCGGAGTCCGCGTGCGCGGGCAGCGCCACGGTCATCGCCCCGGAGGCGGCGGCCACGGCGATCAAACCATTTCGGGTAACCCGTTTCATCGGTTCCCTGCCTTCCAAACTTGGTCGCGGGCACTCACCCGCACCCGATAAAACGCAGCCGAACCATCGGAGTTATGGCTTATCGGCCTTTCACCCCATCGAGTGGCGTGGTTTTCGAACCCACGGGAAGGCCGTCGCGGCAGGTGACCCGGCGCAGCGAGGCGCCAGACGATGGCACGCAGAGTACGGCATATCCGCCTGCCCTGCCCGCCCGCAGGCGCGCCCCCAAGAGCCCGCCTATCGTGATCGGAGGGTCGCCGCCGGATCCGCAGCCGGGGCGTCCCCGGAGGCACCATGCTGTCCATGCGCAGACGTCGTGCGATCACCACGGCGGCGGCCACGACCGCGGTGCTGGCCCTCTCGGGCACGGCGCTTCCGTCGGCGGCCACAGCCACCGACGGACCCGATCTGTCCCGCTTCTACCGCCAGAAGATCTCCTGGTCCGCCTGCAAGGGCGAGGGCATGCCGAAGGACCTGCAGTGCGGGCAGGTGACGGTCCCCCTCGACTACGCGAGACCCACCGCCGGGACGCTCGACCTGGCGCTGGCCCGCTTGCCGGCGACCGGGCGGTCCCGGGGATCGGTACTGCTGAACTTCGGCGGTCCCGGCCAGGCGGGCGTTCCCCAACTGGCCTCGTCCGGAACGGTGTTCGCAAACCTCGCGACGTCCTACGACGTGGTGACGTTCGACCCGCGCGGGGTCGGCCGGTCCTCGCCGGTCAGCTGCGGAGAGGACACGGGCGGGACCGTGAACGTGACGGGCCTGTCCGCCGACGGGAGCGACCCCCGAGCCGCCCTCCAGCAGATACGCAAGCTGGCCGAGCAGTGCGCCAGGCACTCCGGGCCGGTGCTGCCGCACATGGGGACCGTCAACGCCTCCCGCGATCTGGACGTGATGCGCCAGGCCCTCGGCGACAAGAAGCTGAACTACCTCGGCTTCTCGTACGGCACGCGCCTGGGCGCGGTGTACGCGGCCCAGTTCCCCACGAAGGTGGGCCGGATGGCGCTCGACGGTGTGGACACGCTCACCGAACCCCTGGCGGAGCAGGGCCTGGCGGCGGCACGAGGACAGCAGGCCGCTCTGGACGACTTCCTCGACTGGTGTGTCAAGGACGTGGCCTGTCCGTTCGGGCAGGACGCGCGCTCGGCCCGGCGGCAGGTGGTCCGGCTCGTCGACTCGCTGGACCGGAAGCCCTTGCCGACCGCCCTGGGCCTGCCGTTCTCAGGGCAGGACCTGGTCGCCGGGATCGGGCAGGCACTGTTCAGCAAGAGGCTGTGGCCGGCGCTGGAGCAGGCATTGTTCCAGCTCGTGAAGGAGGACGACCCCAGCGGGATCCTGCGCTTCTCAGGCAGCGCCCTGGCCCTGCCGTCCGCTCTGGGGACCGACGGTGGACTGGTCGACCCCGCGGACGTGCCCGACGACAACCTGACGGCCGCACTGTTGGCCGTCAACTGCGCGGACGATCCGGACCGGCCGAGTACCGACCGGATCGTCCGGGACATCGCCCGGCTGCGCGGCGCGTACGAGGCGGCCTCCCCCGTCTTCGGACCGCACCGGCTCTCGCAGGTGCTGATGTGCTACGGGCGCCCCCGGGGCACCGACTTCATCCGGAAGAAGGTGAAGGACGTCCACACCGCGAAGATGCTGCTCGTCGGCACGCGCGGGGACCCCGCGACCCCGTATCGCTGGACGCTGGAGACCGCCAGACGCCTGGGCCCGTCGGCGGTGGTCCTCGACAACAGGGGCGAGGGACACACCGGATACGCGTCCTCCGACTGCGTTCACGCGAAGGTCGACGCCTTCCTCCTGGACGGGGCACTGCCGACCGGGGACAGCACGTGCGGGCCGGAGCAAGCGCGCTGATCCGGGGCGCCGCTCCCATACCGCTTCCCACCCACGGTCAGGTGAGGGAAAGCTCCGGCTGGTAGACGTCCAGCCACAGCGCCAGGTCCAGGGTCCGTTCGAGGCCACGGCGGGAGACCTGGGTGATCTGGGGGGTGTCGCGGTGGGCGGCCTGGCGCACCCGCTCCCGGTCGACCAGGTCGAAGACCGGGTGGGAGGGGCGGGCGAGGAGGTCCTTGGCGTGCTCCTGCAGGGCGAGGGCGTACTTGGGGTCCTGGGTCGAGGGATAGGGACTCTTGACGCGGTCGTAGACGGACTTCGGGATCAGGTCCGCCGTCGCCTCCCTCAGCAGGCTCTTCTCCCGGCCGTCGAAGGACTTCAGTGACCAGGGGGCGTTGTAGACGTACTCGACGAGCCGGTGGTCGCAGTACGGCACCCGTACCTCCAGGCCGACCGCCATGCTCGCCCGGTCCTTGCGGTCGAGCAGGATCCGTACGAAGCGGGTCAGGTGGAGGTGGCAGATCTGCCGCATCCGGTACTCGAAGTCGCTCTCGCCGTCCAGTCGCCGGATGCCCTCGACGGCGTTGCGGTAGCCCTCGGCGATGTACGCACCGAGGTTCAGGGCCTCGGTCAGGGCGGGGCTCAGAACGTCGGTGTCGTCGCCGAAGTGCCGGCCGAAGCGGACGAGCCAGGGGAAGGTGTCGGCACGGCGGGCCTCCTCGTCGAAGAACTGGAGGTATCCGCCGAAGACCTCGTCCGCGGACTCCCCGGACAGCGCGACCGTGGAGCGTTCGCGGATCGCCTGGAACAGCAGGTACAGCGAGGTGTCCATGTCGCCGAAGCCCATCGGGAGGTCGCGGGCGCGAATCACCTTTGCTCGGACGTCGAGATCAGCGAGGGCTTCCGCGTCCAGGACGATGTCCTGGTGGTCGGTACCGCAGTCGCGGGCCACGTCGTGCACGAACGGTGTGTCGGGGGTGGCGCGCAGCTCGTCGGCGACGAAGTTGTCGGTCTGCCCGACGAAGTCCACGGCGAAGCTGCGCACCTTCTCACCGTGTTCGGCCAGTTGCCGCGCGGCCAGGGCGGTCATCGCGGAGGAGTCCAGGCCGCCCGACAGCAGCGTGCAGCGCGGCACGTCGGCGACAAGCTGGCGACACACGATGTCCTCCAGCAGCGAGCGGACGGTGGCGACGGTGGTGTCGCGGTCGTCGGAGTGCGGCCGGGTCTCCAGTCGCCAGTAGACCCGCCGGTGCAGACCCTGCCGATCGACTGTGACCACGGTGCCCGGCTCGACCTCGTGCATGCCGTCCCACACGGCGTGTCCGGGCGTCTTGACCATCGCGAACAGCTCCCGCAGCCCGTCGAGGCGCACCCGGGCACGGGCCAGCGGGTTGGCGAGGATCGCCTTGGGCTCGGACCCGAAGAGGACGCCGTCGGGGGTGGGGTAGAAGTAGAAGGGCTTGATGCCCATGCGGTCGCGGATCATGACGAGCTCGTCGTGACGGCCGTCCCAGAGGGCGAAGGCGTACATGCCGTTGAGCCGCTCGGCGAGCGCGTCGCCCCATTCGAGGTAGGCGCGCAGGACCACCTCGGTGTCGGAGTCTGTGGTGAAGCGGTGGCCGCGGTCGGTCAGCTCGCGGCGCAGCTCGGTGAAGTTGTACGTCTCCCCCGAGTAGACGAGGGCGACGGGGCCGTCCGGGGTCTGCGCAGTCATGGGCTGGCGCCCTCCGACCAGGTCGATGATCGCGAGCCTGCGGTGTCCGAGGGCGGCGGCTCCTTCGATCCAGGTGCCGCTGTCGTCGGGCCCCCGGCAGGCCATGGTCTCCGTCATGGCGTCCACTGTCGCTGTCTCGGCCCTCAGATCACGGTCGTAGGAGACCCAGCCGGTGATGCCGCACATGCGTTACCTCCCGGTCCTGCCACCGAGAGCAGCGCACTCACCTTCGGCTTTGCACAGCCTCGGCCACTCCCGGCAAACCAGTTGTATCAAGCAGCTATGTGTCGAGCGTCGGTCACGCACGCGAGGAGGTCAACTCGGCCGTGGCCTGGTCGGCCCCCACCACGCCCCCGTTTCGGCCGGGCTTTACGTCGCGTGTACGCGCCGATCCGCTTCTTGACGAGAGAGGGCCGTCGGTTCTCGGCCATGGGCAAAGAGTTGCCCAGCAACTCGCGGCTGCCCGCCGCCTCCCGCACGGGCCTCAGGACTCGACCGGATCCCGGATGATCGGACAGGTCATGCAGTGCCCGCCGCCCCGACCGCGTCCCAGCTCCGCGCCGACGATGGTGACGACGTCCACACCCGCCTGGCGCAGCAGCGCGTTGGTCTGGGTGTTGCGGTCGTAGGTGAAGACCACACCTGGCTCCACGGCGACCGCGTTGTTGCCGCTGTCCCACTGCTGGCGCTCCGAGGCGTACACATCACCGCCCGTCTCGACCACCCGCAGACCGGGCAGGCCCAGCGCCTTGGCGACCACGTCCACGAAGGGGCGTGTGCCCTCGTCGACGGGTTCGATGCCCGGGGCCTTGTCGGCGGGCCGCAGGGAGAAGGTGTGGACCCCGTCCATGATGGCCGGGTACAGCGTCACCAGGTCCCGGTCGGCGAAGGTGAACACGGTGTCGAGGTGCATGGCGGAGCGCAGCTTCGGCATGCCGGCCACGATGACGTGCTCGGCGGCACCGCCCTGGAACAGGGCCGCCGCCACCTGGGTGATCGCCTGCCGGGAGGTGCGTTCGCTCATGCCCATCAGTACGACACCGCCACCGACCGGCATGATGTCTCCGCCTTCGAACGTGGCCTGCCCCCAGTCGAGTTCGGGGTCGCCCCACCAGATCGTGGATTCCGCGAAGTCGGGGTGGAAGGCGTAGACCGCCTTCATCAGCAGGGTCTCGTCATGACGGACGGGCCAGTACAGCGGGTTGAGGGTGACTCCGCCGTACAGCCAGCACGTCGTGTCGCGGGTGTAGAGCGTGTTGGGCAGCGGCGGCATCAGGTACTCGCGCGCACCCGTCGACTCACGGGCCAGGGCGAGGTGTTCGGTGCGGTAATCGTCGGGCAGGTCGGTGGTGGCGAGGCCGCCGATCAGGTATTCGGCGAGCCGCGCGGGTTCGATGGATTCCAGGAAGGCGCGGCTGGTGTCGACGAGTCCGAGCCCGACCTCGTTGGCGGTGATCTTCCGGTCCAGCAGCCAGTCCCGGGCCTCGGGGATGGCCATCGTCTGCCCGAGCAGATCGTGCAACTCCACCACCTCGACACCGCGCCCGCGCAGTTTGTCGACGAAGTCGGCGTGGTCACGCTGGGCGTTCTCCACCCACATCACGTCGTCGAAGAGCAGTTCTTCGGCGTTGGTGGGGGTCAGCCTGCGGTGGGCGAGACCGGGAGCGCAGACCAGCACCTTGCGCAGTCGGCCGACCTCGGAGTGGACGCCGTACGTGGGGCGGGATTCCTGACAGGTCACGATGTGCCTTTCCGGAGTGCGGACCGCCAGAGGCTGATCCCTCCTGGCGCCGGGCGGGCGGTGCGCCGTACCGGGCGTTCGGGGCACGGCGTTCGACGGTGTCGCTCCGGGGGTCGTCGCACGCCCGTCGAACTGCGTCCCGGTGATGCCCCAGGGCGGTCGGGCACCGACGTCCGTCGGCGACGAGAAGAGTTTCGTCCGACGACCCGGTCGACACCGACACCCCATTATCTCGGATTCATGACCGTCTTGCCCCAAATGCCTTCTTCGTGAATCGGCCCTATCGTGCTGCTATGGAGCACGATCTGAGTCCCGCGACCCTCGCCGAACTGCGGCGCCCCCGCAGTTACCCCGCGGTGTCCGTGCTGACGCCGACACACCGCCGTGGGCCCGACAACACCCAGGATCCGGTCCGGCTGCGCAATGTGGTGGCCGAGGCCAAGAAGCAACTGGAAGCCGATCCCGCGGTCACCCGGGAACGACGCACCGATGTCGTCCGCCAGCTCGACCAGGCGCTTGCGGAGGTGGACCTGTCGCACGCGGAGGACGGCCTCGCCATCTTCGCCGCACCGGGCGAGCACCAGGTCTGGACACTGGCCCGTACGGTGCCCGAGCGCGTGGTGCTCTCGGACACCTTCCTGACCCGCAACCTCGTCTCCGCACAAGCTGCCGAGCGGCCCTACTGGGTGCTGTCGGTATCGGCCGACCGGGTCACCCTGTGGAGCGGCGGCATCGAGCGCGTCACCGAGGACCACACCGGCGGCTTCCCGCTGGCCAGGAGCCGCCCGAACTTCGACGCCGAGCGCCAGGAGCAGATCGGCGACATGCCGAGCACCTTCCGTGACGAGGGGACCCGCCATTTCCTTCGCGAGGCCGACACGGCGATGGGCGCGGTGCTGCGCGAGCACCCCCGCCCGCTGTACGTCACCGGTGAGCCTGCGGCGCTGTCCTGCCTCGACGAGGTCGGCACCATCGCCAAGGACGCCATCCACGTCCCGCACGGGGGTCTGGCCCACGGCACCCCCGACGCCGTGTGGCAGGCCATCCACCCCGTGGTCACCGCCCAGGACCGCGAGGACGTCGACACGGTGAGCCGCGAGTTGGTGGCGGCACGCGGTCGCAGGAACTTCGCCGCCGGCGTCGACGAGGTCTGGCAGAACGCGTCCGACGGCCGCATCCGGCTCCTCGCGGTCGAGGAGAACTACCGCGTGACGGTCCGCGACGTCGCCGGAGACCACTTGGTGCCGGCCGAGAGCGGCGACCTCGACGCCCGTGAGGACATCGTGGACGAGATCGTCGAGCGCTGCCTGGACACGGGCGCCGAGGTCCGCTTCGTTCCGGACGGCACCCTGGGCGACGCGCAGGGCATCGCCGGGGTGCTGCGCTACTGAGTGCCCTTTCGACGTCGGCCCTCTTCACCGCTTCCCCCACTACCCTGCCGGAAACACTCGATGGAGAGGGTGGGACCCATGGGCGATCTGCTGGGAGTGGCGGTACTGGGCGCGGGCCACATGGGCGCCGACCACATACGCCGTCTGGATCGTCTGGTGAGCGGGGCCAGAGTGGTGTCCGTGGCGGACCCCGACACGGACCGCGCCGAGGAAGCCACGGTCGGCATCGACGGCGTCCAGGTGCACGCCGAGCCGATGGCCGCTCTCGATGCGCCGGGCGTCCAGGCCGTGCTGATCGCCTCACCCGGGCCGGCACACGAGGAAGCGCTGCTCGCGGCCTTCGCGCGGGGCCTGCCCGTGCTGTGCGAGAAGCCTATGGTGCCGGATCCGGCGGGGGCGCTGCGCGTGGTGGAGGCGGAGGCACGGCTCGGACGTCGGCTTGCGCAGGTGGGCTTCATGCGGCGGTTCGACGCCGAGTACGCGCGTTTGAAGTCCCTGCTGGACACCGGCCGGTTGGGGCGTGTGCTGATGCTGCACTGCACGCACCGCAATGTTTCCTCGCCATCGGACTTCACCACGGCCATGCTGATCAACAGTTCCGTCTCGCACGAGATCGACGCGGCCAGGTGGCTGCTGGAGCAGGAACTCACCGCGGTGACCGTGCTGCGCCCGCGGCCGTCCTCGAACGCCCCGGGCGGCCTGCTCGATCCGCAGTTCGTACTGTTCGAGACGGCGGACGGCGCCCTCGTGGACGTGGAGGTCTTCGTCAACTCCGGCTTCGGCTATCAGGTGCGCTGTGAGGCGGTCTGCGAGGGCGGCAGCGCCCGGATCGGCGACGGGCACACGATGGTCGTCACGACCTCGGGCGGCGCGTGCAAGGAGGTCGCGCAGGACTATCTCGTACGGTTCGCGGACGCCTACGACCGCGAGGTGCAGGCCTGGGTCGACGCCACGCGGCAGGGACGGGTCACCGGCCCCACCGCATGGGACGGATACGCGGCCTCTGCGGTCGCCGAGGCGGGCGTCCGCGCCCAGCGGAGCGGCGGTCGCGTGCCCGTGGACCTCGCCCCGCGCCCGGAACTGTACGGAGGCGCCGACCGCGTCCCGCCGCCGCGGCACAGCGATGCGCGCACACGCACCTGACGAACACACATCCGAACAACGAATCCGTGTTCCCAATTTTCGTCAAGTCTCCTGCGAACACTACGACTTGACCACATCGGACACACCAGCCCCACATCACGCGCAGGCACTCCACAGAGCCTGTGGCATATGCCAGAAGCACCACCGGATCGTGTGTTGCCAAATCCCTTACAGGGCGTCGCAGGCTGTGCAACAGTCGTAACGGCCCTTCCGTCAGCCTTCGTGGAATCGTCCCCGCATCGGAGTGCGTCATGCCGCCCCACCTCTTCGCGGATCGCTCATCCGCCCGGCCGCCCGAGCGCGGCACGGTCGATGCGCTCATCTCGCAGACGCGGCGGCTGCGCGGCGAGGTGGACGCGGTACGGCGGGAGGCGCTGCAGGACGGCTCGGATCCCAAGGGACGGTGGCAGCGCGCACTGTGCGATCTGACGTTGCATCAACTCAGTGATGTCGACCAACACTTGGCTCTACTGCGGGACGGCCCGCCACCCACGGCCGTCAACCCCTCCGACAGTCCCGCCGCCCCTCCCCCGCCCCCGGCGGGCTCACTGCTCAGCCGGGTCGGCAGTGCGGAGTGGAACCTGCTGACCGACGAGGCGAGCTGGTCCGGGGAGCTGTACCAGATCCTCGGCCGCGACCCCGCCACCCCCGCGCTCACCCTCGACGAACTTCCCTCACTGGTGCACGACGACGACCGGCCACTACTCACGGCGATGGTCACGGACTGCCTGGTCGACGGCAAACCCATCGACGGGGAGTTCCGCATCTCGCGCCCCGACGGCGAGCCGCGCACCGTGCACATGATGGGCGAGCCCGTGCTCGACGCCACCGGCACCACCGTTTCGATGTGGGCCGTACTACGGGACGTCAGCGAACTACGCCGCTACCGGCGGACCGTGTGTGAGTCCCACAACTCGCTGCAATGTCACCGGCACCGGGAGCAGACCGAGCACCGGCTCGCGGTCGCGTTACAGGAGGCCGTGCTGCCACCGCGGCGCGGCTCCCTGCGGCTCCCGCGGCAGGGAGCCGGAACGCTCGACGTGGCAGCCTGCCATCTGCCGTCCGCCGCGCACACAGCGATCGGCGACTGGCACGACACACTCGAACTACCCGACGGAGACACACTGCTCGCCGTCGGTGACCTCACCGGGCACGGCATGTCCGTGACCCTGAGCATGGCGACACTGATCGGGGCCCTGCGCGGCATGGCCGTGGCGGGCAGCGAACCCGGTCATCTGCTGAGCCTGCTCAACCAGTTACTGGACGCCTCGATCCAGCCGTCGCTGGGCAGCGCCCTCTGCTGCCGCTACCGCCCCGGGACGCACACCCTGACCTGGGCACAGGCAGAACACCCCGTCCCGCTGCTGTTCCGCAACGGGACGGGGCGCATGCTCGCGGCACCGGACGGCGCACTGCTCGGGGCGGCCTCGACAACCGCCTACGGGCAGGCCGAAGAGACCCTGGAGGAAGGCGACCTGCTGCTTCTGCACACCGAGGGGCTGCTCCCGCGGGACAGTGGCACGGCGGCCGTCCAGAGGCTGCTCGACCTGGCTCCGCACTTCAGCGGAAACCACACGGCCCAGGACTGCGTACGGACTGTTGTGGAAGAGTTCGGCGAGCGCGATCGCAAGGACGACGCCTGCGTGCTCGTCGCCCGGATCGTCTCCTGACGAGAAGGCCACAGCCCCCTTGGATCCGACCCTTTCGCGCGACCGGCGAAGGCCTTCTACGCCTGCGTGTTGTTTCCGCCTCTGGGCTTGGACAGGCCCTTGGGCAGCGCCAGTTCGATCTCCTCCCGCAGGTCCTGGATCTTCGGGTAGCTGGAGTACTGCGCGGTGAGCCGGTACATCTCACGCAGCCGGTCCCAGGTGCGGTGGGAGGAGTTCGCCCCCATCGACGTCAGTGCCAGACGCGCGTACCGGTCCGCCTGCTCCGGGTCGTCGGCGATGAAGCACGCGGACGCGAGGGAGATGCGGTCGAAGATCTTCGACCGGTCCCGGCCGGCCCCGCGCAGCTCCAGCGCCTCCTTCGCGTGCCGCTGCGCGATGGCGGCCGCACCCGGCTCGTGTTCGGCGAGGGTGCGGTAGGCCAGCGCCTGCATGCCGTGCAGATCCGCCTCGTCGAACATCTGCATCCAACTCGGCGGGGGCACATCCCCCTTGTCCGAGACGAACAGGTCCTCCGCCTGGCCAAGGGTGCGCCGCATGGCCTGCCCCTTGCCCATCGAGGCCTGTGCCCAGGCCTCGATGGTGCTGAGCATGGCCTGGGTGCGGGGCAGCACCTGGTCGCCGGAGCCGGACCTGGCGAGCTGCATCAGATCGAGTGCGTCGTCGGGCCGGCCGAGGTGCACCATCTGGCGGGCGGCGCGGGAGAGCGCCTCCCCCGCCCGCGGGCGGTCGCCGCCCTCACGCGCCGCGTGGGCGGCGATGACGAAGTACTTCTGTGCCGTGGGTTCCAGGCCGATGTCGTGTGACATCCAGCCCGCGAGGACGGCGAGGTTGGCAGCGACGCCCCACAGCCGCCGCTGCAGATGGTCGGGGTGATGGTAGGAGAGCATGCCTCCCACTTCGTTGAGCTGGCCCACGACAGCCTTGCGCTGCAGTCCGCCGCCGCGGGCCGCGTCCCAGGCCCGGAACACCTCGACCGAGCGCTCCAGCTCCTCGATCTCCTGCGATCCGATGGGGGCAGCCTCGTAGCGGTCGTACCCGATCGGGTCGACGTTCAGGGGGTCGGCGAAGCGGGGGGCATCGGCCGCGAGGGCCGGATCGGTGTGCAGCCAGTCGTGCATGGCGCTGCTGAGTGCTGATCCTGCGGCGAGCGCGGCGCCCGCGCCCACCAAGCCGCGTCGGTTGAGCATGAGGTCCATTCCCGTGAATTCGGTGAGGACCGCAGCAGTCCGCTCGGGTGCCCATGGGATTCCGTCGGGGTGCTGGGCACGCCCTTCGTCACGCCGTCTCCCCGGGCGCCCGTGCCGGACCAGACCGAGGTCCTCGATGGTCACGACACGGCCGAGTCGCTCGGTGAACAGCGCCGCCAGCACCCGCGGCACGGGATCGCGTGGGATCTCTCCCATGTCGATCCAACGCCGCACCCGCGAGGTGTCGGTCGCCAACTGGGGGTGGCCCATGGCCGCCGCCTGCCGGTTGACCAGCCTCGCGAGTTCGCCCTTGGACCAGCCGGCCAGGCCGAACAGGTCCGCGAGGCGGGTGTTGGGTTGTCCACTCACGTCAAGCCCCCAGGTTCTCGGCTGAGTTGACAGTAACCCTCTGTCAGATGCTTCGGGACTATTCGCCAGGGTTCGCCAGGGTGCGCCAGATGGTGTGCCACGGGGCATCGGGTGTCAGGTAGGAACGCGCCACCCCGACCCGGCCGCCGCAGGGACATTCCCCAGGGTGCACCCAGGGCGGTCGGGGCGGGCGGCGTCAACTCGTCGGCACACGAAGGGATCTGTCTAGCCTCATGTACGCAGCATCGTCCTCCGTGTCCGCCCCGCCCCGGTCGCTGCGCTCCCGCCCGGGCGCCGGCGGCCCCTACCTCGACCCCGCGCGACCCGCGGCCCCCGTGCTCGGTACCGCCAGGACGCGACACGTTCCGGGGGTTGGTGCCCAACCACTCAGCGGGAAAATCGACTTGTCCGGCCCACAGGGCTCGCAACTGCGCGCCGCCATCGCTTCGGTGCACCGCATCTGCCCGGAGTTCGCTCCGGTACAGGTGCTGCGCCGGAGCGGGCGTTCCGTGCTCATCGTCGGCACAACCGGGCGCAGTACGGCCGTCGCCAAGTGCTTACTCGACCACTCCCCCATCTGGTCCGAACGCTTCCGGCACGAGATAGCGGCATACCGCTCGTTCGTCAGGCACCGACCACCGGTACGGGTGCCCCGGCTGATCGCGGCGGACCCGGACAACTGCACCCTGGTGATCGAGCGGGCGCCGGGCCGAGTGGCCGCGCTCCAGCGGCATCCGGCGGAGGCACCCCCACGCGGCGACATCCGGGCGGCGCTGGGCGCGATCTGCCGGTTGAACGCATGGCGCCCCCCGGCGGGCACATTCGAGGCACCGCTGGACTACGCGGAGCGGATCGCGCGCTTCCATGAACTGGGCCTGCTCACCGACCGGGACATGGGCGACCTGCAGAAACTGCTGCACGACATCGCCTACTCGGCGGGTCGGCAAGGCATGGGCCAGTTCTGTCACGGTGACGCTCTCCTGTCGAACATCCTGCTCTCACCGGCAGGTCCGGTGCTGGTGGACTGGGAGCACGCGGGTTGGTACCTGCCCGGGTACGACCTGGCAACACTGTGGGCGGTTCTCGGTGACGCCCCGGCGGCCCGGCGTCAGATCAGCCAGGTCGCGCAGTCGGCGGGACCTGCCTCGCGTGACGCCTTCCTGGTGAACCTGATGCTCGTCCTCACCCGTGAGATCCGTACGTACGAGACGGCCGTGCAGCGTTCGATGCACGACGCGACCCCGGCGGCACCAGGAGCGACTCACCCGGGTGCCGTCCCGACCGGCGAGGAACAGCGGCTGCTGCTGAGGCGGCTGCACGATGACTGTCAGTTGGCGCGGCGGGCCGTACGAGCGGCGGTCGGCACTCGCTGAACTGATGTCGGTCCGCAGTCCGCGGTGCGCGCACAGCAGCGCACCGCGAACCCGGTGCCCCGGCGGGCGTATGGCGCCTGCCGGGGCACCTGTATGTCCGGTCGTGCGGAAAACCTCGCAGGACGCGCCCGCACAGGTTATTGGTCCACTCCACTGACGCCCCGCAGGCCGCGTCACCGCCGCCACGAAACCACCTCTCGACCGCTGCTGACATGGGTAATCTCCTTGGTCTGTGCATGATTGACGGATCGTCGACGAGCCGGTACCACTGACGCACGTTCGGCCCCGCACGTCCCAGAGCGCCCGACGGCCCCAGGAGGCTGCATTGCGAGGATCCGCCACCGTCCCCCAGGCCCCAGACGGGCGCAGACGCGCCCTCAGGGCGGCAGGCGCCGTCGCCTCGGCGGCGTTGCTGCTGCCGGCGCTGCTGGGCGCCGCCCCGGCCCCCGAACAGCCCCCCGCGTCCGGTCTGCAGGGTGCCTTCGCCGCCGCGGCCGCCGAGTACCACGTGCCGCAGAGCGTGCTGCTCGGTGTCTCGTACCTTCAGTCCCGCTGGGAAGCGCATGACGGCGCGCCGAGCGTGACCGGCGGCTACGGTCCGATGCACCTCACCGACGCCCGCACCGCGATCGCCGAGACCCCCCACCACAGCGAGGGCACGGAGGACGCCCGCGGCGACCAGGCCCGCGCCGCCCTGCTCCCCACGACGAAGGTCCCCGAGAACTCCGAACTGCCGGCCCGGCTGAAGACGCTGACGAAGGCCGCCGCGCTGACCGGCATCCCCGCGGAGCGGTTGCGCACCGACGCCGCGGCCAACATCGCGGGCGGTGCCGCGCTGCTCGCCGCCGCGCAGGAACACCTCGGCGAGCCGCTGACCGCCGATCCGGCCAAGTGGTACGGAGCGGTGGCGACGTACTCGGGCGCGGACGACAGCGCGACGGCGGCCGCGTATGCCGACGATGTCTTCCGGGTGATGCGCGAGGGTGAGCGGCGCGCCACGGACTCCGGAGAGAACATCACGCTGACCGCGCAGCCGGGCCTGGCGCCCGACACGGCGCAACTCAAGCGCGCCGGACTGCGCGCGGCCGGCACGGCCGCGACCGAGTGCCCGAAGAGCGTGGCCTGCGAGTGGATCCCGGCGCCGTACGAGGAGTTCGGTGAGGGCGACTTCGGCAATCACGACCTGGGCGGCCGGCCCGCGTCACAGAGCATCAAGTACATCGTCGTTCACGACACCGAAGGCCGGTGGGACGGCGTCCTCAATCTGATCAAGGACCCGACCTATGTGTCATGGAACTACACCCTGCGGTCCACGGACGGGCACATCGCCCAGCACGTCAAGGCGAAGGACGTGGCCTGGCACGCGGGCAACTGGGACATCAACGCCAGGTCGATCGGCCTTGAGCACGAGGGTTTCCTCGTCTCGCCGGACGCCTGGTACACGGAGGCGATGTACCGCTCGTCGGCCCGGCTGGTGAAGTACCTCTCCGCGAAGTACGGCATCCCACTGGACCGGCAGCACATCCTGGGGCACGAGAACGTTCCGGGCCCGACGACCGCCTCTGTCCCGGGCATGCACACTGACCCGGGACCGTACTGGAACTGGCGGCACTACTTCGAGCTGCTCGGCAAGCCGTTCCACACCACGGCCGACTCCGACGGCGGCCTGGTGACGATCCTGCCGCACTACGCGAAGAACCAGCCCGAGTACACGGGCTGCACCGCGTCAGGTCAGCCTTGCGCTGCGCACGGCTCCAGCGAGGTGCGTCTGTACAGCAGGCCGGACGAGACCTCGCCGCTGATCAAGGACATCGGGCTGCGTCCCAAAGGCGGCGACTCCACGATCGACGTGAACGACGTGGGCTCGCGGGCCTCCACCGGCCAGCAGTACGCGGTCGCCGACCGTGACGGAGACTGGACGGCGATCTGGTACCTGGGCCAGAAGGCCTGGTTCAAGAACCCGAAGAAGCAGTCGACGGCGGTGAACGCGTCCGGGCTCGTGGTGACGCCCAAGGCAGGCCTCGCCGACATCCCGGTGTACGGGCGGGCGTACCCGGAGAAGGAGGCCTACCCGGCGGGCGTGCCCGTGCAGTCGGTCTCGCCGCTGTCCTACCGACTGCCGGCCGGCCAGAAGTACGTCATCGGCGACGAAATGCCGGGCGAGTACTACTACTCGGCCACCTTCACCGTGGACTCGCACAAGGTCGTGATCGGCAAGGACCGCTACTACGAGATCCAGTTCGGCCACCGGGTGGCGTTCGTCCGGGCGGCGGATGTACAGGTGGTGCCGTCGGCGTCGTAGGCGAGTGCGGAGGGCCGGGGGCACACGGTGGTCCCGGCCCTCGGCGTGTCCGTACCACCGGGAATGACCGGACGGGAACCCGGATGGTCAGGGCTTCCGTCCGGGCCGGTACGCCGGTCGTCAGCCCTGCTGGAACAGCTCCGCGGGCAGCGGCTTCAGCAGGGCGTACAGGTCGTCGGTGATGGGGCGGTCCCAGGCGGCGATGGTCACCAGGACGTTGTCGCTGCGGTCGAACTGGACGCAGGCGATACGGCCCTCGGAGAGCTTGAGGCGGCGCACGATCAGGAGGTTGTCACCCTGCATCACCGGGATGTCCTCGGTCCCGACGACGGTGACCTCCTCGTCGTTGTCCAGCGCGAGGAGAAGCTGCGTCACCTCGAAGGGAATCTCGCCCTCGGCCACGTCACGCGCCGGGGAGCCCTCCGGCAGATTGCCGATGATCATCGCGGGGCCGCGTCCGCCGAACAGGTCGTAGCGCAGGAAAACGCCCTGGCAGCTGCCGTCGGGCGCGGGCAGCAGCCCGGCACCGAGATTGCCCGGCCAGTCCCCCGGGTCCATGGCCAGAACGTCGAAGTCGGGGCCTGCGGGAGTGGCGCTGCGGCGGCGGAGGAAGGACATGCCGCAATGGTACGTGCCCGAGCGAAGAGCGAGGCCTGGGGTAGACCTTGGGGAGAGCCCGCTCACGTGCCGCCGAGCGGGGGGCCTGAGCGAGCCCTAGTTGTATTGCCCTGAGAGGTTAGGAACGCGGCTGGCGGGTGGCTGACCCTTGAGCGCGGTGTGTCCGCGGTGGTGATTGTAGGTGTGCAGCCATTGC
>NZ_JBSFLQ010000015.1:0-167969 GCF_053599115.1 Streptomyces sp. NPDC001020 | reverse complement strand
CAGACATCTGCAAGTACGCCCGCGACAACGGCGTCCCCGTCGGACCGGGCCGTGGTTCGGCCACCGGCTCGATCGTCGCGTACGCGACCCGGATCCGGGCCGCTCGTGGAGGCCCGCAACGCTCCCTGGCTTTACCTGAGGGTTAATCAGGAAGTGCTTCTCACGTGGTGAGTTGGCTTTGTCGTCGCCAGATCTGAGAAGGTGGTCAGTCAGGCGACTCGGCGTGTGTGAACCCGAACATATGTCTCCTCGAAGGCTGCCGGTGGGGGGTCACACGGGCGGGGGCGGTGCACGGGGGTCTCGGGGCCGAACCCCGTGTGCCCGAGCGAGCGGCACGTCCTCACGCTAGAAGCCGGAGTGGTCCCCTCCCAATGAGGGAACCCCCTAAGGGCGGCGGACAGGGATAACCCTCGGTCTCCGCGTGTAAACCCGCTCATGGGGACGGCCGGTGGCAAGAGATCAGCCGGAGCGGTGCCCGGCCGCCAGGCGCACGATGTCCACCCGTGAACGGATCCGCAGCTTGCGGTAGACACGGGTCAGGGTCGCCTCCACCGTCTTGACGCTGATGAACAGGCGTGCGGCGATCTCACGGTTCGTCGCACCCTCCATGACCAGCGCGGCGACCTGCCGCTCCGTCGCCGCGAGGGTGTCGAGCGCCGCGGCGGACGGCCGCGGCTGCGCCGGGCCCGTGACCGTGGCCGTCTCCACCTGGCGCAGCCACGGCATCGCGCGGCAGCGACGGAAGAGACGGGCCGCCTCGTCGTAGGACGTCGGGCCCGGCCGCCGGGTGCGCAGATCCGCCAGCGCGTACGCCGCCCGCGCCTCCTCCAGCCCATGGCCCAGCTCAGCCAATCGATGCTGAGCGGACGTCAGTTGACGCACGGCCGCAGCGGTTTCCCCGCGAGCCGACCGGACCAGCGCCTCCGCCCGGTCCAGTACCGCGAGCACGCTCTTCCGCCCGAGCCGCAGCGCCCGGGTGCGCGTGGTGTCGATGACGTCCTGCGCCTCGGCCGGCTCACCGACGCGCACCAGTGCCTCGGCGAGGTCCCCGTGCCACCGTCCGCGGGCCGGATCGGTGACCCCGAGACCCTCCTCCAACTCCCGTACCCGGCGCAGGGAGCGCACCGCCCCCGCCGCGTCCCCGGCCACCAGCCGGGCATGCCCCAGTGCGGCCAGAGCCCGGGACAGGTAGAGCACGTCGCCGTCGTCCTCTGCGCGCGCCACCGCCTCCCGGCCCAGCGTCAGCGCCCGGTCCACCTCCCCGCCCGCGGCCTCGGCGAGCGAGGTGAGCACGGCGCTAGCGGCCTCCCCGATCCCGGTGTCCCGTGCCAGCCTGAGGCTCTCGCGTGCCAGGTCCAGCGCCCGCCCGCAGTGACCGGCCCGCAGTTCGGTCTCGGCGAGCCCGCGCAGGAAGTGCATCTCGGCCTCGACGATCCCGCGCCGTCGTGCCTCGCGCAGCAGCCCACTGATCGTCTTGCGTGCCTCGGTCAACTGGTCGCTCATGAGCAACCAACGGAACCGCGCGGCGCCCGCGCCGTTGTGGTCGCACGCCACCCGTGGATCCTGCGGCTCGCGCAAGGCCCGTTCGATCGTCGCGGGCGCGTCCGGATGCCCCATCAGCGTCTCGGTCTGCGCCCGGAAGGCCAGCGCCAGCAACTCGCCTCTCCGGTCGCCCGCGCGTGCCGCCAGATCCGCGGCGAGCGCGGCCTCCTCCCGGGCCCGCTCGAAGTCGCCCTCCACGATCAGCGCCCGCCAGCCGAGCCGGTAGTGCACCAGGGTGAGCAGCCGCGGATCATCGCCCGCGTCCGCCAGCGCCTGCGGGAAGACCGCGTCGACCCCGGCCATGGCATGCCCGGCCGCATCGATCACGACCATCCACGCCCGCACCCGGTCCGCCGATTCGGCCGCGTGCGCCAGTACCTCGTGTGCGATGTCCCGGGCGAGGTCGGTCTCCCCGGCGGTCAACGCGTCCTCGGCCGCCTGCAGCCGCCGCTCGATCGGACCCCGCAGGGCGTTCGCGGGAGTGTGCCGGGCCGCGAGCAACCCGAGCCCCGCCGCCACCGACGGCGCGCCCCGGTCCCGGGCGGCGGATGCGGCCTCGCCGAGCCGCTCCGCCACTCGCGGATCCGTCCCGGTCGACGCCAGCGCGAGATGCCGGGCGCGCTCGATCGGATCCGAGGCCGCCGTCGACAGCGCGGCGTGCGCGGCCCGCCGCTCCTGCGTGCTCGCCTCGGCGTACAGGGCGGCCGATATCAGCGGATGCGCGAACCGGATGCAGGGCGCGTCCCGCTCCGTCACCAGCAGCCCCAGAGCGGCGGCCTGCGCGGTCTCCACCTCCGCGTTCTCCCGGCCCGCCGCATGCAGCAGGGCCAGTGTGGGCCGTGCCCCCGCGCTCGCCAGGAGCAGCGTGCGGCGTGCTTCCTCGGACAGTGCCTCCAGTCGGCCACGGACCAGCGTGCGCAACGAGGTCGGTACGGGCAGCGGCTCGCCGGGGCTCGGCGGCGTCGGGCTCTCGGCGAGGGCACGGCCGAGCTCCAGCGCGAACAGCGGGTTGCCCCCGCTGGTGCGGTGGATGTCGCGGACGGTGGAGCGGGGCAGCCCGGTGTGGCCGCGGTGGCGGAGGAGTTCGGCGATGTGTCCGTGCGAGAGTGGGCTGACCTTGACCGGGAGTGTGTCCGGCGGCGACGTGCTCAGATGGCGGTCGTGGTCGTGAGCCTGCGGCTCGGTGTGCGTGCGCACCGCGCACAGCATCTGCACGGGCGTGCCGCCCAGGCGCCGTGCGGCGAAGCCGAGGAGTTCGGCGCTGGCCGGATCCAGCCACTGGAGGTCGTCGGCGACGATCAGCACCGGGCCGCGGGCGGCGAGCGCGCGCAGGGTCGACAGCACCGCGAGCCGCAGCGCCAGCCCGTCCCGCTGCAGCGTGGACTCGCCGCGGCCGGTGAGTGCGGATTCCAGGGCGGTGCGCTGCGGGGCGGGCAGTCGGTCGGCGACCTCGTCCACGACCAGACCGAGAAGGTCCGCCAGGGCCAAGAAGGGAAGGTGAGATTCGGACTCGGTCGCCGAGCAGCGCAACACGGTGCGCGCCGCTTCGCCGTATTCCGCGGTCAGCGCGCGCAGGATGGTCGACTTTCCTATTCCGGCCGGACCGTGCACCAGCACACTGCCTCCGCCGACAAGCTGCTCGCGCGCTCCCGCCAGCAACTCCTCCCGGCCGATGACCAGGTCGGAGCGGGGTCTCAGAGGCTCCTTGAAGTCCCGTCGCACGGTCACCGCTCCCTCCGAGTGTCGTGTCCTGGGCAATATTAGGCACCTGATCATTGGAATTCGCCCGGACCGTATGGTGAGGGAAATAACAAGAAGGCACACGGGAATTCACGGGAGTGCCGAGTGAATGACAGGCCGACAATCCGGGGCGGTGCGGAAAGGGCGGGTGTGTGGTGATCCGCCGGGACAGCCCTTACGGCAGGAGCCCGGCCCGACGCGCGGCGACCACCGCCTCCCACCTTGTGTGAACGCCCAACTTCCGCATGGCCGACCGCAGATACCCCTTCACGGTCTCCGGACGCAGCCCCAGCCGCTCAGCGGCCGCCGCGTTCGTCGAGCCACCCGCCACGCACGACAGGACGTCCACCTCCCGTGGCGCCAACACCACCGCCCGTGTCGGAGACCCGGGCGCGGTCGCACCGGCCAGGCGTCCGCACACCTGGAGGAGTTCGGCCCGCACCACCGGGTCCTCCACCCGGTGTGCCAGCGCACGCAGCGCGCCATGGGCCTCGCGCACCTGCTCCCAGGCCGCGCTGGACGGCCCCGCGGGCTCGCGTACCGTCGTCAGCAGGGTGCGCGCCTCGTCCCTGACGGCCAGTGCCTGCTCCACGTCCCGCGCCGCCTCCACCGCCGCGCTCAGCGTGCGGTCGCCCAGCGGCTGAGCCGTCCGCAGGGCGCCGTACAACACAGCGCGCACTCGCCGGCGTACGACCACCGGCACCGCGAGTACGGACTTGATGCCCTCCGTCGCCACCGCCACGTCGTACTCGTGGCTGATGTGCTGTGACGCCGAGTAGTCCGTCACCGCGCAGGGCCGGGCCAGCACGGCCGCCTTGCCGCCCAGGCCGTTGCCGGTGACGACGGCAAGCGCGCTGAACGCCGTGGTCGCGGTGCCGCTGAGTTCGCTGATGCGGATCTGCGGCCGCCCCGGCTCCACGAGACCGCCGAACGCGACCGGCAGCCCCGTCACACGCCGCAGCCGCACCAGGGCCGCCCGCACCTCCACCGTCTCGGCTGCGTCAGCTGCCACGTGCTCGCCCCTTCCGCGGCGCACCCCCGTTCGGGGGTGGTGAGACCTACATCACGGATTACACGATGTCGGGTAGCTGTCCGGCAAGGAGGAGGACACATGACGGCGAACACCGATCCCGCGGCCGCGTTCCGGACCGCGCGGGACTTCCTGCTCGCGCACCGCGAGGACTACGCCGCGGCGTACGCGGGCTTCCAGTGGCCGCGACCGGCTCACTTCAACTGGGCGCTCGACTGGTTCGACGTCATGGCGGAGGGCAACGACCGCCCCGCGCTGCACATCGTCGAGGAGGACGGCCACGAGACCCGGCTGTCCTTCGCCGAAGCGTCCGCACGCTCGAACCAGGCCGCGAACTGGCTGCGCGAGCGCGGAGTGCGTGCCGAGGACCGCGTTCTCGTCATGCTCGGCAACCAGGCCGAGCTGTGGGTGACGGCGCTGGCCGCGATGAAGCTGCGCGCCGTGGTCATCCCGGCCACCCCGCTGCTCGGCCCCGCCGACCTGCGCGACCGGGTCGACCGCGGCCGGGTCCGGCACGTGATCGCGCGCGCCGAGGACACCGGCAAGTTCGACGAGGTGCCCGGCGACTACACCCGGATCGCGGTCGGCGGTGCCGGCGCCGGCTGGCAGCCGTTCGAGGACATGTACGCCGCCCCCGCGCTGTTCGCACCCGACGGCCCCACGCTGGCCGACGACCCGCTGATGCTGTATTTCACCTCCGGCACCACCGCACGCCCCAAGCTGGTCGAGCACACCCATGTCTCCTATCCCGTCGGCCATCTGGCGACCATGTACTGGATCGGACTCAAGCCCGGGGACGTGCACCTCAACATCTCCTCGCCGGGCTGGGCCAAGCACGCCTGGTCGAACCTGTTCGCCCCGTGGAACGCCGAGGCGACGGTGTTCATCCACAACTACACGCGCTTCGACGCGGGCCGGCTGATGGCCGAGATGGACCGGGCCGGGGTGACCACCTTCTGCGCCCCGCCGACCGTGTGGCGCATGCTCATCCAGGCGGACCTCACCCAGTTGCGCACTCCGCCGCGCGAGGCCGTCGCGGCCGGTGAGCCGCTCAACCCCGAGGTGATCGAACGGGTGCGGCACGCCTGGGGCGTGACCATCCGGGACGGCTTCGGTCAGACCGAGACGGCCGTGCAGATCTCCAACAGCCCCGGGCAGTCGCTGAAGACCGGCTCGATGGGCCGTCCCAGTCCGGGCTTCCGCGTCGAGTTGCTGGACCCGGTGACGGGCGCGCCCGGCGTGAGCGAGGGGGAGATCGCCCTGGACCTGTCGGCCCGGCCCGTCGGCCTGATGGCCGGCTACCACGGCGACGCCGACCGCACCGCTCAGGCCATGGCGGGCGGCTACTACCGCACGGGGGACATCGGTTCGCGGGACGAGGACGGCTACATCACGTACGTCGGGAGGGCCGACGACGTCTTCAAGGCCTCCGACTACAAGATCTCCCCCTTCGAGCTGGAGAGCGTGCTGCTCGAACACGAGGCGGTGGCCGAGGCGGCCGTCGTGCCCGCACCGGACGAACTGCGGCTGGCCGTCCCGAAGGCCTACATCGTGCTCGCCACGGGCTGGGAGCCCGGCCCGGACACCGCGAAGGTCCTCTTCGAGCACTCCCGGGAGGCCCTCGCCCCCTACAAGCGCATCCGCCGCCTGGAGTTCGGCGACCTGCCCAAGACCATCTCCGGCAAGATCCGCCGGATAGAGCTGCGCGAGGCCACGGCCGCCGGGTCCACGGCGGAGTACCGCGAGGAGGACTTCCGGTGACCGCACCGTCGTACACCCACGGGACCAGCACCACACCACTGCTCGGTGACACCATCGGCGCCAACCTCGACCGTGCGATCGCCGCGTACCCGAACCGTGACGCGCTGGTGGACGTGGAGTCCGGGCGCCGCTGGACGTACGCCGAGTTCGGCGCCGCCGTCGACGAGGTGGCGCGCGGACTGCTCGCCAAGGGCGTGCGCACGGGTGACCGGGTGGGCATCTGGGCGGTCAACTGCCCCGAATGGGTGCTGATCCAGTACGCCACCGCCCGCATCGGGGCGATCATGGTGAACATCAACCCGGCCTACCGCGCCCATGAGTTGGCGTACGTACTGAAGCAGGCCGGGATCTCGCTTCTGGTCGCCTCCCTCGCACACAAGACGAGCGACTACCGCGCCCTTGTCGACCAGGTGAGCAGTAGCTGCCCCGAGTTGCGTGAGACGGTCTACATCGGCGACCCGTCGTGGGACGAGCTCACGGCGCATGCGGCCTCCGTGTCACAGGAGCAACTCGCTGCTGTGGGCGCCGGGTTGAGCTGCGACGATCCCATCAACATCCAGTACACCTCGGGCACCACGGGGTTCCCGAAGGGCGCCACCCTCTCCCACCACAACATCCTCAACAACGGCTACTGGGTGGGTCGTACGGTCGGCTACACCGAGCAGGACCGGGTGTGCCTGCCGGTGCCCTTCTACCACTGCTTCGGCATGGTCATGGGCAACCTCGGTATCACCTCCCACGGGGCGTGCATCGTCATCCCCGCGCCGTCCTTCGACGCGGCGGCCACACTCAGGGCGGTTCAACAGGAGCGCTGCACGTCCCTGTACGGCGTACCGACGATGTTCATCGCCGAGCTGAGCCTCCCGGACTTCGCGACCTACGACCTGTCGTCCCTGCGGACCGGCATCATGGCGGGTTCGCCGTGCCCGGTCGAGGTGATGAAACGCGTGGTCGCCGAGATGCACATGGAGGAGGTGTCCATCTGCTACGGCATGACGGAGACCTCACCGGTGTCGCTGCAGACGCGCAGGGACGACGACCTGGAGCACCGCACCGCCACGGTCGGCCGGGTCCTGCCGCACCTCGAGGTCAAGATCGTCGACCCGGCGACCGGCGTCACCCTGCCACGAGGCTCGGCGGGCGAGCTGTGCACGCGCGGCTACAGCGTGATGCTCGGCTACTGGAACGAGCCCGAGAAGACCGCGGAGGCCGTCGATCCCGGCCGCTGGATGCACACCGGCGATCTGGCGATGATGCGCGAGGACGGCTACGTCGAGATCGTCGGCCGCATCAAGGACATGATCATCCGCGGTGGCGAGAACATCTACCCGCGCGAGGTCGAGGAGTTCCTGTACACGCATCCGAAGATCGCGGACGTCCAGGTCGTCGGCGTCCGCCATGAGCGCTACGGCGAGGAGGTCCTCGCCTGCGTGATCCCGCGCGACCCGGCCGACCCGCTGACGCTGGAGGAACTGCGGGCCTTCTGCGCGGAGCAGCTCGCGCACTACAAGATCCCGAGCAGGCTGCAGATCCTCGATTCCTTCCCGATGACCGTGTCGGGCAAGGTACGCAAGATCGAGCTGCGGGAACGGTACGCGGGCCGGTAGCGCCAGGGGGAGGATCCGGACACAACACCACTACCAGTAGGCCCGGTCGGTGGTGAGGTGGGCCTCCACGGCCACGACACCGTCGATGCCCTGGCAGAGGCCCACCAGCACCGCGACGAGACGTGGTTGCGGGACATGACCCCGCAGGGTGACGGTTCCGTCCCGGACACCGACCGCGACGGTGCCCTCTTCCAGGCCGAGGATGCGCCCCAGGACGTCCCGCTCGACCTCGTCGAGGATCTCGTCGTCGGAGCGGACGAAGGTGTTCAGCAGGTCGCCGCGGGTGACGATGCCGGTGAGGAGCCCGTGGTCGCCGACCACCGGCAGTTGCTTGACGTGCCGTCTGCCGAGTTCCCGCGCGGCCTGGGGAATCGACCAGTCGGCGCGGGCGGTGAAGACGGGGCTGCTCATGAGCGCGCCCGCGGTCCGGGCCCGGGCCTTGCCCCAGGCGTCCTCGTCGTTCCCCTCCTGCCCGAGCGGATCGGGCATGCCGGTTTCATGCCGCAGCACGTCGGAGGCGGACACGACGCCGATGGGGGCGCCGTCCTCGTCGACGACCGGGGCCGCGGCGATGTCGTTCGCGTCCAGCAGGGCGGCGACCTCGTGGAACGGTGTGTCGGGGCGGAGGGTGAGGACCTCCTCGGTCATCACGTCACCGACCGTGCGACGGTTCAGCATGGCGTCGGCCTCCTCCGCTCCGCGACGGGGCGCGCGCAGGCCTGGGCGGCCCTGTCGGCTCGTCCACGCACCCTCTCCTACCCATGACAGCACCGCGCCGCTCCGGCGACCAGAGGCGTTCGGCCTGGCGGTGAGGGCCGTCGGTCCCCTCCGCTCCGGCTCATGGGAAGCGGTGGCGTGTACGGCGCAAGGAGTACACCGTCCGCGGTAGCGGAATCGGCGGAGTGCCTTCATCTGTACGGCGACACGGGGGAGCCCGCTCACGAGCATGGGACGCGACGCTCAACGCTCGAGGAGAGATGATGCCAACCGACACTGCCCGTACGGATGGACCGCTGGCGGGATTGGCCCGGTTCTGCTACCGGCGTCGCCGCCTGGTCCTCCTGGCCTGGATCGTCGGTGTGATAGCCGTGGCGTTCGCGGGCTTCGGCTTCGGCGCCGCCCCCGAGAACGACTTCTCCGGTGGAGATTCCGGGTCCGCCAAGGCGCAGGCGCTGTTCGCGAGGCACTTCCCCGAGCAGCAGGGGGACACGCTGACTCTCGCGATCAAGGCGGAGAAGGGGATCGACGACCCCGCCGCCCGGCGGAAGATCGAGAAGGTCGTCGACGATCTGGCCGGCTCGCCCCTGACAGGACCGGTGATCTCGCCGTATCAGGACAAGAGCCTGGTGACGCAGGATCGTCGTATCGCCCGAACGACCATCCCGCTGACCGCCAAGGAGGCGAAGAAGACCGAGGTCAAGTCACTGGTGACCACGGTCAAGGAAGCCTCCGGTGACGGCGTGACGCTGGGGCTGGGCGGAGAGATGGCCGAGAAGGCGGAGACACCCAAGCAGGGCCCGACGGAGAGCGTGGGCGTCCTGGCCGCAGCGGTGATCCTGTTCATCGCCTTCGGGTCACTGGTGGCGATGGGCCTGCCGATCGTGACCGCACTGATGGCGATCCTCGGCGGAATCGCCCTGATCAAGCTCGTGGGGCATCTGGTCCCCTCCCCGGACTTCACCGTGATCTTCGCCGCGCTGATCGGTCTCGGTGTCGGCATCGACTACGCGCTGTTCATCGTGACCCGCTACAAGGAGAGCCTGCAGCACGGCGACGAGCCCGAGACCGCCACGGTCAAGGCCATCACCACCGCTGGTCACGCGGTGTTGTTCGCCGGCACGACCGTGGTGATCGCGCTGTTGGGCCTGATCGTCATGGGACAGAGGCTGATGACCGGTGTGGCCATCAGCTCGTCGGTGACCGTGCTGGTGACGATGCTCGCGGCGGTGACTCTGCTGCCCGCATTCCTGGGCTTCACCGGCCGCAAGATCAACTCGCTGCGGCTGCCCCGTCGCACCTCCCGCGGCAACAGGTCCGCCGGAGTCCCGTCCCGGGAGCGCCGTACCCCCGCCGAGCGCTGGGCCGGCGTGGTGCAGCGCAAGCCGCTCGTCGCCGCGGTACTGGCCGGCGCGGGCCTGCTGGTGCTGGCCTTCCCGGCGCTGTCGATGCGGCTGAGCCTGCCCGACGCCAGCGTCCAGCCCCATGACAGGAGCAGCTACACCTCGTACGAGATCGTCTCCGAGGGCTTCGGCCCCGGCTACGGCGCACCCCTGATCTTCGCCGCCGAGGTCGGCGCGGAGGGCGCCGATCTGCGTCCCGTCGCCGAGGCGGTCGGCAGGACCGAGGGCATCGCCTATGTCACGCAGCCGCGGATCAGCAAGGACGAGCAGGCCGCCACCTTCATGGCCTTCCCCAAGACCGGATTCCAGGACGAGGCGACCACTGACCTGGTGCACAAGCTCCGCGACGACGTGCTGCCCAAGGCGCCCGGCGGCAACGAGATCTACGTCGGTGGCCCGAACGCCGGTGCGATCGACTTCGCTGAGGAGGCCGGCTCACGCCTGCCCCTGATGATCGCGGTCGTCGTCGCGCTGTCCCTGGTGCTGCTGATCGCGCTGGTCCGGTCGGTCACGATCGCACTGCAGGCCGCCGTGATGAACCTGCTGTCGATCGTTGCCGCCTATGGCGTACTGGTCGCGGTCGTGCAGTGGGGGTGGTTCGGCTCGGCCCTCGGTTTCCCGACGGACATGCCGATCACGACCTGGGTACCGATGACGATGTTCCCGCTCCTGTTCGGCCTGTCGATGGACTACGAGGTCTTCCTGATCTCGCGGGTCCGTGAGGAGTACGAGCGCACCGGCGACACCCGGCGGGCGGTCACGCGCGGGCTGGCACAGACCGCCAAGGTCATCACGGCCGCGGCCGCCATCATGGTCGCCGTCTTCACGACCTCCCTGCTCGGCCCCGATGTCTCCGTCAAGCAGATCGGTCTGGGCATGGCCGTCGCCGTGCTCATCGACGCCACCATCGTCCGGATGATCCTCGTCCCGGCGGTGATGGAACTGTGCGGCAAGGCCAACTGGTGGATGCCCGGGCGCCGGGCGCAGAAGGCGACCTCGGCTTCCCCGGCCGAGGTCGGGGAGGAGGCCAGGGTCTGACCTCGCTAGTGCCGCGGCAGGGCTCTGGCAACAGCTAGAACAGAGGTATGAAGGAAACCGGAGCCCTCACCGGCGTGGTCATTTTCGTCGCATGGCTGGTGTGGAACCTGTTGAACGTGTTCCGCATCGTCGGTGGTCTGCGAAACGGATCATGGCGACGCCCGATGTGGTGGACGCGCTTGTGTTCCCTCTCGCTCTTCGCCGGTCTCGCATCCTGGCTCCGGGGGGTGTTCGTCGGAGGCCTCGACGTCGGCGAAACATGCCAGTTCGTCCACCACGAGCACTACGACAGTGCCTATCGGAACGCTCACGCCGAGGAGTTCCACAAGCTCTTCCCGCTGCACGACAAGTGCAACGCGCACTACGACATGGTGCCGGCGTGGGTCAATCCGACCATCGTGATCTGCACGGCCGTTGGACTGGTCGCCATCGCCGCCCTTGTGTGGTTCGGCACCGCACACCTCGCCACATGGGCGTCCAGGTCGGCCCGCCGGCCTACCGGGTCCTCGGAGGGAGACCGGTTGCCGGTCTCCCTCTTCGGTTTCGGACGCGCCGGACGTGTTCGGGGACGATCCGGGCATTCGGGCTCGCGTCCGGCCAGTGATCACGAGTCGACGCCTGCAGCCTGACGGCTCCCCGTCTGAACGGGGGTCCTCGGCCAAGCAGCACCCACCTAGCCTTTACAGGCGAGCAGTTGAATCTCCTGGAACTGCCGTCGGTCGGTGGGCTGAGGCTCGCGAACCATCCGGGCTACCTCGACCAACCCGAACTCGCGCAGCATCGCGGCGAGGTGATCAGGCCACCACCGATAGGCCGGCGCGACTGTGTGATCGAAGACCTGCGTCGGGTGAGACGGATCGTCGCTTGCCGAAAAGCCGACCAGGAGGTGACCGCCGGGTGCCAGTACACGGTGGAACTCCGTCAAGATGGCGGGGAGTTCCTGTGGCGGAGTGTGGATGATGGACCAACGTGAGAGTACGCCGCCGAGCACGCCGTCAGCGATGTCCAACGCGGTCATCGAGCCCACGTCGAACCGCAGGTCCGGATAGGCCTGCCGAGCCAACTCGATCATCGCAGGAGAGGCATCCACGCCAAAGGCCGCCAGCCCCAACTCAGCGAGGTAAGTGGTGACATGACCAGGTCCACACCCCAGGTCCGCGACCTGGCCGTTGCCACTCGCACTCACGACCTCGGCGAAGACGCTCAAGATCGCACGGTCCAGGGGCCTGTCACGCAGCGTGTCGCTGAACTGCTGCGCATATACGAGGGCAACAGAGTCGTAGGCCTCGCGGGTGGCACTGAAGGCATCGTGTTCGACCATGCTCGCGACAGTAGTCCCTGACGCTGGGGCGAGCCGAGAGAACCACGATCTTCCCTCCCGCCGGTTCGTACGTGCTGTCGCTACGCGGTCCGTGGTGGCACCACCGGCCACCCTCGCCTCATCCGCCCGCTCAGGTCCGGCGTCGGGCACGGTACTCTGCCCGCCGACACGGGAGCGAGGATGCCGATGATGCACGCGACGACACCGGACGGAACCCGCATCGCCTACCAGCTCCAGGGCCAGGGACCGCCGCTGGTCCTGCTGGCCGGCCAGGCCAACAACCATCACTGGTGGGACGCGGTCCGCGCCGACTTCCACCCCGCCCGCAGCACCCTCACGCTCGACTACCGTGGCACCGGCGACAGCGACAAGCCCGACACTCCCCACAGCACCGAGCTGTTCGCAGAGGACGTCATCGCCGTCCTCGACGGACTCGGCATCGAGCGGGCCGACATCTACGGCACGTCCATGGGTGGACGCGTGGCCCAGCAGCTCGCGGCCCGCCATCCGCACCGGGTGAGCGCCCTGGTACTCGGCTGCACCTCACCCGGCGGCCCGCACAGCGTCGAACGCGGCGACGACGTACGCCAAGCCCTGGCACATCCTCACCCGGCTACCGCGCGACGAACCCTGCTGGAGCTGATGTACACGCCCCGCTGGCTCGCCTCCCACCCCGGCCCGCACCACACTCTCGGCGATCCCGGCATGCCCGCCCACGCCCGGCGCCACCACCTCGCGGCCAGCAACCGGCACAACGCCTGGGACCTCCTGCCCGGCATCAGCGCACCCACCCTGGTCGTGCACGGAAGCGACGACCTGCTCAACCCCACCGCCAACGCAACCCTGCTGGCCGACCACATCCCCGGCGCCCGGCTGCATCTGATCCCCGAAGCCCGCCACGCCTACTTCGAGGAGTTCCGCACCCACGCCGGCCCCCTCGTCCTGGACTTCCTCACCACCGCACCGCACAAGCGGTGAAGTCCTGGTGTGGCGGTGCCTCGGCCTGTCGTGTCTGAGAGCGGTGAAGAGGCGTCGTCGGGGGGGTGTCGTCCATGCCTCAGCGCCGTGCGAGCGGTTCGCCGACTGCGTCGACATCAGCGGATTCGGGGGGCTACCAGGCCGGATTCGTAGGCGAGGACCACGAGTTGGGCTCGGTCACGGGCCTGAAGCTTGGTCATGGCCCGGTTGATATGGGTTTTCGCGGTCAGCGGGCTGATCACCATACGGCCGGCGATCTCGTCGTTGGACAGGCCCTGCGCGGCCAGGATGACGGCCTCGCGCTCGCGGTTGGTCAACTGCTCCAGCTCCGGGCCGACGTCCGTGTTGAGCGGCTGTGCGACGTACTGACTGATCAGCATTCGGGTGATCGAGGGGGCGAGCAGGGCGTCACCGCGGGCGGCGACGCGCACGGAGTGAAGGAGGTCCTCCGGCACGATGTCCTTGACCAGGAATCCGGCGGCTCCGGCGCGCAGCGCGTGGAAGACGTTCTCGTCGAAGCCGTAGTTGGTCAGGATGACGACGTGTACTCGGGCCAAAGCCGGGTCCGCGGCGATCTGCCGGGTCGTCTCGATACCGTCCATGACCGGCATCTGGATGTCCACGAGGGCGAGGTCGGGCAGGTGTTCCCGGGTAAGGGCGAGGCCCTCCCTGCCGTCACCGGCCTCGGCCACCACCTCGATGTCCTCCTCGGCGTCGAGAAGCGCGCGGAATCCGCTGCGAAGAAGTGGCTGGTCGTCGATGAGCAGGACACGGATCATGAAATCCTCGCCACCGGAAGTTCGGCCTGGACAGTGAAACCACCCTCGGCGCGCGGTTGCGCGCGCAGCCGGCCGCCCAGCGCGGAGACGCGTTCGCGCATCCCCTGCAGCCCGACGCCGGGCACCGGAGCGGAGCCCGGCCGGGCCGTGCCGTCGTCATCGACCTGGATGGCGAGGGCGTCCGGACGGTAGTCGATCCGGATCGACGCGGTGGTGGCGGCGGCATGCCGGGCGGTGTTGGTGAGTGACTCCTGGACGATCCGGTAGGCGGTCCGGTCCACCGCGTCCGGCACGTCGTGTCGTTCCCCTTCGACCGTCAGTGTCGCCTTCAGGCCTATTCCATGGGCCCGTTCCACCAGTTCCTGGACGTGGTCGAGCCCATGCGACGGGGTCTTGGTGTCGTCGCGCAGTGTCTCCAGGGTCGCTCGCAGTTCCCGGGTCGCCTCGCGGCCGGCCTCCTGGATCGCGAGCACCGCGTCCGGGACCTGTTCACCGCGCTTGCGGGCCAGGTGGACGGCGACTTCGGCCTGCACCTTGATGATCGAGATCTGATGGGTGAGCGAATCGTGCAACTCCCGTGCGATGTGCAGCCGTTCCTCGGTGGCACGCAGCCGCGCGGTCTCCTCGCGGGTGCGCTCGGCTTCGTCGGCCCGCTGCTCGGCCTGCCGCAGCGCCTCACCCGCGGCACCGGCGGCGATCAGCCAGGCGAACTGGAGGACGTCCCGGGCCTGTGCGAACGCCTCGCTCGCGGGCCCGCCCGTGGGAGAGATCATGATCGCGAGCGGGAGAGCGACCAGGAGGGCCACGCTTGCCGTCAGCGTGATGATCCGGTGCCCCGACCGTACGGCGGCGTACACCGCGAACAGGTACGCGACGGCAGGCACATCGAAACCGACCGCGTTGTAACCCGCCACACACAGCCCCGTGACGGCCAGGACGGTGATCGGGGCCCGGCGGCTCGCGGCCAGCGCCAGGCCGCTCGTCCCGATCAGCACGTAGCCGAGGATGTCGAGATCCGTGGCGGGGTGATCCTCGGCGAGCGCGGTGCTCAACAGCATCGCCGCCACACAGACCGCGATCAGCCACCTTCTGACCTGGGCCCGGACACGGGGCAGCGCTGTGCTCATATGTGCACCCTAGCCGGGGCTCGCCGCGGGCGACTCCTGCTTGCGGACGAGCGGTCATCTACCACGCACACAGTAGTGGCAGGTAAGTTGACGGTGCGTCAGTCCGGACTTCTGGGGGAACGGCGTATTCCTCACCCGGCCACATGCACGTCGTCTGGTTACGAACGTCCAGATCATCGAGGGGCGCACCGGCGGTCTGCGTCCTCGCGTTGTCGTCCTGCTGCTTCTCGCTCATCCGTGTCTTCCGCCAAAAGGCTTCCAGGTGACCGCTTCGCCCCATTTCTGCATATCAATGCTGTCACTCGGGTGCAGCACGGGCACGAGCGACGCGGAGATCTCGATGACCTGGAAAGGGCAACCTGACGGCGTGCGCGTGGCGCCCCCTGAACGGGGCAGCCGTCGTGCGCCCCCGCGGGGCCGATGCCATGCTTGCCGGTAGCTGGCAGCTTTCTGTATGGACCACCGGTGCTGTGCATTTTCCCACTGACCTGACCGAGGTCTGGACAAAACCATGATCAGTAGGCGGCGCGTCCTGCAGGCGGGTGCAGCAGGCGGAACCTCTCTTCTCCTTGTGTCCGGTAAGGCGACTTCGCGGGACCTGCCCACGGAAAAAGGACTGCTCGATCCCGCGGCGATAGAGAAGTACGCCGCCGAACTCGTGATACCTCCGGTTATGCCGCCGGACGACAGGACCGACCCGGACGCCTACACGATCGGCGCCCGTCAGTTCCGGCAGCAGATACTTCCCCCGGGCAGGCCGGCCACGACCGTGTGGGGATACGGGTCGACCAGGCATCCGGAGACGTTCCACTCTCCAGCCTTCACCCTCGAGGCCGAGTGCGGCCGCGAGGTCCAGGTCAGGTGGGTCAACCAACTGACCGACGCGAACGGCAGGTACTTGCCGCATCTGCTGCCGGTCGACCCCACACTGCACTGGGCGAACCCGCCGGGCGGAGTGTCGGCACGGGACTCACATCCCACGTTCACCTCGACGCCCGGACCGTACACGGGGCCGGTGCCCCTGGTGACCCATCTGCACGGAGGGTCCAACGGCGAAGTGAACGACGGGTACGCCGAGGCGTGGTACCTGCCCGACGCGCGCGGCATTCCCCGTGACTACGCGCGAGTCGGATCCTTCTACGAGGAGTTCGCGAAGAAGTCCGAGGCGCGGCACGGTGTGCCCTGGAAGCCGGGGGAAGCCGTCTTCCACTATCCGAACCGCAGCCGGGCCGGCACGCTGTGGTTCCACGACCACACCTTGGGCATGACCCGGCTGAACGTGTACGCCGGCCTGGCGGGCTTCTACCTGCTGCGCGGTGGGCCGTCCGACCTCGGTGAGGGCCTGCCCGGCCCCGCGCCGCGGCTCGGGGATCCGCCCGGCAGGCGTTACTACGAGATCCCGATCGTCATCCAGGACCGTTCGTTCCGCGCCGACGGGAGCCTGTTCTATCCGTCGAGCCGAGCGCTGTTCGACGGGTTCAAGGGTCCGTATGTGCCCGGCAGCGACATCGCGCCGATCTGGAACCCGGAGTACTTCGGCAACACGATGGTCACCAACGGTCGGACATGGCCCGTGCTGCGGGTGGAACCGCGCCGCTACCGGTTCCGGTTCCTCAACGGCTGCAACGCACGCACCCTGATCCTGAAGACCGTCACCGACCCGGCGGCGCGCAGGCCGGCCTCGGCGGCGCTTCCGTGGTGGCAGCTGGGAAGCGAGGGAGGCTTCCTGCCCGAGCCCGTCCGGCGCGAGCACCTGCTGCTCGCGCCGGCCGAACGCCTCGATGTCATCGCCGACTTCACCTCATTCCCGGTCGGCACCGAGCTGTACCTGATCAACGAGGGACCGGACGTGGCGTACAAGGGGGGAACGCCTGGGAAGGAGTTCGCCGCGGCGGACGCGAAGACCACGGGGCAGGTCATGAAGTTCGTGGTCGAGCCGCTCACGACAGCGGACACGTCGACGCCTCCCGCGCAGCTCACATTGCCGCCCTTCGAGCCGCTGGGCGCGGCCGGCCGTACCCGGCGAGTCAGCCTCAACGAGCTGGCGTCCGCCCGTCTGCCGCGCGTGGGCCCACGCCAGATGCTGCTCGGCACCTTCGACGCACACGGCAAGCCGAAACCACTGAGCTGGAGCGACCCCATCACGGAGAACCCCGCGCCGGGGGCGACGGAGATCTGGGAGATCCACAACCTGACGGTCGACGCCCACCCCATCCACATCCACGAGATCCAGTTCCAGGTCGTCGACCGGCAGGGGCTCCCGGCAGGCACCCGTCGGCCGCCGGAAGTGTGGGAGCGCGGTTACAAGGACACGGTGTTCGTCTATCCGCAGGAGATCACTCGTGTCAAAGTGCGCTTCCGTCAGGCAGGCCTGTTCATGTGGCACTGCCACATGCTGGAACACGAGGACAACGAGATGATGCGGCCGTTCCGCGTCGGCCCTGCCTGACGCAGGGCGGGCGCGTCTTCGGACGTGTTCAGGGGCGTGCGCTGAAGTCCGGTGCGGGTGCGGTCCGTTGCGGGAGTCCCGGGGAGTGCCGGGTCAGCTTGTCTCCTTCGATGTCGACGTCGGGCAGGATGCGGTCGATCCAGGCGGGCAGGGACCATGCGCGGCGGCCGAGCAGGGCGAGGGCGGCGGGCACGATGGTCATACGGACGACAAAGGCGTCGAAGGCGACGGCGATCGCCAGGCCGAAGCCGAGTGCCTTGATCACGGGTTCTGTGGAGCCGATGAAGCCGGCGAACACGCAGATCATGATGATGGCCGCAGCGGTGATGACCTTGGCGCTGTGCTGGAATCCCGCGGTGATTGCCTGGCGCGGCTCGGCGCCGTGGACGTACGCCTCGCGGATGCGCGTGACGAGGAAGACCTGGTAGTCCATGGCGAGGCCGAAGACAATGCCGATGGTGAGGATCGGCATCAGGCTCATGATCGGTCCGGTCTGCTCGATACCGAACAAGTCCTTCAGCCAGCCCCACTGGAAGACGGCCACCACCGCGCCGAGTGAGGCGAGCACCGACAGCAGGAAGCCGAGGGCGGCCTTCAGGGGCACGAGGACGGAGCGGAAGACCAGGGTCAGCACCAGGACGGCGAGGCCGACGACGACCAGAAGGTAGGGCATCAGGGCTGCGCTGAACTTGTCGGAGACATCGATGTTCAGCGCGGTGGTGCCGGTGACCATGCCCTGGGCGCCGGTGGTGTGGTGGGTGTCCTGCGCGAGGGCGCGGATGTCGTTGACGAGGTCTTTGGTGGCGTCACCGGCCGGAGCGCTCCTGGGGATGACGGAGATGATGGCGGTGTCGCCGGCCGGGTTGAACACCGCGGGGGCCGCCGTGGCCACGTCGTCGAGCTTGCTGATCGCCGCCTGCATGTCGGTGGCGGCCGTCCGGGCGGTGGCCGCGTCCCGGTCGGTGACGACCACGGTCAGGGGGCCGTTGAAGCCCTCACCGAAGGACGCCGACAGCATGTCGTACGCCTTGCGCTGGGTGGTGGAGGCCGGTTGGGCGCCGTCGTCCGGCAGGCCGAGCTCCAGCTTGGTCACCGGAAGCGCGACCACGATCAGCGCCGCGGACGCGGCGAGAAGGATCCGCGTCGGCCGTCGCAGAACCAGGGCGGCCCACCGCTCGCCGAGCGGCGCCTTGCCGGTACGGCCCCTGCGCCTGGAGGTGTCCGCGTCCCGCGCACCCGCGGCGGTGCCGCCGACGGCACGATCACAGGCGCGTCCACGGGAGCGTTCCGGCGCGAACCCCAGCATGGCCGGCACAAGGGTGATCGCAACCAGTACGGCGACGGCGACGGCTCCGGCAGCGGCGATGCCCATGGCGGTCAGCACCGGCAGGTCGACGACGGTCAGGCCGACCAGGGCGATCATCACGGTCAGGCCGGCGAAGACGACGGCCGACCCCGCGGTGCCGTTGGCCCGGCCGGCTGCCTCACGCGGGTCGTGGCCTGCGGCGCGTTCGGAGCGGTAACGGGAGACGATGAACAGGGCGTAGTCGATGCCGACGGCGATGCCCAGCATCGTCGCGAGCGCGGAGGTGCTGCTGTTCAGGTCGAAGACAGAGCTCAGCGCGCTGATCGCGGCCACACTCACGCCCACCCCGACCACGGCCGTAAGCAGCGGCAGACCCGCGGCGACGAGGGAGCCGAGGGTGATGACCAGAATGACGGCTGCCAGGGCGAAACCTATGGCCTCCGCGGAGGAACCCTGCTCCGCCGGGGCGAGCGCGCTCCCGGAAGCCTCCACGGTCAGGCCGGTGCCGCGGCCGTCTTCGAGCGCCTTGTCGAACCGTTCGTGATCACGGTCGGTGAGCTCGGCGGCGGGGGCCTTGTAGGTGACCTGGGCGTAGGCGGTCGTACCGTCCTTGCTCACGGTGCCGCCGGTGAAGGGGTCGCCGACGGAGGCGACGCGGGAGGAGGAGCCCTTGAGGTCCTCCAGCGTCGCGGTCACGTCGGCTCGGTGCCGCCGACTGGTGATCTTCTCCCCGTCCGGGGCGCGCAGCACCACGCGGGCGGTGGCGCCCTCAGCGTTCGCCGCAGGGAACTTCTCGCTCAGCAGGTCGTTGGCGCGTTGGGCCTCAGTACCGGGCAGCGTGAAGGCGGAAGTGGAGCCGCCAGTGCTGCTCGCCGCGGCGGCACCCACGGCGCCAAGGACGATGACCCAGAGGAACAGCACCAGCCAGCGCCGCTTGAACGCGGCACGGCCGATCCGGTGCAGGAAGGTGGCCATGAGGATGGGAAGACTCTCTACTGGTTCGAATCGGAACGTGCCGGTCAGCGGGGTCCGGCCGGAGGTCACGGTGGTGACGCCGCCGTCGATCAGTGACAGCGCGCCGACCGGCGGCCGGGCCACGGGGGTGCCACCGACCGCAGTGATCACCATGTTTCCGGCGTGCCGCCGCCCGCGGCGTCAGCCGTACGTACTGGTTGCGCGCAGGTCTGTCGGTCATTCGGCCGACACGGACACCGGCTCAGGCTCCTACGCTGAAACACGTGGACTGGCACCTTCCGCTCACCCCGGGCATCCGACGGCTCGTCACCGTCAGCGGACTGTTCGCGTTCGCCCTCATCTGGACGACGGACATCGTGCTGCTCAACCGCAGCGCTGACCCGTTCGGCTCCCCCACGACCTGGCTGCCCCTGCTCGTCACCGGCCCGCTGACCGTCCTCGCCGTCCTCGACACACCCTGGTCGCCCTCCTTGGACAGGCGCGTCGCCATCATCGTGGCGATCTCCCTCGCGCTGACGGCTTGGAGCTTGGTCGAGCCGCGCGGCCTGGCCTGGTGGGGAGCACTGGAAACGTCCGGGCTGCTGTTCCTCACCATCCGCACCACGGCCCACGCCGGCAGGCCTGCCACGGCGGCCGCCTGGACCATCGCGATCTGCGTGGACGTGCTGCTGCTACCGCTGCGCACCCGGTCGTGGTCGACTTTCGTCGCCGGCGGCTACGTCCTGACCGTCGCCCTGGCCATCTGCGTCACCATGGGCTGCGCCATCCGCGCCCTCGAAGCCCGCAGAGAGCGCACGGCTCGCGAGGTCCGCCAGGCCGAACGTCTCGCTCTCGCCCGTGATCTGCACGACCTCATCGCCCACCACATGACCGACATCATCGTCCAGGCCAACGCCGCCCTGACCATCCACACCGTGGCACCCGACAAAGTCGAACCGATCCTGCACAACATCGCCCGGTCCGGCACCGAGACACTGGCGTCCACGCGCCGCCTGGTACGCGTGCTGCGCGAGGACAGCCGCATCGCGCTGCGCCCCGGCGACCTGCTCACCGAACTCGCCGACCTCGTCTCCGCCCATTCGGCCGCTGCCCACGACGACGCCGGTGCGGCCCGGCTGGAGGCCACGGCAGCCGGCCGCACCGCTCATCTCAGTCCTGAGGTCGAAGTCACCGTGCACCGCCTGGTCCAGGAGTCCCTCACCAACGTCCGCCGCCACGCACCGGGCACGCGGACCGTCGTCCACCTGGACGCCGAGCCGGCCTGGCTGCGTGTGACGGTCACCAACACCCCACCGGCCCGTGCATCGACCGCGCCGGCCGGCGGCCGTGGCGGTTTCGGTCTCCTGGGACTGCGCGAACGCGTCGAAGCCCTCGACGGCACCCTGCACGCCGGGCCGTTGCCCGGCGGCGGCTGGCAGGTCCGGGCTACTCTGCCTCTCGTGGCCTCGCCCGCCTCCTGACCCGGCAGCACGTCACCTCCCGGAACGGACAACCCCGTGCTCCCAGGCCCACGCCGCCACTTCCACCCGGTTGCGGGCCCCGAGCTTCACCTGGATCCGGCCCAGGTAGGTCTTCACCGTCGACAACGACAGGAACAGCTCGCCGCAGATCTCCTGGTTGGTGCGGCCCACGGCCACCAGACGCACGATGTCCGTCTCGCGCTCACTCAGACCCGCGGTGTCCGGACGTCCCGAGGTCACACCCCGCTCGGTTTCCTCCAGCCGCTTCAACAGCCGCACCGTGACCGCGGGCGACACCAACGCATCCCCGCGCGCGGCCGCCTGCACCGCCTCGACCAGCAACCCGGGCGAAGCATCCTTCAGCAGAAAGCCGCACGCACCATTCCGCAGAGCGGTCCGGACATAGTCGTCCTGATCGAATGTAGTGATCACCACCACGTTCATGGGATCGGCAACACCGGGACCGGCCAACTGCCGCACCACTTCCAGACCGTCCAGCCGCGGCATGCGGATATCGGCCAGCACCACCTGCGGACGCAAGCGGCGCGCCAGCTCGATGCACTCCACGCCGTCAGCGGCCTCACCGACCACCCGGATCTCCGGTTGCGCCCCCAGGATCAGGCTGAAACCCGCCCGCACCAGCTCCTGGTCGTCAGCGATCACCACGTCAATCTGCGAACCGGACACCGCCCGTTCCTATCACAGCGCCTGAACACCACATGAAAGCCGCGGCATGGGGACTTCCAGTTTCATCCTCCACGGCCTGACCTGGCCTGTTCGTGGAGATGGCAGCAAGCCCACCAACATCGTGATGGCGGTGGGCTTCACCGCAGGCCGAGAATGGATAGCCGCAGGAGGGAGGCGCGGTGTCATCGCCGAGCGGGTTCCGGGCCGGTCCAGCCGGCGACCCCGACACAGGCTTCGTTGCCTTCCGGGTCGGCCAGCACCCAGTGCGACGGCGCGTGGGCGTCGCTCACCAAACGGCCACCGGCGGCAATGGCGTCCGCTATGCGCGCTTCGGCCTGGTCATAGGGCACCCATACGTCGATGTGAACCCGGTTGCGCTGAGGACGCGGTGCGTCCATCTGCTGGAAGTAGAACGGCGCCCCGCGACGGTGCGGGTCGATCAGGTCCTCAGGGCTGTTCGCGCGATCGGCATAGCCGAGCAGAGCACGCCAGAACCGCACCACATCGGGACCGGCAAGGGCATCGACGGTGACCTGGACGGTCTGCACGCCGGACGGGTCCGCCGGAATTCCGAGCGTACGTGCCACGGCCGAGATCTCCCGGGCCAGCTCGACGTCCCGTTCGCTCAGCCCGTAGAAGTCGCTGTTGACGGTGATCAGGCGCACGGTCACGCCGTCGTATCGCACATCGATGTCCGGGTGGCCGGCATCCACGCCGGGCAGTTCGCTGATGGCCTGCACCAGCCGCGCACCGACGGTCAACGACCCCGTGCGGAAGTATGTGCACGCTCCCTCACCCAGGACACGCCACTCCTCCAGGCCGGCGGTCTCATGGAACTGCTGCGGCCTGACACGCTCGACCTTGCCCTCTACGTAAGTCATGCCGCCAACGTAGCGGGCAGCTCTGACAACACGATGTCGGCCCGAGGATGACGGTCCCCCTCAACGGACCGCCATCTTCGGGCCGCACCCCCCAGTGGGGCCCGCCGCCCCCGTGCCGGCGGGCCCGTACGCCGAGAATGTGCCCCGGCACGGGGGGAGTTGAAGCCTTGCCGCGCGTGTTCAGAGGTTGATTTGAGGATTGCGTAGACGGCATACGCACGCGGGTGTACGTGTACTGCGGCACTCACCGGCTTCGGGCAGGTTCCGCGTCGAGGAACTCGGCCGCCCGGGTCCGTGTGCTCGGTGTCCGGAGGAGAGAATGTGCCCCGAATATGCCCTCTCAGCCCGAGGGCTGAGAGACTGAGCAGGTCAGAGCCGATGCCGTGGGGGGCAGTGCAGTTATGCGATTGAGAGTGGAGTTCACGACCGAGCCCTTCGATCTCGACGAGGCGCCCGGACACGCGCTGGCGGCCCGCGAGGTCATCGAGGCGGCGGACCTGGACGCGGTGGACGTCGGCCCGTTCGGCAACACCGCGGAAGGAGGCGCCGACGCGGTCCTCACGGCCGTGGACGCCCTGCTGCGCAAGAGCCTGGGAAGCGGCGCCACCCGGATCTCGCTGCAGGTCAACGTCATCGGGGAGGGCAAGTGACCGGCACGCGGGACGAGCCCTTCATCGCCGCCGTGAAGCCGCTGGTCGACGCCATGGGGGGCGAGATGCTCCCGCCCGACGAGGCCGGCCCCGACGACGTCGTGCTGTCCTGGGAGGGTGCCGACGTGGTCGCCGTACGCCTGCCGCAACTGGCCGACTCCCTCGACCACATCCTGGCCGCCATGGAGCGCAAGAAGGGCAAGCCGCTCGCGGAACTGGACCGCAAGTCCAAGCAGGAGGTCGTACGGACGCTGGAGGCGCGGGGCGCCTTCACCGTTCGGCACGGTGTGGAGACCGTGGCGAGCGCGCTCGGGGTCAGCCGCTTCACCGTCTACAACTATCTCAACCGTGAGAAAGAGGCCTGATCCAAACGAAGGACCCAGGTCCCGAGTGACTGCCGCCGTCCGCATCCGGGCGGCGGCTTTTGCTATCCGGAATTTTCAACAGACTGTTGACGTGGTGTTTCGGAGGGCGTTAGCTATCCGCAGCCCGTTCAGCACGAAGGCCGACCGACCCGCAGCGGAGGCTCCCGTGACTTCGACTTCCCCACCCCCGGGCCTGGCCCGTTTCAACGCCCTGCAGGAGCCCGCGGCCTTCGCCGCCCTCTACGAGGCGTGCGCCTCCACCGCCTGGGCGCGACGGCTGCTCGCCGCCCGCCCCTACGCCACCGCCGCCGATCTCTACGCCGCGAGCGACGCCGCCACGGCCGAGCTGACCACGGCCGACCTGGAGGAGGCGATGGCCGGGCACCCGCCGATCGGCCGCCCCAAGCCCGGGGATGCGACCTCGGCCCGGGAACAGCGGGGAATGGCCGGCGTTTCCGCGGGGCTCAAGGCGGAGATGCTCGAACTCAACCTGGCCTACCAGGAGAAGTTCGGGCACGTCTTCCTGATCTGCGCGACCGGCAGGTCCGGCGAACAGATGCGCGACGCGGTCAAGGAGCGGATCGGCAACGCGCCGGAGCGGGAACGGGAGATCATCCGCGTCGAGCTGGGCAAGATCAACCGCATCCGACTGGCCCGACTCGTCGAACAGGACGCAAGAGCATGAGCACCAGCGCCACCGCCTCCGTGTCCACCCACATCCTGGACACCAGTGCCGGCCGCCCCGCCGCGGGCATCGCCGTCCGGCTCGCCGCCCGCAGCGGGCGCGACGCGGACTGGCGGACGCTCGGCGGCTCCACGACCGACACCGACGGGCGGTGCAAGGACCTGCCGGCCCTGCCGGAAGGAACGACCCACGTACGGCTCGACTTCGCCGTGGAGCCGTACTTCGAGAAGAACCAGGCCGATGCGCAGCAGGACGCCCCCGCGAATCGGGACAGCGGTGCCCGAGGAGCGTTCTTCCCGGAGGTGGCGATCACCTTCGCCGTCGTGGCGGGGGAGCACTACCACGTACCACTGCTGCTCAATCCGTTCGGCTACTCCGTTTACCGAGGGAGCTAGCAGACACATGGCAGACCATCCCCGCCCTGTGATCCTGGGGCAGAACCAGTACGGCAAGGCCGAGAACCGCGTCGTCAAGATCACGCGGGACGGCGCCACCCACCACATCAAGGACCTGAACGTATCGGTGTCCCTCTCCGGCGACATGGAGGAGGTCCATTACTCCGGCTCCAACGCCAACGTACTGCCGACCGACACCACGAAGAACACGGTGTACGCGTTCGCCAAGGAGTACGGCATCGAGTCCGCCGAGCAGTTCGGCATCGACCTCGCCCGGCACTTCGTCACCTCGCAGGAGCCGATCCACCGGGCCCGTATCCGCATCGAGGAGTACGCCTGGGAGCGGATCGAGACCTCCGACGCGGGCTCCAGGTTCATCGACACCGAAGAGGTCAGGCACTCTTTCGTCCGCAAGGGCCAGGAGACCCGCCTGACCCAGATCACCTATGACGGCTCGTCGTGGGAGGTCATCTCCGGCCTCAAGGACCTCGTCGTGATGAACTCGACCAACTCCGAGTTCTGGGGCTACATCAAGGACAGGTACACGACACTCCCCGAGGCGCACGACCGTATCCTCGCCACGGAGGTCTCCGGCCGCTGGCGGTTCAACTGGACCGCCGACGAGCAGGAGACGCCCCACTGGGAGCAGTCCTACGAGCAGACCAGGAAGCACATGCTCCAGGCGTTCGCCGAGACCTACTCCCTCTCGCTGCAGCAGACGCTGTACCAGATGGCTGCGCGCATCATCGACAACCGCAGCGAGATCGACGAGGTCCGCTTCTCGCTCCCGAACAAGCACCACTTCCTGGTCGACCTGCGGCCGTTCGGGCTGAAGAACGACAACGAGGTGTACTACGCCGCCGACCGCCCCTACGGTCTGATCGAGGCCACCGTCCTGCGGGACGGCTGCGAGGCGAAGATCCCCATGGACCTCACCAACCTGTAAGCGTCCGTGGGTGCCCCCGGCCGCCGGGGGCATCCGCCCCTTCGGCGACCCGGACGGCCCCCGGACCCGGCTTCCGGGCCACGGCACTCGAACTCACAGCGTCCTGGCGTGCCCTGTCCACAGAGCGAAAAGGACCCACCATGGCAGCAACCCGGCGCATCGTCATCGAGAACTGCTCGATCGCGACCGTGGACGCCGAGGACACCGAGTACGCCTCGGGGTACCTCGTCGTCGCAGGAAACCTTGTCGAGGCGGTCGGCGCGGGCCAGGCCCCCGAGGGCCTGGAGAACGTCGTGCGCCGCATCGACGCCTCCGGCCATCTGGTGACCCCCGGCCTGGTCAACACCCACCACCACTTCTACCAGTGGATCACCCGGGGCCTGGCCACGGACCACAACCTCTTCGACTGGCTCGTCGCGCTGTATCCGACCTGGGCGCGCATCGACGAGGGCATGGTGTACGCGGCCGCGCAGGGCTCCCTGGCGATGATGGCCCGCGGCGGCGTCACCACCGCCATGGACCACCACTACGTCTACCCGAAGGGCTCCGGCGACCTGTCCGGCGCCATCATCCGCGCCGCCCGTGAGACGGGAGTCCGCTTCACCCTCGCCCGCGGCTCCATGGACCGTGGCGCGTCGGACGGCGGTCTGCCGCCGGACTTCGCCGTCGAGACCCTTCAGGGAGCGCTGGCCGCCACCGAGGCGACCATCGACGAGTACCACGACGCCTCCTTCGGGGCCATGACCCAGGTGGCCGTAGCCCCCTGTTCCCCGTTCTCCGTCTCGACCGAACTCCTCAGGCAGTCTGCCGGGTTGGCACGCAGGATGGGCGTACGTCTGCACACGCACGGCTCGGAGACGGTCGAGGAGGAGAAGTTCTGCCACGAACTGTTCGGCATGGGCCCGACGGACTACTTCGAGTCCACCGGCTGGCTCGGCGAGGACGTGTGGATGGCGCACTGCGTCCACATGAGCGACTCCGACATCGCCGCCTTCGCCCGCACCAGGACGGGCGTCGCCCACTGCCCGTCGTCCAACGCCCGCCTGGCAGCCGGCATCGCCCGCGTCCCCGACATGCTCGCCGCCGGTGTCCCGGTCGGTCTCGGTGTCGACGGGACCGCGTCCAACGAGTCCGGTGAACTCCACACCGAACTGCGCAACGCCCTCCTCATCAGCCGCCTGGGCGCCCATCGCGAGGCAGCCCTGAGCGCCCGTCAGGTGCTGCGTCTCGGAACCTACGGTGGCGCCCAAGTACTGGGCAGGACAGGAGAAATCGGTTCCCTGGAGCCGGGCAAGCTGGCGGACCTGGTGCTGTGGAAGCTGGACACGCTGGCCCACGCCTCGATCGCCGATCCGGTGGCCGCGCTGGTCTTCGGCGCGGCGGCCCCGGTCACGCTCTCGCTCGTCGGCGGCGAGCCGGTCGCGGAGAACGGCCGGTTGCTGCACGTCGACGAGGACGCGATCGCCCGCTCCACCCGGGAAGAGGCGCAGCGCCTCGCGCGGATCGCCGCGCAGGGCTGAGCAGGCGCGGGACCCCCCCACACGCACCACCTCCTTGACACCCACGTCACCGCCGACGTGCCACCGACCGGAGGAACCGCCGTGACCGCCCATCCCGTTGATGAGAAACTCCCCGCCCTCAAGATGGCGACGAGCGGTCTGCAACACGTGGCCGCCATGTACGCGGGGGTCGTCGCCCCGCCTCTGATCGTCGGCGCGGCCATCGGTCTTTCCGCAGGCGATCTGACCTTCCTCACCGGCGCCTGCCTGTTCACCGCGGGCCTGGCCACCCTCCTGCAGACCCTCGGCATCTGGAAGATCGGCGCCCGGCTGCCCTTCGTCAACGGTGTCACCTTCGCCGGGGTGGCCCCGATGACCGCGATCGTCGCCTCCGCCGAGGACAAGTCCGACGCCCTGCCGATCATCTTCGGCGCGGTGATCGTCGCAGGACTGCTCGGCTTCCTCGCGGCCCCCTTCTTCAGCAAGGCGGTCCGCTTCTTCCCGCCGGTCGTCACCGGCAGCGTGATCACACTCATCGGAGTGTCCCTGCTCCCGGTCGCCTTCGGCTGGGCCCAGGGCCCCGACCCCGCGGCGCACGACTACGGGTCGAGAACGAACCTCACCCTGGCGGGCATCACCCTCGTCATCGTCGTGCTGCTGCGCCGCTTCACCCGCGGCTTCGTCAAGCAGATCGCCGTCCTGCTCGGCCTGGTGGCCGGCACGCTCGTCGCGATCCCCTTCGACATCACGGACTTCGGGCCGATCGCCCACGCGGACGTCGCCGGTTTCCCGACCCCGTTCCACTTCGGGGCACCGCAGTTCCAACTGGCGGCGATCCTCTCCCTGTGCGTGGTGATGGTGGTCTCGATGACCGAGTCGACGGCGGACATGCTCGCGCTCGGCGAGATCGTGCAGCGTCCGGCGGACGAGCGGACCATCGCCGCGGGCCTGCGCGCGGACACCCTCGGCTCGGCACTCAGCCCCGTCTTCAACGGCTTCATGTGCAGCGCGTTCGCGCAGAACATCGGCCTGGTCGCCATGACCCGGATCCGCAGCCGCTATGTCGTCGCCACCGGTGGCGGCTTCCTGGTACTGATGGGCCTGTGCCCGATGGCCGCCTCGCTCATCGCCGTCGTACCGCGTCCGGTGCTCGGTGGCGCGGGCGTGGTGCTGTTCGGCTCGGTGGCCGCCAGCGGCATCCAGACCCTCGCCCGCGCGGGCCTGGAGAAGGACAACAACGTGCTGATCGTGGCCGTCTCGCTGGCCGTCGGCCTCATCCCGATCACCGCGCCGCACTTCTATCACGCCTTCCCCCAGACGGCGCGGATCGTCCTGGACTCGGGTATCTCGACGGGTTGCGTGGCGGCGGTCCTGCTGAACCTGGTGTTCAACCACCTCGGTAGGGGGCGGGACGCGCAGGACGTGACCCATCCGATGGAGTCGGGCGAGGAGATCGCCGGTACGCGGTCCGCGGCGGCGCGCTGAGTTCGTCTGAGGTGTACGGCGACTTCCGTACACCTCAGGCCCCATGGTGCACTCTGAACGCATGAACGAGTCGGGCCGCGTCGAGACCTTCAGTGACGGCGTTCCGTAACTCGACCGCCGCGAGGACGCCTCGCCGCACTCGAGGAGTCCTTGGACTGGTTGAGACGGGCTGAGTATGGGAGGGCCGGAGGCTCGGTCGATCCGGTCCGGGCTCCTTCCAGGTACCTTGAGCTCGGCGTTCAACGTCGCAGGCCGAGTGACGGGCTAAGGGCGAGCGGGGGGCCGCAATGTTGGTTGTCGTGGGTCGGGACAGTCCTTGTCCGTCCCCTCGGCGTGCCATCCGCTGACGTCGGACACGGTCACCGTCACCGTATCGCCGAACGGATGCCCTATGCGGTGAGCGGCAGCCGCCGTACAGACCAACTGTTCCGTCGCGAGGCGGGACAACTTGCCGAAGCCAGGAGGCAGTCGGATCGAGAGTGCGTCGCCTTGCAGCGATACGGTCAGGCCGTCCGGTGGGGTTTGCCTGGGCGCTGGGGAGGCGGGGGCCGACTCGGGAGCTGCACTGGCCAGTGCTTGGGGTACTTCGGCCGGTTTTCCGGGCATTTCGCTGGAGAGGTGCCCGTCTGCTTCCGCCGGCGTCGGGCCGATGAGGAGCATCTGTAGGGCGGCCTCGGCATCCCCGGGCCTGGCGGTGGTGCGGGGCACCGCGACGAGCGCGCCGTCCAGGACGAAGTAGACGGGCGTGATCGGCGTGATCCCGCTCGCGGGACCGCCGGCCTCCACGACCCCGGTCGTGGGGATCTCGCAGGCGCAGAGCGTGAGGAGCGCCGGGGCGATCAGTATCGCGAGTCGGTGGGTGGCTTTCATGGCCGGTTCTCCTTGGGCAGATCATCCTGCTGCAGCGGGAGTTCGACGGTGAAGAGGGCGCCTCCTGCTGGATGGCTGGCCGCGCGGAGTGTGCCGCCGTGCAGCCGGACGTTCTCGGCGGTGATCGAAAGGCCCAGCCCGCTGCCCTCGGAGCGGGTCCTGGCGGTGTCCGACTTGTAGAACCGCTCGAAGACATGCGGCAGCACGTCGTCGGGGATGCCGGGTCCGCTGTCCTGCACCTCGATGACGGCAAGGCTCTCGGTCCCGGCAGAACGACGCGCGTGAAGGGACACCCGCACGGGACGGGCGCCGTGTCGCAGGGCGTTGCCGACCAGATTGGCGACGACCACGTCGAGGCGGCGCGGGTCGAGGCGTCCACGCAACTCATCGGGCGCCGGCAGTTCTGTCTCCACACAGTCGGACCAGCCGCGGGAGGCGAGCGTACGCCGGATGGACTCGGCGAGGTCGATCTCGTCCAGGTGCAGGACCGCCGCACCCGCGTCGAAGCGGGAGACCTCCATCAAGTCGTTCACGAGGCGGGCGAGTTTCACCGTCTCCTCGCTGATCAGCCGTACCGCGGTGGCCGTGTCCGGATCCAGCCGGGCGGCGCCCTCGTCCAGGACGTCCGTGACCACCGACATGGCGGCCAGGGGCGTGCGCAGTTCGTGCGAGACGTCCGCGGCGAAGCGCCGGGCCCGGGCCTCCATCTCCCGCAACTCCGCCACCGAAGTCTCCAGCGCTGCGGCCGTCTCGTTGAACGTGTGTGACAGATCGGCAAGTTCGTCCACGCCGTTGACCACGAGCCGCGTGTCCAGGCGGCCCTCGGCGATGCTGCGGGTGGCGTGCCGCAGCGCTCGCACCGGCAGCAGAACTCCGCGGGCGGCCAGCAGGGCGAGCACCACTGCGAGTACGAGTGCCGGCACCATGGCGCGTTCGACGGCGGGCAGCAGGGCGTCGACGTACGCCTGCTCGGCGGTCTGCGGGACGACCAGAAACACCTGGACCCCGGACGGCAACTGGCTTCCGCCCAGGCTGTCGAAGGTGACTGGCATGCCGACGACCAGTGAGCTGCGGCCGTCCCTGCGTACCCGCTGGAAGACGGTGGCTCGTCTGGATCCGACGGCCTCCCGTACGGCCGGCGTCACCTCTTCGAAGGCGTCGCCGGGGACGGAGGAGGCGCTCAGCTCCCGGAACGTCACCAACACATGCCAGTTCCCTTGCGCCTCGGTGGCCGCAACGTCGGAGGCGAACCGCTGCAACATCGACTGGTCAGGGGGAAAGGGGAGTTCGTGCGCGCGCTGGCTGACCTGGGTTCGCAGTTGTCTGATCACCGCGTCCTGGCTCTGCTGGAGCACTCCGGTGCGCGCCTCCCTGAAGGTCAGCGCACCGGTGGCGGCCGTGGCGACGGTGGCGACGAGTCCGAAGGCCACCACCAGACGTGGGCGCAGACCGCGCAGCCGACGCGCCTTCACCGGGCGGCGAAGCGGTAGCCGAAACCGCGCACGGTGTGGATGTAGCGGGGGGCGCGGGGCGGCTCGTCCATCTTCGTGCGCAGCCGTTTGACACAGGCGTCCACCAGTCGGGCGTCGCCGTGGTAGTCGTGTTCCCAGACCGCCTCCAGCAGTTGCTGTCTGCTGAAGACCTGGCCGGGCGAGGCGGACAGGGTGAGCAAGAGCCGTCGCTCTGAGGGGGCGAGTGCTATCGACTCGCCGTTGAGCGTGATGGTCAGTCCCGCCCGGTCGATGGTCAGATCCCCGTAGGTGTCGATCTTCGGCAGGGCGGTGCCGGCGGACGCCCCGCCGGCACGGCGCAGGACGGCACGGATGCGTGCGTCGAGCTCCCGGGCCTGCACAGGCTTGACCACGTAGTCGTCGGCACCCGCCTCCAGGCCGACGACGATGTCCACCTCGTCGCCCCGCGCGGTCGCCATGATGATCGGCAGTGTCTGGTCGACGGCCCGTATGCTGCGGCACACCTCGAGGCCCGTCATGCCGGGCAACATCAGATCGAGGATGACGATGTCCGGCCGGAAGGACCGCAGTTGGTCCATCCCCTCCTCGCCGGTCCCGGCGGCGGCGACGTCATGGCTCTGCATACGCAGGGCCAGGGTGACGCCCTCGCGGACGGCGCGGTCGTCTTCGATCAGCAGTACACGTGGCATGGACCCAGTATCCGAGTGCCGCCCGCTCGGTCGGAAAACGGCTACCCGTTCACCATCCGCCGGCCGTCCGAGACCGACGCGGGCAGATCGGGCGAGGTGACACCCCGCCAAGGACCCCTCTCGGTGACGTTACGGAATGACCCAATGGCCCCAGGGCAGCCGGTCGCCCGGTCCGAATCGGTGAGAGCCACGGGCAAACCGCTCGTTACCACTTCGTGATCATTCGAGCTCATGGTGATCACATGAGGTGACCATTTTGGGTTGCCATGCATGCGGCACGAGAGCGGACATCCGCACGGCCCACCGGCGACGTCGGCGCCTCCCACCTCGGTGGCCGGCACCGGTCCTCCCACCTGCGGGGCCGTCCACACCGGCGGGGCCGTCCACACCGGCGTGGCCGTCCACGCCGACGGGGTCGGAGGTATCTGATCGGCGCGCTGGTGGCCGTCGGCCTGCTCGGCTCGGCAACGTACTTCCTGAACGGTGGACGAAGTGACGCGTCGAGCGGTGCGCCGCACCCGCGGAGCACGGTGCACGACGCCCCCGCGCCCATCCCGACACCTACGCCAACCCCCACCCCTACCCCCACTCCGACCCCTACCCGGTCCAAGATCGACGTCCCCTCGAAGGGCGCCGGCGCGTTCGTCACCGCGCATGCCAGTGGCACGAAGGTCGGTCGGGGACCGCGTCCTCTCCGCTACGTGGTGGAGGTCGAGACCGGGCTGGACATCTCGCCCACCCAAGCGGCCGGCGAGATCGCCGACATCCTCGCTGCTCCCCGGGGCTGGACTCACAACCCGGCCTATGCTTTCCAGTTGGTGAGCGCAGGAGCACCCCATGACCTCACGGTGAAGATCGCGACACCGGGAACTGCGGACGCCCTGTGCTGGGCGGGCATCCACCAGGACACCCAAGGCGAATACAACTGCGAGGTCCCCGACGGGGTGGTGGTGAACCTCAGGCGCTGGGTCGAGGGCTCGCCCACGTTCGACGGTCCGATCCATGACTACCGGGCGCTGATCATCAACCATGAGATGGGGCACTTTCTGGGCTACACGCACGCGACCTGTGCGGGTCCCGGGCAGCCGGCCCCCGTGATGATGCAGCAGATCAAGGGTCTGCACGGATGCGTCGCCAACGCCTGGCCCTATGACAAGAACGGTCACTTCGTCTCCGGGCCGCACGTGACGTGATCCGGCGGCCGCTCCCGGAGGTGCGCCACTCACTCCGCCCGAGGCCGCAGCACGACCGCCGCCAGCGCCAGCGCCCCCACCGCGAACCCCACTGCCACCCGGAACGCCAGCCGGTAACCCTCCGCTGTGGCAGGGATGAGCTCGGCACCCTGGGTGAGCAGTCCGTCGGTCCGGTGCGCCGCCAGTGTCGACAGCACGGCGAGACCCAGCGAACCACCCACCACCTGCGTGGTGTTGAACAGTCCGGAGGCCACACCCGCGTCCTCCGCGCGCGCCCCGGACATCGCGAGTCCCGTCAGCGCGGGCATCGCGGCGGCGAACCCGGCGGCGAGCAGCAGCAGCGGCGGCAGTACGTCGGCGACGTACGAGCCGTGCACGGGCGCCCGGCCGAGCAGCACCATTCCGGCGACGATGAGTACGAGTCCGGCTGACAGCACCCCGTGCGCGCCGAACCGTCCGATCGTCCGGGCCGACAGGCCCAGCATCAGGACCCCGATGGTGATCGGCGTCGGCAGGAACGCCGTACCGGTGAGCAACTCGCTGTAACCGAGGACGCGTTGGAGGTAGAGGGCGCCGATGAACTGGAAGCCGTACATGGTTCCGATCATCAGGATCTGGACGGCGTTCGCTCCCGTCAACAGCCGGGAGCGGAACAGTCGCAGCCGCAGCAGCGGACGCGTGGCGCGGGCCTGCCGGACGGTGAACGCCACGAACAGGGCGAGGGTGAGTGCGGCCAGGAGCAGGGTGGCGGTGAGGCTGCGGCCGCCGGAGCCGACGATGACGTACACCGCGAGCATCAGCGCACCGGTGACGAGGGCCGCTCCGGGGAAGTCCGCGCCCTTGCCAAGGCCGGCGCCGTGCTCCGGTGCCAGAACCCGAACCGCCGCGAGCCAGGCGGCCAGTCCGATGGGCAGGTTGATGAGGAAGATCCAGTGCCAGCTCAGGGCCTGTGTCAGCGCTCCGCCGAGGAACGTACCGAGCGCCCCGCCCGCCGCGCCGACCGCGCTGAACACCGCGATGGCGCGGGCCTGTTCACGCGGTTCGGGAAACAGTGCCACCAGCATGCCGAGCACCACGGCCGACGCCATGGCCCCGCCGACACCCTGCGCGGCCCGCGCCGCGATCAGCACACCCTGACTGGTGGCGACCCCGCACAGCACGGAGGCCGCGGTGAACACGGCGAGCCCCGCTGCGAACATCCGCTTGCGGCCCAGGAGGTCCCCGAGGCGGCCGGCCAGCAGGAGCAGCCCGCCGAAGGGGATCAGATACGCGTTGACGACCCAGGCGAGCCCCGATCCGCTGAAACCGAGGTCGCTCTGGATCGCCGGCATCGCGACGGTGACGATGTTGCCGTCCAGGATCGTCATCAGTGTCCCCGCGCACAGGACGACCAGGGACGCCCAGCGGGAGTACGTTCGGGGTGGCGTGGTCCGGGACGGTGACTCGATCGTGGTCGACATGGCCTTGCTGGCCTCCACATCCTCTGTGAGCACCAAAGGTGCACGACTTGTAACGGAGTACATCGTGAGTGACCATGAAGGGCGGCATAAGGAGGCAGTTCCATGTCCCAGAGGAACACCGGTGTTACCTCGCAGGTGGTGAACGCGCAAGCGTGCCCGGTCCGTGAAGTTCTTGACAGGGTCGCCGGCAAATGGAGCGTGCAGATCCTCGTGGCCGCCGCGCACGGTCCGATCCGCTTCACCGAGTTGGAGCGCGGCATCGAGGGCATCAGCCGCCGCATGCTCACCCTGACCCTGCGCAACCTGGAACGCGACGGACTCGTCACCCGCACCGTCCACCCGACGGTACCGCCGAAGGTCGAGTACGAACTCACGCCGATCGCCTGGGAGTTGCACGCGACCCTGCTGTCGCTCACTGACTGGGCGGAGCGGCACCGGGTGGCGATCGCCGAGGCACGTGCGAGTTACGACGCCGAGCACCGACCGGAGCTGGTCGACGCCTAGGCCCTAGCTGATCAGTCGGCCGTACTGACCACGTCCTGGTCGACGAGGGAAGGCTGACCACCCATTTCCGGGCTGTCAACGAGTGACTGCGGCGCGAGGGACCTTGAGGGCCGACGGCGGAGACGCATGTCACATTCGTTCATGTCACATAGTGACGAGCCGTTCTGTCATAGGTGTGTAGCCACCGACAACGGCAGAGGAGTTCCCATGGATGCAACCGCCCAGGCAGCAAGCAACAAAGCGACGCTCCACCGCTTCCATGACGCCGTGAACACTCGCGACGCAGAGGTCATCTCGAAGACGATCGACGAACTCATCGAGCCGAACGTGCTGTTCCACGCGCCGGTACCCATGGGTGAGACGGGGGCGCAGGCACTCAAGCGGGTGTGGACCGTGCTCCTTCGTGCGTATCCCGACATTCATGTCGCGGTCGAGGATGTGATTGCCGAGGGAGACAAGGTCGTCGGCAGGAACACGGTTACCGGGACCCACCAGGGCGAGTACCTGGGCCTCGCGCCGACCGGCAAATCCGTCAAGTACAACGAGATCTTCATCATGCGCTTCGCCAACGGCCGAGTCGCCGAGATCTGGGGGGTCGTGGACGTCCTCACGCAGATGCGGCAGCTCGGCATGACTCCTGGAAGCCCTTCTTGACCAGGGTCAGCGCAATGGAGAGTCTGGTCGAGGCGATCACACCCGTCGCGGAGACGCCAGCAGATAACGGGCCCCCGTCCGCGGCTCGGTGTGCTCGCTCACCTGCCAGCCCGCCCGCTCCAGCGTGGCCGCGCAGGCGCGCAGCGCCGTGAGGTCCGCCTCGTGCACGGCGACCGCCTCGGGCTGCGGGGTGGCGCGGACCCGGTAGCCGAGGCCATCGGCGCCGGTCGCGGGCCGCTGCCCCGCCGCCTCCAGTGCGAGCGCGGCGGCCCGCACCAGATGCTTACGCTCCCAGCCGCACGGACGGTCCGTGGCGCCCCCGGGATTGGTCATCCGGCGCAGTTCCAGCAGCCCCTCCCAGGCGCCGCGCACCTCCCGCAGCCGCGCGGGCCCGGTGTCGGGGGACTCCTCGCCACCGACCCGCGCGGCGAACGCGCCTGTGTCCGCCGCGGCCGGGGCGACCCGTACGGCCTCCTCGGCGGGCGCCTCCCGTATGCGATGCCCCGCCGGAGTCAGGAAGTGGTCGTGCGGTGGACGCGGATGCCGGAAGGCCAGCCCCCGCTTCACCAGCGCGGCCAGCTGCGCGTCTGTGCCCTTCAGTCGCCCGGTGACGGGATCGGCGGCGTCGATGACACGCCGCTGCGCGGCGGTCGGCGGTTGTGCCACGGCGTACTCCTTCCCACGGAGGGCCGGCGCGCGTGAGCGCCGGTCACTCCCCGTCGAGGCCCGCTTCCCCTTCTGAGAGGGACCCATGGGAACAGTACGTGTCGGGTCTGACATTCCAGCCGGCCACCACATGGCGGCGGTGCTCCGTGCTCAAGCGGCTCATCGTCCCCGTGGAGAGCTGGAACAGGGCCCCGGCCGACACGGGCATCCCGAGCCGCCGCGCGGCCAGTACCCGCAGGAAGTGCCCGTGCGAGACGACCACCACGCTGCCCTCCGCCTCGGCGAGTGCCGCGTCGATCTTGGCGAGCATGCGCTCCGCGCGCTGCCCGACCTCGTCCGGGCTCTCCCCGGGGTGCTCGGGCGGACCGGGCACCACACCGTCGGTGAACAGGAACCAGTCCGGCTGGGTCCGGTGGATCTCGACGGTCGTGACCCCCTCGTACCCGCCGTAGTCCCACTCGGACAGATCCGCGTCGACGCGCGCCCCACCGACCCCCGCCAGCCGCGCCGTCTCCTGAGCCCGCTGCATCGGGCTGACGAACGCCGCCGCGATGCTGTGCCGGGCGATCAGCGGGGCCAGCCGGCGCGCCTGCTCACGGCCGTTGTCGGTCAGCGGGATGTCGGTCCATCCCGTGTGCCGCCCGGACAACGACCACTCGGTCTCACCATGCCGCACGAGGAGCAGATCACCCATCGCCGTACCCTTTCTGTCCCCTTCGTACGGAGACACCTCCGGACGGCATCCGCACGATCGGCTGCGCCGGTCAGTTCATCAGTGATCCATAGCGTACGAGACGAAGGCGGCCCACTGCCGGGGGGTGACGGCGAGGCGGGGGTGCTCCAGCTCGTCTTCGGTGAACGGTGGCCGGAGGCCCCCCACGCCGAGAGGGCGCGGCGGGCCTCCGCAGGTTTCATCCCGGGATCATCCGGGCGTCTCCGGGCTTCCTCCCGGTTCTCAGACGCCCGGCGGCACCCGTGACGGGCGGCCCGAGCCGCGCGTCAGCGTGTACCCGCCGATGCCGGCGAGCGCCGCGAGCAGGCCGCCGATCCCGGTCCACACCCAGCGGTCGGACCACCAGCCGGAGGTCCAGCCGCCGTCGGGCTTCAGCGAGGACAGCGTGGGCTTGTCCTCCTCGGAGGACTCCTGCGCGGTGAGCGCTATGCCCGGCACCAGCGGCTGGGCCAGCGAACCGTCCACCGCCGCCGAGCCGCCGATCTCCTTGGAGTCGACCTGGACCTCGGCGTTCACCGGCTGTCCGAGGTCGGCTGTGCCCAGGTTCACGACGGTCAGCCGGATGTAGTACGTGCCCGGCAGCGGGTCGTTGGCCCAGGGCTCCGACCAGGCGCGGACCGTGCGCAGAGTGCAGGCCAGGTCCACGGAGGCCACGTCCTGGGCGGCCGTACGGGTCTGCGACCCGTACTGGCACGCCTGACGGCGCCGCAGCCCGTCGTACACGTCGAGCTGCCAGGTCTGCGTCCCACTACGGGCCGAGGAGGGCAGCTTCACGGTGGCCTTCACGGTGGGCCGCTGCCCGGCGTCCGCGGGGAAGGACCAGTACAGGTAGTCGCCCGTCGAGGCGTTCGCCGTGGCCTGCTGCCCCTGCTCGATCTCCGTCGCGGTACGGAACGAGGTACCCGCCGAGGTGGGCGCGGAGCTGTCATCGGACGGGCTCGCCGAGGGCGAGGAGTCGGCGACGGCCGGGGACGCGGCGACTCCCAGCAGCAGGAGCGCGCTCGTCAACACGTTTCTGATACGCATCAGTTGGTCCTCCAGACCGCGAACCGCCAGCGCGACAGCCAGCCCCACACCAGACCCCCGAGGAAGCCGGTCAGCACGAGCGCGCCGAGCAGCCACCAGCCGCGCCCGAGACCGAAGGAGGCCACGTCGCTCGCCTGGTCGGGACCGTCGACGACATCGACCGTCAGCTCCAGCGGCAAACCGGGCGTCGTCTTCACTCCGGCCGCCGGGGAGAAGGAGTTGGCGACCTGGAGGCACACCGTCTCCGCGGGCGCGTTCTCGTCGTCGCTCTCGGCCTTCGGGTAGCGCAGACCTGTCGACAGTACGTCCGTGCGGCCCGTACCCGTGGCCTCACCGCGTACGATCTCCCGTCCGTGCAGGGTGAACGCCCTCAGGGACACGCCGTAGTCGGGGTTCACCGGCCGGTCGTTGGAGACGCTCACCGACGCGCGCAACTCCTGACCGGGCTTCACGTCCACGCGGTAGAAGCGGTGCTGACCGAACACCTCGCGGTCCGTGTACAGCCCCGACTTCACGGTGGGCGCGGACTCGCACCGGTCGGTGCCGTCGACGGCGACCGGCGTCACCACCTTGTCGGCCGTACGGTCCACCAACTGGTTGACCTTGTCGGAGAGTTCCTCCTTGTGCCGGACCGACGTGTACGTTCCGCCGGTCGACTCGGCGATGCAGCTCAGCTGCCTGTTCAGCTTGGCGTTCGGGACGAGGCCCAGCGTGTCGATGGTCAGCCCGACGCCCTTGGCCGCGATTTCCCGGGCCACCTCACACGGGTCCAGCGGGCCGCAGGTGTCCTCGCCGTCGCTGATGAGGACGATGCGACGCGTACCCGTGCCGCCGTCGAGGTCGTCCGCCGCCTTCAGCAGGGCGGGGCCGATCGGCGTCCAGCCGGTGGGCTGCAGGGTCGCCACGGCCGATTTGGCCTGCTCCCGGTTCAGCGGCCCGACCTCGTACAGCTGCGCGGTGTCCTTGCAGCCCGTCTTGCGGTCCTCGCCCGGGTAGTTGGCGCCCAGCGTGCGGATGCCGAGTTCCACCATCTCCGGGGTCGCGTCCACCACCTCGTTGAAGGCCTGCTTCGCCGCGTCCATGCGTGAACCGCCGTCGATGTCCCGCGTCTTCATCGAACCGCTGACATCGAGGACGAGATCGACCTTGGGTGCGTCCTGGGATGTCGGCTCGTCGGCGACGGCGCCGGCCGGTACGGCGATCCCGGCCGCCAGGGCGGCGAGCAGAGCGCAGACTCCCGCCCCCAGCCGTTTTCTTGTGATCATCGACGGATCCTATTGATCAGAGGGGGTGCGCTTCAAAACGACCTCATCGATCAAAGGAGTCGGCCTGCGCGACGAACGGATTCGGCAGCCGCGTCCACAGGTCCCCGGTCCGCTGCGGGGACAGCCGCATCAGTGTCAAAGCCTTGGTCGGCAACGGATATTCGCGCAATCGGGGCAGGTCAGGCGTGTGCGGCAGATCCCGGACGGCGTCCCGCAGCGCGGTCCGCAGCACGGGCGCCGACCCCGCCGTCGAGGCCAGTGCACCCGCCACCAGCGAGCCGAACAACTTGCGGCGCAGGGCGGTTTCGTCGTCCGTGACGATCCTTCCGGACAGCTCCGGGGCCTTGATGCCGTGGCGGGCCAGCCGGGCCGGGCTCACCCGGATGTCGGCGAGGTCGCGGTAGACCAGCCGCAGCGGGTCGCCTGTGGGCGAGAGCACCACCAGGAGGTTCTGGCCATGCGCCTCCAGGGCGACGCCCAGGTCCAGCAACCGCAGGCCGACGGTGAGGGCCAGACGTGTGAACCCGGCGAGCCAGGCGGGGGACGCGGTCAGGCCGGTGAGCGGCAGAGCCGCCACCGGGACGACCCGTTCACCGGCCGCCGTGTCCGCGTAGGTCTCGGGCGACTCTCTTATCACCGCCGCGAGATCGGGGGAGTGGGCGCTGATCGCCCCCACGGTGCGAGTGACGGACAGGAGGCCGTCCGTGCGCGCGGCGAGCGACTCCACGAAGCCGGACACCGTCGCCGACGTCTCGACCGAGTAGACGGAGATGTCCCGTACGGAGGACGTCAGCCGCGCACTGACCGCGGTCTTCACATGCGGGCCGGCCTCGGGCAGCGCCAGCGTCCGCAAGGACATCAACGGACGGGCGAGCGGGCCGTCCTGCGTCGGTACGCCGAGCACGTGCGCCGTCTGCCAGGGATGGACCGGGATCAGCGGCCGGCCGCCCTGCCACAGCCACGCCGGCCATGTGCCGCGTACGAGAGCGTCGTCCGCCGGAACCAGACCCAGGCGTACCAGCGGCCGGTGCTCGGGTCCGTACGCGAGCTGCTCGGCCACCGAGAAGCCCGGCCGCGCACGGCAGTTGGGGTGGAACGGGTGCCCGTCGACCACCCGCTGCTCCCACGCCCAGCTCGCCCCCGGCTCCGGCGCGTCCCCCGGCTGAGCGGCACGCGACAGAGCCAACGAGGCGGTACTGTGGTCCAGTTCGGCGGCGAACGCGTCACCGTGCGGGACACCGAGCGCCCTGACCAGTGCGGCCGGGCGGTCGTACGCCCGCCCCTGAAGCCGCACTTCGGTGACATACGCGGCGGTCGCGTACGGGTCCGCGGGCGGGCCGTGCAGACGGCGACCGTCGGCCAGGCGAAGGGTGAGCCCGTCGCTCGTCGGCTCCCGGTGCGCGATCCACGGCAGCGGCTCATGGGCCAGCGCCCGCCACACCCTCGAGAGCACGGCGGCCCGGGCGCCGGGGAGGCCGGCCGCATACGCCGCCGACAGATCGGGCCGCACGGCGTGCAGCTCGTCGGCCAGCGCGGCTTCTGCGGAAAGGGGGTGGTGCACGGTCGGGCTCCTCGCGGACGGCGTGCTGCATCGTGGGGACGGACCACGAAAGACATACTGATCGCCGCCAGTGCACCACATGGACGAATGGATCGCGTGGACCCCATGTACCCCACGGACGACGTCCCCGACCGCGCCGACGCCTACGCCACGGCACCGCTGCTCAACTGTCTGCTCCGGGAGGCCGCCGGACCCGCCGGCGAGACCGGCGTCCACCGTCTGAGGGCCGGCGGTCGGCTGCTGCGGGTGCGCGGCGGACGCCGTCCTTTCGCCCCCGAGCTGTACGCTGACGGCGCCTGGCAGCCGCTCACCCACCCCGAACTGGTGAAACTCACGGCCGACGAGCTGCGTAGCGCCACCGGCCTGTCCAACCTGGAACTGCCCGGCGAGATGCTCGACAGTCGGGACGCGGTGGCCGCGATCCTGGCCGCACGCGCCCGCTCGACGGCTCCGGACGACCCGTATGTGCGCTCCGAGCAATCCCTGATCACCGGGCACCCCTACCACCCCGCACCCAAGGCGCGCGGGGGCGGACCCGTCGCGAGCTGGCTGCCCTACGCGCCGGAGGTGTACGCCCGTTTCCGGCTCGTTCTGCTGGGTGTGCGTGAGGACACGGTCGTCGAGGAGGGTGACACGTCGGCGCTCGACGCGCTCGGCGCGGCCCCGCACGGCTACCGGCTGCTGCCCGCGCACCCCTGGCAGCTCGACCTGGTCGCCGCCCGACCGGAGATCAGCGAGGCGTTCGAGGACGGCCGACTCGTCCGGCTGGGCGTCACCCCGTTGCCGGTGTGGCCGACGGCCGCGATCCGCACCGTGTACGCCCCCGACGACGACCTCTTCGTCAAGTTCAGCCTGGACGTGCGGATCACCAACGACATCCGCCGGCTGTGGCGCCACGACCTGCTCGGGCTGCGCCGCACCGACGCGGCGACGGTGTCCGCGTTCGCGGCACTCCAGGGCCCGGCGGCCTGGCTGAGTGACCGCGGCTACCGCACGGCAGGCTTCGCCTTCGAGGAACTGGCCGTCCTGGTCCGTGACGGTCTGCGCCCGCACGTGCTGCCCGGTGCCACCCCGCTGCTGGCCGCGGCCCTGACCGAGGGCTTCGACGGCAGCCCGCTCGACACGGTCACCGCCCCGGCCGAATGGTGGACGGCGTATCTGCGGCAGGTCGTCCCCCCGGTCGTGGAGGCGTTCCAGCGGCATGGCGTCGTCCTGGAGGCGCACCTGCAGAACACTCTGATCGCGGTGGACGCCGCCGGCCTGCCCGTCCAGGCACTGTTCCGGGACGCGGAAGGCGTGAAGCTCCTGACCGACGTGCCCCGGGAGGCGGGCTGGGAGCGGCTCGTCTACTGCCTGATCGTCAACAACCTCACCGAAGTGGCCGCACTGCTGTCGGAACGCCACCCCGGCTGGAATCCCTGGCCCGCCGCCCGCGCGGAACTGGCCCGCCACCCGGTCCCCGAGATCCCCGCCCTGCTCGCCTCGCCCACCCTCCCCGGCAAGACGAACCTCCTGCTGCGCTGGACGGGCGCGGACGGTGCCGACGCGCACTACCTGCCGCTGCCGAATCCGCTGGCTGACCGCTGAGGCCGACGCTACGGTTTGCGCGCAACGCCGCCGAAGTCGTCGACCTCGGCCGGTACTTCCTCGCCGGACGGACGGGGGCGCCACCGGGAGACGGAGACCAGGCCCGGCTCCAGCAGCTCCAGCCCCTCGAAGAACCGGCCGATTTCTGCCGGGGTGCGGTTGATGCGAGGGTTGTCGCTGGCCTTGTTCCACTGCTCGATCATCTCGCGCATCTGCTGCGGGTTGAGTACCTCGGTGTCGTCGCAGAGCACGAGGTGGCTTCCGGAGGGCAGAGCGTCCAGCAGACGGCCGACGATGTCGTAGACGGTGTCGTCGGTGACATGGGCGGTGATGCCCAGGAGTATCAGAGCGACCGGCCGGGTGAAGTCCAGGGTCTTGGCCGCCTGTTCCAGGATGGCCTCGGGATCACTCAGGTCCGCGTCGATGTAGTCCGTCGCCCCTTCGGGCGTGCTGGTGAGCAGTGCCTCGGCGTGGGCCAGTACGACCGGGTCGTGATCGACGTAGACGATCCGGGTCTCGGGGGCGATCCGCTGGGCGACCTCGTGGGTGTTGTTCGCGGTGGGCAAGCCGGTACCCACGTCGAGGAACTGGCGGATGCCGGCCTCGCCGACGAGGTACTCCACCGCACGGACGAGGAACGCCCGTTGCGCCAGCGCGATGTCCAGGATCGCCGGGTTGGCGCTCGCGATCTGGTCGCCGACCTGCCGATCGACCTCGTAGCAGTCCTTTCCGCCGAGCCAGTAGTTCCAGATGCGTGCGGAGTGCGGCACGCTGCTGTTGATGATCGGCCCGTCAACGGACATGGCTACTCCCGCAGTTGGTCTGGGTGTCACCGCACAACGTAGACGCACGAATCGCTGAGTGCCCGGAAATACGGGATCTTGGCCCGGCCCGCCAGTGCTGTGGCCGGAAAGGTTTGCCGGAGCCGGTGAACCTTTCCGGTCACAGCACTAGGCAGCGAGGGCAAGTTGACCCTCCCCTTACGTCAGGCTTGATGCTGAATGCCGACGAAAGGGCGAGTCGATGAGCTACTCCGTGGGGCAGGTTTCGGCTTTCGCCGGGGTGACGGTGCGTACGCTTCACCACTACGACAAGGCGGGACTGCTCTCACCCAGCGAACGCACCCATGCCGGCTACCGCCTCTACAGCGACGCGGACCTGGCTCGTCTCCAGCAGATCCTGTTCTACCGCGAACTCGGTTTCCCCCTCGATGAGATCGCCGAGATCATCAAGGATCCGCAGGCCAACGCGTTGGATCACCTCAGGGCGCGGCAACGGCAGTTGGCCGAGGAGATCGCCAGGCTGCAGCAACTGGCCGAGGTGGCGGAAAGTGCCATCGAGGTAGCACAGACCGGGGTGTCCCTGACACCCCAGGAACGCTTCGAGGTCTTCGGCGAGATCAGCATGGACCTGAGCTACGCCACCGAGGCGGAGCTGAAGTGGGCGCACTCGGAGGGACATCGCGAGGCGATGGCCCGCGCGGCCGCCCACACCAAGGAGGACTGGCGACAGCTCATGCGCGAGGCCGCCGCCTGGCGCGCGGAGCTGCTCTCGGCCTTCGACGAGGGGGAACCGAGCGACGGTGAGCGGGCCATGGACCTCGCCGAAGAGCACCGTCTGCACATCTCGCGCTGGTTCACCTCCTGCCCGCCCGACATGCACCGGCGCATCGCGGACGACTTCCTCGCCGACCCGCGCGCCTTCGCCCTGGTCGTACCACCGTCCCAACAACGGCCGGGCCTGGCTGCCTATACGTGCAAGGCGGTCCATGCCAACGCGGCCCGCCACTCCGGCAGCCGTACCGACTCCAAGGAGTCTCAATGACGAAGTCAAGCCGTCTGCGTGACCGGCGGGGCGGAGGTGAAGACCCGTCCGTCACGCAGCAGGGCCCACAGCACGCCCACCCGGCGGCGAGCCAGAGCGATGACGGCCTGGACGTGCTTGCAGCCCTCGCCGCGCTTCTTGAGGTAGAAGTCCCGGTTCGGTCCCTCGCGCATCATGCTGGTCTGCGCCGACAGGTAGAACACCCGGCGCAGGCGGCGGCTGTATCGCTTGGGCCGGTGCAGGTTGCCGGTCCGCCGTCCGGAGTCGCGCGGGACGGGTACCAGCCCGGCCGCCGAGGCCAGGTGACCGCCGTCCGCGTAGGCGGACATGTCGCCGGCGGCGACCACGAACTCGGCGCCGAGTATCGGGCCCATACCGGGCAGAGACTCGATGATCTCCGCCTGCGGATGGGTGCGGAAGGTGTCGCTGATCTGCTTGTCGATCCGCTTGAGCCTGTCGTCCAGGGCCAGGATCTGCGTGGCCAGATCGGCCACGATCTGTGCGGCAACGTCCTCGCCGGGCAGTGCGGTCTGTTGTGCGTCGGCCGCCTCCAGCGCCGTGGCCGCGACCATGTCGGCTCCGCGGACGCCGCGGTTGGCGAGCCAGGCAGCCAGCCTCGCCCGGCCGCGGCGGCGGATAGCGGCCGGGGTCTGGTAGCCGGTCAGCAGAACGAGAGCGCCCTTGTGGCTGCTGTAGTCGAAGGCCCGTTCCAGGGCGGGGAAGACGCCGGTCAGCATGTCGCGGAGCCGGTTGATCATCCGTACCCGGTCGGCTACCAGGTCCGAACGGTGGGCCGTCAGCAATGCAAGGTCGGCGGCCAGCTGGGCTGGCACGTCGATGGCGGCGAAGTCGCTGCGGTGGCGGGCGGTCTCGGCGATGACGTAGGCGTCGCGGGCGTCGGTCTTCGCCTCTCCCCGGTAGGCGCCGGACATGCGGTTCACGGTGCGGCCGGGCACGTAGACGGCTCGCTGGCCATGGGCCGCGAGCAGGGCCAGCAGCAGCGCGGAGGCCGTACCGGAGATGTCCACCGCCCAGTGAACCTCGTCCGCCAGGTCGAGGATCTCGCCGAGCGTGGTCAGGATCGCCGACTCGTCGTTGTCGACCTTCTTCGACCAGAGCGTCGCGCCGGTTTCGTCGACCACGGCCGCCCAGTGATGGCCTTTGCCGGCATCGATACCGGCCCAGACCTGGGCCTTCCGCTCGCTCACGTGCCCCTCCTCGCATCCCACGACATGTCATCGGCCCGAGGAACACCCCGCTGTCATCTCCGTAATCAGCGACCGCACAAGGCGCGCACATCTCAATCAGCAGCCAGGGCGCCCCGGAGGACCGGGCGGCCACTCCTTGGAAGCCACTGAAGGCAAGAACCGATAAGCCACACCCGGCCCTCCCGGGCCGCCCAACAACTTACGGAGGACCGATGAGGATCCTGATCGCTGCGGCCGGATCGCGCGGCGACGTCGCGCCCTACACGGGCCTGGGCGCCGAGCTGCGCCGGGCCGGACACGATGTCGCCCTCGCCACCACGGAAGCCTTCGCGCCCCTCGTGGACGACGCCGGACTGGAGTTCCGCGGCCTTCCCGGCGATACACGGACAGGCGGCGGCGTCACGGACAAACGCGAACTGATGCGCGCCGCAGCCGGGTTCGTCACCGAGCTGGGCCAGGGGTTCGCCGATGTCGTGGACAAGGGCGCGGATCTGCTCCTGCTGTCGGCCACCACGGCCCCGCTCGGCTGGCACGTCACCGAGGCCATGGGCATACCGAGCCTCGGTGTGTACCTCACGCCCAACGCGCCGACCGGCGACTTCCCGCCCATCGTCGCCAGTTCCCGCTCCCTGGGCCGCCTCGGCAACCGCGCGACCGGACGCTTCGCTCTCCGTATGGCCGACCGCGTCTTCGCGCAGGCAGTCCTCAAGCTCCGTGAACGCCTCGAGCTGCCCCCGGTCACCCCCTCCGCGATGCGCCGACGGCAGGAACAGGCGAACTGGCCCATCCTGCACGGCTTCAGTACCGCACTGGTGCCACGCCCCTCCGACTGGCGCGCCGGCCTGGACGTCGTCGGGAACTGGTGGCCCCACCACGACGCCGCGGAACGGCTGCCCGACGATCTGGAGGACTTCCTTCGCGCCGGTCCCCGGCCTGTCCTCATCGGCTTCGGGAGCATGGCGGCCGGAGAAGGGGAACGGCTGAGCGAGATCGCCGTACAGGCCCTGCGTCGCGCAGGGCTGCGCGGCATCCTCCAGGCAGGCAGTGCCGGACTCGCGGCCGACGGCGACGACGTCCTGGCCATCGGGGACGTACCGCACGCCCTCCTGTTCCCGCGGCTGGCCGCGGTCGTCCATCACGCCGGGGCCGGCACCTCGGCCGCCGCGTTGCGCGCCGGAGTGCCCGCGGTCACCGTACCGGTGACCGCGGACCAGCCGTTCTGGGCGGGAAGGCTTGCCGCGCTCGGCGCCGCCACGGACCCGATCCCCTTCCGGTCGCTCACCGCCGAACAACTCGCCGACGCACTCGAGCAAGCCGTGCGGCAGCAGGCGTACACACAAGCCGCCGCAAGTGCCGCGCAGCACATGGCGACCGAGGACGGAGCGGGCCGGGTTGTCACGGCGATCCAGCGGCTGACCAGGGGGTGAATGCGTCTATCAGACCCAACGACACTGGCGTGGGCTACGTCAGAGAGCTGCCGGGTGGTCTTGCCGGCGATGAACCGATCGTCGACGCCCGGGTGCTGATGGGGTAACGGATCTTTCGTCCGCCCCTGAGCGTCTACTCAGGCGTTGAGGTAGGCGAGGACCGCCAGGACACGTCGGTTGCTGTCGCTGTCCGGGGTCAGCATGAGCTTGCCGAAGATGTTCGAGATGTGCTTGGCCGCCGCCCCCTCGGTGATGAAGAGGCGTTGTGCGATTGCGGTGTTGGAGCAGCCTTCGGCCATCAGCTCCAGGACGCCACGCTCCCGTGCCGTGAGTGCGCCGAGCGGTTCGTCGCGTGCGTGGCTCACCATCAGTTGGGAAACCACGGAGGGGTCCATGGCGGTACCGCCGGCGGCGACCCGGCGGATCGCGTCGATGAACTGCTCGTTGTCGAAGACGCTGTCCTTGAGCAGATAGCCGATGCCGCCGGTGCCGTCGGCGAGCAGCTCCCTGGCGTACATCTGCTCGACGTGCTGGGAGAGCACGAGGATCGGGAGTTTGGGGATCTCACGCCTGGCCTGTAGGGCGGCCTTGAGACCTTCGGTGGTGAAGGTCGGCGGCAGCCGGACGTCGACGATCAGGATGTCGGGGCGATGCCTGGCGGCGGCTTCGAGCAGGTCGGGGCCGTTGTCGACGGCCGCCACGGTCTCGAAGCCGTAGGCGTCAAGGAGTTGGATCAGCCCCTGCCTCAGGAGGAAGAGGTCTTCAGCGAGGACAACACGCACGGTATCTCCATCTTGATTGCGGTCGGACCGCCCAGCGGGCTACTGATGTCGAGGGTTCCGTCGAAGGTGGCCAGCCGCCGGCGAATGCCGTGCAGACCGGTTCCCTTGCCGGCGTCGGCACCTCCGCGGCCGTCGTCGATGACCCAGGCGTGCAGCACTGCGCCGTCGTGCCAGGCGCTGAGCTCGACGTGCTCGGCGTCGGAGTACTTCAGGGCGTTGGTCAGCAGCTCGGACACCGCGAAGTACAGGGCCGATTCGAGTGGTGGCGGAACCTCGCCCGGGATGCTCACCGTCACCTGGACCTGGAGCGGGCTGGCCAGGCCGAGGGCGCGCAGCGCGTCGGCCAGGCCGCGTTCGGCGAGGATCGGGGGGTGGATGCCGCGCACCAGGTCGCGCAGCTCACGCAGGGCCGAGATGGAGGAGGTGCGGGCGTCGAGCAGCAGTCTGCGGGCCTCGGCCGAGTCGCTGCCGAGGTGGCGTTCGAGCGCCCCGAGGGTCATGCCGAGGCTGACCAGCCTGGCCTGGGCGCCGTCGTGCAGGTCGCGTTCGATCCGGCGCAGTTCGGCGGCGGCCGCGTCCAGGGCGCCGGATCGGGTCTCGGCCAGGTGCTGGACCCGGACGGTGAGCCGGGAGCGCTCGGTGGGGCCGAGCAGCAGGCGGGTGAAGTACGCGTGTGCGGTGAGGAAGACCGGGCTGTACCAGACCCAGACGACGAAGAGCGCCGCTGCCGTCAGCGCGGCCAGGACGGCGGTGGGTGGGCTCTGGATCGGAACGAAGAAGTACCAGCGCCCGGTGCCCTGCGCGGCAAGGACGGGCCGCCACAGGCCGCAGGCCAGCGCAAGCCCTTCGAGGACGTAGTAGAGCACCGCGGCAGGCAGGAAACCGATCATGCCGACGACCGAGTTGAGCAGCAACCAGAGCAGGTCCCGCCAGCTGGCCGGATCGGTCAGGATCCATTTGCAGCGGCGGATCCAGCCGACGATGTCCTTCTCGAACTCCTTGGGCTCCGGCCGGTAGGGAACGGCGATCTGGATACCCGCTCGGGCGGCCGCACGCCGGTTGGCGTTGCACAGCCAGCGGACCCACTTCGTCACGATCGGCAGCATCACCGCGCCGATACCGATGACGAAGAGGATCACGAAATAGGCGGTGATCAGGAACAGGCAGACGGAGAGCATGGCGCCCAGCGCGATCAGCACACCGACCGCCAGGTCGCCGCCGGCCCTGCGGAGTCGGGCGGGGAACTCACGCAGGCAGTTCCTGATGCTCACCGGGGCTCGCACGGGCCTGAGCAGAGGCATATGGCCCAGCGGGACATGGGCGGAGCCGCCGAATCCGCGGCTCGGCCGATGGACGGGTCGGAGGAAGGGCGGTAAGCGAAGCACACCTGAGCGATTGTCCATCCGTGACAGCGGCGATCCCGCGAGCCCGTCCTACAAGTACATACAGGACATACCTGCTGGTCAGGCTAGCGGGTTTTTCTGATGGGCGCCACGTCACCAAAAGGCAGCGGACCGTGACGAGTTGACGCGTTGACAGTTGACCCGTACGCCGGGGCCGCTCCTCCGTCCGGGGGTGAATGAAGAGCGGCCTCGGTGTGCCCGTCAGGCGGGGGACCCGACCGTTTCGATCGGCGGAGTCCGCATGCCCCGCCAGGAGGGGAGCAGAGTCGCGCCGAAGACCAGGGCGAGCGCGCCGCCGGTGATCGCGAGGTAGATACCGATCGAGCCCTGCGGCAGGACCGAGTCGGCCTTCACCAGGCTGTACGGGACGATCGTGGTCGCCGAGGCGATGGTGCCCAGGATGGTCGCGGTGGCGGTGACCAGGGCGCCTTCGACGCTCAGCATGCCCAGCACCTGGGCCTTGGTGGTGCCGGTCAGGCGCTGGAGGCCGAACTCGCCTTGGCGCTTGCGGGTCACCGCCACCAGGGTGTTGATCACAGTGATCGCCGCGTAGCCGACAATCATGGCGACGATGGTGTAGTTCGAGGAGACCAGGATCTGCTGGATCTGGTTGTTGGAGCTGGTCAGCGTGGAGCGGCCAGCGATCGCGGTGCCGGGCACCGCTGCCGCCACGCTGTCGAGGTGGGACTGGACCTGGGCGAGGTCGGCGTTGGCGTCCGCACGGACCAGGATCTTGGTCGGCAGGCCGGTGGTGGTGTGCGGGGCCAGCACGTCGGAGGGCAGCAGCAGGTACTGCTCCTGGGGAGTGTCGGCATAGGTGGCCACGACCTTCGGGTCGGCGGCGGTGCCGTCACCGAAGTGGATCTTCAAGGTGTCCCCGATGCGGACGCCGAAGTCCTTCGCCTGCTTGTCCGACAGGGCCACGGTGTTGCCCTTCAGGTCGCCGATCGACCCGTTCAGCGAGTTGAGCGCGAGGGTCTGCTGGACGCCATCGGCCGAGACGCCGCGCAGGTCCATGGTGGTGCCGCTGCCGACGGAGTCCACGAAGCCGATGGAGCTGACCAGTTCGGAGGTGCCGGCCACGCCCGGGACGGAGCGGACCGAGCCGGCCACGCCCGGCGCGAAGCCGCCGGTCGAGGAGCTGAGCACGTAGTCGGCCAGCACGTTGCTCGCGTAGCTCTTGGCGGAGACGTGGTCCTCGGTGGACTGCATGTACAGGGTGCCGGTGGCGACGCCGATCAGTAGCACGATCGGGGCCACCGCGCCCGCCATCCGGACGTTGTCGGTGGTGGCGTTGCGCAGCGCCATGTACCCGGACAGCCCGGAGAAAGCGCGGACGGGCCGACTGACCGCCAGCACGATCGCCTTGATGATCCCCGGGGCGAGCAGCGCCAGGCCGATCGCGAACAGGACCGAGGCCGGTCCCGCAGTGCTTGCCAGGGTGGGACCGTCGGTCATCACCGTGGCCGTGATGACCGACAGCATGACGCCGTTGACCATGAAGAACAGTGCCAACAGCAGGCGGGTGGTGGTGAGCCACCCGGCTTGCAGGGTGCTGTCGGCCAGCGCCGCGACCGGCTTGGTCTTCGCGGCCTTGCGCCCCGCGAACAGCGCCGCGCCGATGGCGGCCGCGATCGCCGCGAAGGCGCCGACCGTGATCGGGAGCCAGCCCTCGTGGAAGGCAATCTCCTTGGATACCACGCCGTTGCCGGTCAGCTGCCCGAACAGCAGCTTGCCGACGACGAAGCCGGGAGCGATCGCCAGCACGGTGGCGAGCACCGCCAGCACGGCGGTCTCACCGAGAACCATCCGGCGCACCTGCCAGGAGGTAGTGCCGATCGCCCGCAGCAGGGCCATCTCGTGCGCCCTCTGCTGGAGCGAGAGCCCGAGCGTGGAGGCGACACCGAACATCACGATCAGGACCGCCCAGCTGCCGAAGACTGCCGCCAGGATGGTCACGGTCTGCTGGCTGGACAGCGCGCCCGGCAGGTCGGCCAGGCCGCGCCGCTCGCCGGTGAGCACCGTCGCCTTGCCGCTGACCGCCGAACTCACGGCTCGCTGCAGCCCTGCGACATTGACGCCGGGCGCGGGCAGGATCCCGATGGAGTCGAACCGTTCGTGAGTTCCGGCTAGTTGCTGTGCCTGGGTGTCGGAGAAGAACAGGCTCGGCCGGATCGTCCGGCCGGTGCTCTGGTCAGCGATGCCGGACACCGTGAAGGCCCGGGTAGCACCGCGCACGATCAGCCGCACGCGGGAGCCGACCGCGGCGCCCGAATCAGCCGCCAGTTTCGAGTCGAGGACCACCTGGCCGCTGCCCGGGGCCACGCCCTGGGTCAGCGTGTAGGGGGTCAGCCCGGCGCTGGACCAGTTGTGGCCGTCCGAGCCGGCGCCGACCGCCGTGCCGCCCACCACCATGGTCGCAGGGAAGGACAGGTCGGTGATCGCGGCGCCGACGCCGGGAACCGCCTTGACCATGTCGAGCACACTCGGGTCGATCCGGTTGCGCTCGGTCAGCGCGGTGGAACCGTGGGTCTGCTGACCGGTCACCACGATCGGCACCCCGGCCAGGCGCTGCGGCGGGGCCGCCATCCGGACGCCGGTCTCCATCAGGCCACCGCAGGCCATCACGATCGCGGCGCCCAGGAACATCGCAACGAAGGTGGCGATGAACCCGGCCTTACGGAATTTCAGTGTGCGCAGAGCCAGCAGCAACATCAGCGGCCACCCCCCGACAGGGCGGAGGAGGGTTCGAATTTCTCGTCGTCCCAGGCGCCGAGCCGAGTCATCCGCGCGGCGACGGCTTCGGCGGTCGGCTGGTACATCTCGCCGACGAAGCGGCCGTCCGCGAGGAAGACCACACGGTCGGCATAGGAGGCGGCCACCGGGTCGTGGGTGACCATGACCAGGGTCTGCCCGCCGGCGGTCACCGATTCGCGCAGCAGACCGAGCACGGCCGCGGCGGTGCGGGTGTCCAGTGCTCCGGTCGGTTCGTCGGCGAAGACCACGGCGGGCCGGGTCACTAGTGCGCGTGCGATCGCCACGCGCTGCTGCTGGCCCCCGGAGAGCCGGCCGGGTAGGTGGTCGAGCCGGTCGGCAAGACCGACCCGGTCGACCACCGTCAGAATCTGGCTCTTGTTCGGACGCTTACGGGCCAACTGCAGTGGCAGCACGATGTTCTGCATGACCGTCAGTGAAGGCAGCAGGTTGAACGACTGGAAAACGAAGCCGATCCGGTCGCGGCGCAGCTTGGTCAGCCGCACCTCGTCCATGTCCGCGAGGTCGGTGTCACCGACCAGCACCCTGCCCGAAGTGGGCTGGACCAGGCCGGCGGCGCAGTGCAGGAAGGTGCTCTTGCCCGATCCCGAGGGGCCCATCACGGCCGTGAAGCTGCCGGTCTCGAAGGTCATGCTCAGTCTTCTGAGCGCGGCTACCTCGTTGTCGCCCTTGCCGTAGATCTTCTCGACCGCCTCCAGCCGGACGGCCACTGTCCGTTGACCGAACTCTTGAGTCTGCACTGGAACTCCCGCCACCGGATTGGTCACGCACCTCACGCGAACTGGTATCAACGGTAGGAACGGCGGCGGTTCGGCACATTGGCATTGCTTGGTGTATCCGAAGTAGAGGTTTCTCTACCTCGGCCTCGGAGGTTCCGCGGGCCGCAGACGAACCGGCAGGGCCACGTGCCCGTTGCTGATCAAGGTCGGCAGAGGCCGCAACTCCTGGGTGGGTACGGCGAGTCGGGCGTCGGGAAAGCGCGCGAACAGGTGACGCAGGGCCGTGGCGACTTCCAGGCGGGCGAGGGGGGCGCCGAGGCAGAAGTGGACGCCGTGCCCGAAAGCCAGGTGATCCTTGGTGACTCGGGTGGCGTCGAAGAGGTCGGCGTTCTCACCGTGCCAGTCCGGGTGGCGGTGCCCGCGGGCGCGCAGAGCCCGATGCTCGGCGTGGTGGTCGGAACCGGTCGGGTCCAGGACGAGTGGTTGCTTTTGAGGCACGGCGAGCACTCCTTCGGCGGGCGGTGGGGGAGGCGGTTGGAAGTTGGGACCGGCGGAACGGGCCGGGACGGCAGACCAGTTCGCCCGGCCACCTGAGGAGCATCACGAAAGAGTAACTCCACTCGTACACAGTGGAGTTGGCACCGTCGCCGGTTTCGCTCGGATTCGCTCGCGCGAGGGCGCGCCCGGGCTGACACCGGGGCGAGGGGGCGCACCACGGAGGCAGCGTGAACACAAAACCGCCGCAGTGCCCTGTAGGACACTGCGGCGGCGCTCACGACACGGAGCAACTGCCTTCGATGGCTACGACTTACCAACCTGGGTCAGGCCCTGCAGGTGACGCAGCGAGCCCTGCATACCCTCGACGCTCCCGTCGAGGAAGATCACGTTGCCGTTGCCCTCCTTCGCGGACTCGCGAATCGTCTCCGTCCACATCGTGAAGGCCAGCAGACCAGGGTCGACCCCGTGATCCGTCAGGGTCTGCGCGGACTCCGACAGGCCCTTCGCCAACTCCATACGGAACTTCGCCAGACCCTCACCACGCAGCCGTGCGGCCTCCGCCTCGTTCTGCGCGGCGATCCGGATCGCGGCACCGTTCGCCTCGGCCTCCTTCGTCCGTGTGATCAGCAGCGCCTGGCCCTCGAACTCAGCGGCCGACTGCGCGTTCTTCGCCGCCACCACACGAGACATCGACGCCATGACCTCGCTGTCGAACGTGATGTCGTTCACCGTCAGGTCGACCAGGGTGTAACCCCACGAGGCGAGCTGGTCATCCAGGGTGGACTTCGCGTGCGAGACGATCTCCGACCTCAGGCCCAGAACCTCGGCCTGCTTCTTCGTCGACACGAACTCCCGCACACTGGCCTCGACAGCGCTGGTCATCGCCATGTGGAACGACTTGTCGTTGATGAACTTGAAGGCCACGAGCTGGACGGTCTCCGGCGAATGGTCGGACACCGTGAAAATGATCGTGGACGTGAAGTGGACCGCGGCCTGGTCGCCGGTGATGGCGGAGAACTGAAGGCGGGAGGTCTGGTTCTGAACGGGCACCTTGCTGTGGATGCGTTCGAGGATCGGAATGATGACGTTCAGACCGGGGTTCAGGACCCGACGGTACTTCCCGAACAGCGTGACGACTGCGACATGCGCCTGGTCAACAGTGCGTATGGAACCGATGAGCAGCAGAAGCACTACGAGGCCGACAACGCCCAGCGCGATGAGAAGAGACACAAGAAAACCTTTGGGTTCGGGCGAATCTGACGGGCTATATGGCGCGCGCCATAGTGAAGGACGACCACAGAGCGCACACCAGACCAGCGATGGGGGCCTCGGAAGGCAGGCTGGCCTGCGGATTTCCGAGGAGACGGCCCCCCTGGCGGTCTGTACCAATACTGCCTTCTCTTACCGGGAAGGGGCCCAGGTCGTCCAGCCGTGACGGGCGTCGCCGCCACACTGGCCGGCATCGGGCCGTGACACTCGCGATCACGACGTACCCGGCCGGGGCCTGGTGGCTGCCCGCGTCAGGGCAGTGGCCGCGGCGAGCAGACTTGCGCGGTGCTGTCTCACGGGTGTGCCTCCCGGTGTGGTTGAGAGCAGCAAGATCCTCGCTGTTGCGCGCCCTCGAGAACACTGCCGGAATCGGGCAGTCTTCGTCGACCGCCGTTGCCGTCTGCGCGCAGGCCGGAGTCCGACCGGGGCGGGAAGTGTGTGCCTCTGACAGTCTGGGGACATGACAGTGACTACTCCCTTGATCCGACTGGCACGTCCTGGGGATGCGTGCGCGCTGGTGGAACTGCAGCAGGTGCTGGACCGGGAAACGGAGTTCATGCTGCTGGAGCCGGGCGAGCGGGAGCAGGGCGCGGGGCCGCTGGAAGCGCGTCTGTCCGATTGTGTCAATGGTCGGGACCCGTCGTATGTGGTCATTGCACTGGCCGGACAGGTGGCGGTCGGCTATGTCGATGTGGCCGTTCTGCCGTATGCCCGAGCGCGCCGAACCGGCTATGTGGTGGCCGGGGTACGCGCCGATCACAGTGGCCAGGGGCTGGGGCAGTCCCTGATGCGCTCAGCGGTCGAGGAGGCCCGCTCCCGCGGCATGGGCCGGCTCGAGCTCACTGTGATGGAGCACAACCGGCGTGCCCTCGGCCTCTATCTCGGATGTGGCTTCCAGGTCGAAGGACTGCGGCGGGCCGCCCTGGAGGTTCACGGCCGCCGGATCGACGAGTACTACATGGGACTGCTCCTGGACTGAGTCCCGACAGGAATCAAGCGTGACAGCCGGACAGGAGTACTCGACCGCAGAACCGGGATGTCACCCGGTACGCCGAAGCCCCGGCCTGGCAGCCACGCCCGGCGACTGCGGCGCACCTACGCGTCGATCATGTTGGAGACGGGGGAGCCCGTGGTCACGCTGACGTGAGGGCCAGGGCACTCCTCCCCGACTGTCACGCTTGGTTACTATGCCCACTTCATGCCGGAAGCCGAAAGCAAGGGGCGGACGGCCACTGACGGACTGTTGGTGGGAGGCGGGGAGGCAAGGATGCCAGTCGAAACCCCGCAGGTTCTCAAGCTTTGGGGTCTTGGAAAATGCTGAGGGAAGTCACTGCAACCCGCTACATCGAGCCCCTACGGGCGGGTGGCTCCGTCCCCGGCGTCGTCGAGGCCGACGATCTGGGCACCTACGTCGTGAAGTTCACCGGCTCCGCGCAGGGTCGCAAGGCGCTGGTCGCCGAGGTGATCGTCGGGGAGTTGGCCCGCAGGCTCGGGCTGCGCGTGCCCGAACTCGTCTTCGTCCACTTCGACCCGGAGATCGCCGCGCACGAACCGCACCAGGAGGTGCGCGACCTGCTGAACGCGAGCCCCGGTCTCAACCTCGGCATGGACTACCTCCCGGGCGCCCGGGACTTCACCCCGGAGGTCGCCAGGGCCTGTACGGTCGACCCGGTGGAGGCGGGCAGAATCGTCTGGCTCGACGCGCTGACCGTGAACGTCGACCGCACGGTGCACAGCTCCAACCTCATGGTCTGGCCCACCTTCGGCACCGCACCCCCGCGGCTGTGGCTGATCGACCACGGCGCCGCCCTCGTCTTCCATCACCGCTGGGACGCTTCCGCGCCGGAGAAGACGTACGACTTCCGACACCACGCTCTCGGCCACTTCACCCCGGACATGCGGGCCGCCGAGGCCGAACTCGCGCCCCGGGTGACAGAGGAACTGCTGCGCGAAATCGCCGAGGAGGTACCGGACGCGTGGCTGACGGGCGAGCCGGGCTTCGCGACGCCCAGCGAGGTCCGGGACGCGTACGTGGCGTACCTCCTGGCCCGGGTGAAGGCGTCCGAGGCCTGGCTGCCCACCGACTTCCCCACCCGGGAGGAACTCGCCGCCGAGGAGGCGCTCCGCGCGGTGAGGACCCAGCAAGGCCGACCGAGCTGGCTCAAGCGGGTCCCCGACCTGCACGGCAAACCGGCCGCGGAACAGGACTGGTCGGTTCACCTCAAATGACCACGGCCACGCACCGGGTGCGGACCGAGGCCGTTCGGGACACAGGGTCCCTGGCAGGATCGAGCTTCGTCCGGTTCGCCGGAGTGGCATGGAACCTGAAGACCGCTGCCTTCGCCCACCTCGACTGTCCCGATGCCAGGCAGGCCCTCCAAGTCGAACGCTGAAGGCAGGACTTCACCACCGGCAAGCTCACCATCGAACGCGTCTACCTGATCACCAGCCCGCCGCCCGGCGCCGCGACCGGCGCCCAACTCGTCGCCTGGATCCGCGGCCACTGGAAGATCGCATCCTGCGGCTGCTGTCGCACGTCCTGGCCTGGGGCAGCGGATCCAAGCTGCATTGTGCCCGCACTGTTATCACACGAAGCATGCGAAACACTTGTGACTCGGTTTAACGTGCGATGACTTGGACTTTACTGGCATGTTAAGAAGGGCGTTGCTCATGGCGCAGTCTCTCGCCGATCTCGCGTCGGCAAGAGTACGGAGGACCTTGCGATACTTTCCGGAGAGTTCGCAGGTTGAGCGCGAGGAGTTGCGTGCCACGGCGCGGGAACTGCTCGACACCCACGGCGAGGGCGTGCTCACTGGCCTCCCTCCGCTCGAGCGCGTCATTTGGTATCTCGCTGCCGAGGGGCGCGCCGAGGATCTTGTCGAGGTGGTCCGGCACCAGCGAAGGGACCCGGGCGCCTTCCTCGTGGCAGGCGCCCGGCGCCCCCGGCTGGTGCTGCCGGGGCTGCGGGGCCTGGCGCTGCCTGAACGGATCGTCGCGCTCAAGCGTCGCGACTTGCCGGTGACGGCGCAGCTCACCTCGGTCGGCTGGCGCGGCGACGATCTGGTATGGGAGGGGTACGCGTTTGTCGCGAACCTGCCGCGTCCATCGAGCCGCGTCATCGGCCGATTCGCGGTGCTGGAGGAAGCCGAGACCGGCCGCCGCATCAGACTGCGCATGCGCCGCACCCGCAACGAGCAGGCCACCGTCGCCTCCGGACAGGCCCTGCACTGCTACGACCACACGGGCTTCGAAGTCGTCGTCCCCGCTCGCCGGCTGCGCGAGCTCGCCGGGCACGGTGCCGGCCAGTGGTTTCTGTCCGTCAGGATCGCGGGTCCGGGCGGGACCTATGGCGCGCAGGTGCGCCAGCGCGACGCGGGCACGGCCGGGCACAACCAGGTTCGTCATCTGGCGGACGGCTCACGTCTCGTGGTCGGCTTCACCAAGAATGCCGTGAGCATCACGGTGCAGCAGCCCCCTGTCGAGGTCGAGTCCTGCACTGTCGCGGACGGCGAGCTGCGACTGGTCACCAGGGCGCGGAGCGGCGCCAAGGCCCCCACCGCCGTGAGCGTCGTCGAAGGCGACACCAGACTCGAGAGCCCGCTCACTCCTCTGTCCGGTTCCCCTGACGCGTTCCGGCGCTACCAGTCGGTCTTCAGTCTTGCCCGGCTGGCCGCGAACGACCTGCCGGGAACCAAGACCCGGCAATTCAAGGTGACCTTGAGGGGAGCCGACGGCCGGGGCCAGGCGGCCCTCCTCGCCGAGGGCTTCACGACCGGCAGGCACTGGCTTGCCCCCGGCCGCGAGCTGGCCGTCCACCGCGACGGGCCCGGCAGGCTGGTGCTGGCAACGCGAGCCGTCCGACCCGTGGTGGACGCGATGACCGTGACGGGGTTGGGGGAGCTGGTACTCGAGGGTACGTATCCCAGTGAGGAAGCGGCCGGGAAGAAGGTCATCCTGCGTCACGGGGTCCGCTTCGAGGAGAAGGAGCTGCCGGTCGAGCTTGCCGACGGGCGGTTCACGGTCCGGATCAAGCCCGAGGCGGCCCCGCAGGCGCACGGTCCCGAGCTGCCCCTGTGCCCCGGTCGCTGGTACCTGTTCTTCCGCGACCCGGACGCCTGGGACAAGTCCGGGGACGTCCCGGTGACCTTGCGTCCGGAGCAGGTGCAGGAGCTGCCCATGCACTTCAGTGGCCCGCAGCGTGCTTACACCGTGGACCGCCGCCACTTCGACCGCATCTTCATCGAGCCGGAACGGCTGCTCGGCCCCGATGAGCACGGCGCCTACCGGCAGCGCATGCTGAGCGAGGTGTACTTCCACGAGCAGCGCGAGCTCCCCTTGCGCGACGCGGTGCTCTACATGAGCCTCAGCGGCAAGCAGTTCTCGGACTCGCCGCGGGCGGTCTACGAGGAGCTGGTGCGTCGGGGGGTCGACGTCGAGCACATCTGGACCCAGGACGGGGGGATGCCCGAGATGCCGTCGGGAGCGCGTGTGGTGAGCCGTGGCAGCCGCGAGTGGTACGAGGCACTGGCGCGCAGCCGCTACGTCGTTGTCAACACGACGGTGGGCGATTGGTTCGTCACCCGCCCCGGGCAGCGGGTCGTGCAGACCTGGCACGGCACGCCGCTGAAGAAGATCGGCAAGGACCTCCAAGGCACTACCAAGTCGAATCCCGCCTATATCGCCAGCCTGCCGCACAGCTACCGGCAGTTCGACTTCGTGGTGTCGCCGAACGCGTACACCACAGAGATCATGCGCAGGGCGTACACCATCGAAGGCGAAATGCTCGAGAGCGGTTATCCGCGCAACGACGTCTTCCACGCCCCCGACCGCGACGCGCGGGTCGCCCGGGTCAGGGAGCGGCTCGGCCTGCCTGAGGGCAAGAAGGTGGTGCTCTACGCTCCTACCTGGAGGGAAGACCAGAAGCACGCGAGCAAGCTGTACAAACTCGATCTGCGGATCGACCTGGCCGCGGCCCAGGCCGAACTCGGTCACGACCATGTGCTGCTCTTCCGCAAGCACCCGAGGGTCCATGGCAACGTACCGGGTGCCGGCCAGGGCTTCGTGTGGGATGTCACCCGCTACCCGGACATAGCCGATCTGTACCTCGTCGCCGATGTGCTGGTCACCGACTACTCCTCGGCGTTCTTCGACTTCGCGCACTCGGGTAAGCCGATGCTGTTCTTCACCTACGACCTGGAGCACTACCGGGACTCGCTGCGCGGCTTGTACTTCGACCTCACCACCCGGGCGCCCGGCCCGCTGCTGGAGACCTCCGAAGACCTGGTCAAGGCCCTGCGTGACGTCGATGCCGTCGAAGCGGAGTACCGGGAGAAGTACGCCCAGTTCATGAGGGACTTCTGCGAGCCCGGGGACGGTCTCGCGACAGCGCGGGTCGTGGACCGCATGCTCGTCGGCGGACCGCACGCCGCAGCCCCGACCGACGGCTGAGCGTGCCGCGCAGGGCCGGGCGGGACCGGCCCTGCACGGATGGGAGTGACTCAGCCGGCCAACTGCTCGTACGCGGGAAGCGTCAGGAAGTCCGCGTAGTCCTCGTCCAGGGCGACCTGCAACAGCAGGTCGTGGGCCTGCTGCCAGTGGCCCGTGGCGAAGGCCTCCGCGCCGATCCCCGCCCTGATGTTCTCCAGTTCCTCGGCTGCGATCCTGCGGGCCAGTTCCGGCGTGGCCTTCTCGCCGTTCTCGAACTCGACGCCCGCGTTGATCCACTGCCAGATCTGGGAGCGGGAGATCTCCGCGGTGGCCGCGTCCTCCATGAGATCGAAGATGGCGACCGCGCCCAGGCCCCGCAGCCAGGCCTCGATGTAGCGGATGCCGACCTGGACGGCGTTGACCAGACCCGCGTACGTCGGCCTGGCGTGCAGGGAGTCGACGGCGATCAGGTCGGAGGCCTTGACGTCGACGTCCTCGCGCAGCCGGTCCTTCTGGTTCGGCCGGTCTCCGAGGACCTTGTCGAAGGACTCCATGGCGATCGGGACCAGGTCCGGGTGGGCGACCCAGGAACCGTCGAAACCGTCGTTCGCCTCGCGGTCCTTGTCCGCCTTGACCTTCTCGAAGGCGACCTTGTTGACCTCCTCGTCGCGCCGGGAGGGGATGAACGCCGCCATGCCGCCGATCGCGTGCGCGCCGCGCTTGTGGCAGGTGCGGACGAGGAGTTCGGTGTACGCCCGCATGAACGGGGCGGTCATCGTCACCGCGTTGCGGTCCGGGAGGACGAACTTCGGCCCGCCGTCACGGAAGTTCTTGACGATGGAGAACAGGTAGTCCCAGCGGCCCGCGTTCAACCCGGAGGCGTGGTCGCGGAGTTCGTAGAGGATCTCCTCCATCTCGTACGCCGCCGTGATCGTCTCGATCAGGACGGTGGCACGGACGGTGCCCTGCGGGATGCCGACATGGTCCTGCGCGAACACGAAGACGTCGTTCCACAGGCGTGCCTCCAGGTGCGACTCCGTCTTCGGCAGGTAGAAGTACGGGCCCTTGCCGAGGTCGAGCAGACGGCGTGCGTTGTGGAAGAAGTACAGGCCGAAGTCGACGAAGGCGCCGGGTACCTGCTGCCCGTCCACCTCGAGGTGACGGTCGTTCAGATGCCAGCCGCGCGGACGCATGACGACCGTCGCCAGCTCCTCGTCGGGGCGGAGGGCGTACGACTTGCCGGTGCCCGGGTCGGTGAAGTCGATGTTCCGGGTGTACGCGTCGATCAGGTTCAACTGGCCGAGGACCACGTTCTCCCAGGTGGGCGCGGAAGCGTCCTCGAAGTCCGCAAGCCACACCCGGGCACCGGAGTTGAGGGCGTTGATGGTCATCTTGCGGTCGGTGGGGCCGGTGATCTCGACCCGGCGGTCGTCGAGTGCCCGCGGTGCGGGGGCCACCGTCCAGGAGTCGTCCGCGCGGATCGCGGCGGTCTCCGGGAGGAAGTCGAGCCTGGAGGTGCGGGCGATCTCGGCCCGGCGCTCCGCGCGGCGGGCGAGGAGCTCGTCACGCCGGGGTGTGAACCGCCGGTGCAGCTCGGCCACGAAGGCGAGCGCCGCGTCGGTGAGGACCTCCTCCTGCCGGGGCAGGGGCTCGGCGTCGACGACGACCGCCGGGGACGGCACGGGTGCGGACATGAGCTGTCACTTCTCCTTCAGCGGGCTGGCATGGGAGGTGGCGGCGCGAGGTGCCAGGGCTCTGATGCGGCAGGTCCGCGCCTGGTGAGCAGTCAAGTGCTTCTGGTAGGTGGATGCTAGTTTCCTCATAGTGGAACTTCAATGATTTGTTGATGTCGAGATGCTCCGCTTCGAGGGGGAGACGGCGCTCGGCGCCACCCGCTCACTCAAGATGCGTCAGGTCGCCTTGTGTGTCGATGTCGTACGGCTGCGCGACGTCCCCGCACTCCACGAGTGTGAGCGCCTCCTCGTGCGCCTTCAGATAGGCGCGCGCCCCTCGGTCCCCGGTGGCCGTCGCCGCGATACCGGCCCAGTGGGCGGAGCCGAGCAGGACCGGATGTCCCCGCACCCCCTCGTAGGTCGCCGAGACCAGCGACGTCTCGTCCCGGTACGCGGCCAGGACGCGGGCCACCGCCTGCGGGCCGATGCCGGGCTGGTCGACGAGCGAGACGAGGGCCGCCCGCGCCCCCGTACCGGTCAGCGAGCCGAGCCCGGCCCGCAGCGAGGAGCCCATGCCCCGCCCCCAGTCCGGGTTCTCCACCAGGACGCAGCCGGACAGCTCCGCCCGATCCCGTACGGCATCGGCCGCGGCGCCAAGTACGACGTGCACCCGGTCGCACCCGCCCGCCCGCAAGGCCCCCGCCGCGTACTCCACGAGCGGCCGACCCCGGTGTTCGAGCAATGCCTTGGGTCGCCCGCCGAGCCGCCGTCCCCCGCCTGCCGCCAGGAGCAGCCCGGCGACCTCTTCGTTGCGCGTCATGCGTACTGCATACCCGACCCGGTGGCGATCGTGGGGCGCCCAACGGGTATGGGCGTCAGGTGACCGGTCCCGAGCTCGCCAGCTCCCGCGAGAGCTCCGCCGCCACCTGCTGGAGCACCGGCACGATGTTCTTCGTCGCCGCTTCCGTGACCCGGCCCGCCGGGCCCGAGATGGAGATCGCCGCGGCCGTCGGGGAATCGGGCACGGACACCGCGAGGCACCGGACTCCTATCTCCTGCTCGTTGTCGTCGACCGCGTACCCGAGGTGGCGCACCTCTTCCAGCGCGGCGACAAAAGCCTCGGGAGTGGTGATCGTCTTCTCTGTGGCGGCGGGCATGCCCGTGCGGGCGAGCAGGGCGCGGACCTCGTCGTCCGGTGTGGTCGCGAGCAGCGCCTTGCCCACGCCCGTGGAGTGCGGCAGCACCCGCCGCCCCACCTCGGTGAACATCCGCATCGAGTGCTTGGACGGCACCTGCGCCACATACACGACCTCGTCGCCGTCGAGCAGTGCCATGTTGGCGGTCTCGCCGGTCTCCTCGACCAGCCGTGCGAGATGAGGGCGGGCCCAGGTGCCGAGCAGCCGGGACGCCGACTCCCCGAGCCGGATCAGCCGCGGGCCGAGCGCATAGCGGCGGTTGGGCTGCTGACGTACGTAACCGCAGGCCACGAGCGTGCGCATCAGGCGGTGGATCGTCGGCAACGGCAGTCCGCTGCTGACGGACAGCTCGCTGAGGCCGACCTCGCCGCCCGCGTCCGCCATCCGCTCCAGCAGGTCGAAGGCGCGCTCGAGGGACTGGACTCCACCACCGCCGGCGGCGGACTTGGCGGGGGCGTCGCTGGTGCTGGACGTCGACGTCGGCACGGCGCGTTCCTTTCAAGGCTGGTGGGAGGGCAGAAGCCTACCCGGCGGTCGGTCGGCTTCCTGTTGGCGCGAGCTGCGTTCTGCCTTATGGAATCCTAATTCCGTGTTGCGGAAGGCCCAAGCTCACCCGTCGAATGTGTGCGGGAAGGCGACTGCCCCTTGACGGTGCGTGGAGTGGAGTGAAGACTCCTTCAACAGAACGTTGAAGCCCGTCACATGGTGTGCGTCCCGTTTCCCGCCCGTAGAACGGCGGCAGAGAGAGGGGTCCGGGTGTCCGATGCCGAACTGGTCCTGCGCTCGACGCGCGTCATCACTCCCGAAGGGCAACGCGCCGCGTCGGTCGCGGTCGCCGGGGGCACGATCACGGCCGTACTGCCCTACGACGCGGACGTACCGGACGGTGCCCGGGTGGAGGACCTCGGCGACGACGTCCTGCTGCCGGGTCTGGTCGACACCCACGTGCACGTCAACGATCCGGGCCGCACCGAGTGGGAGGGCTTCTGGACCGCGACGCGCGCGGCGGCGGCCGGCGGCATCACCACCCTGATCGACATGCCCCTCAATTCCCTCCCGCCGACCACGACCGTCGACCACCTGCGCGTGAAGAGGGAGGTCGCGGCCCGCAAGGCCCACATCGACGTCGGGTTCTGGGGCGGTGCGCTGCCCGACAACATGGGGGACCTGCGACCGCTGCACGACGCGGGCGTCTTCGGCTTCAAGGCGTTCCTGTCACCATCGGGCGTGGACGAGTTCCCGCACCTCGACCAGGAGCAGCTCGCCCGCTCCCTGGCCGAGATCGCCGGATTCGGTGGACTGCTCATCGTGCACGCCGAAGACCCGCGCCAACTCGCCGCCGCCCCGCAGCAGAGCGGCCCGAAGTACGCCGACTTCCTCGCCGGCCGACCGCGCGACGCCGAGGACACGGCGGTAGCGAATCTCATCGCGCAGGCGAAGCGATTCGACGCGCGCGTGCACGTGCTGCACCTGTCCTCCGGCGACGCACTGCCGCTGCTCGCCGCCGCCAGAGCCGAGGGACTGCGGATCACGGTGGAGACCTGTCCGCACTACCTGACCCTGACCGCCGAGGAAATCCCTGACGGAGCAAGCGAGTTCAAGTGCTGCCCGCCTATCCGCGAGGCCGCCAACCGGGACCTGCTGTGGCGGGCGCTGGCGGACGGCACCATCGACTGCGTGGTCACCGACCACTCCCCGTCGACGGCCGACCTGAAGACCGACGACTTCGCGACCGCATGGGGCGGCATCTCCGGCCTCCAACTCAGCCTGCCGGCGGTCTGGACCGAGGCCCGCAGGCGCGGCCACGGCCTGCAGGACGTCGTCCGCTGGATGTCTACACGCACCGCACAACTGGCGGGCCTTCGCCACAAGGGCGCCATCGAGGCAGGCCGCGACGCCGACTTCGCGGTGCTCGCCCCCGACGAGACCTTCACCGTGGACCCGGCGGCCCTCCAGCACCGCAACCCGGTCACGGCTTACGCGGGCAGGACCCTGTACGGCGTGGTCAAGTCCGCGTGGCTGCGCGGCGAGCGCGTCGTGGACGACGGCGAGTTCACCGAGCCGAAGGGACGACTGCTCGACAGAACCGACTGATTCCCTCCCGCCCCCACAGCGGCCGACCCAGAGAGGAAGACCTGATCACCGTGACGGCGCAGCAGCAATCCGAGGTGGCCGGCTTCACCGGCGACGCCAACCCGTACAGCGGCGGAGACCCTTACGCGGACTACCGCACCGCCGACTTCCCCTTCACCCGGTACGCCAACCTCGCCGACCGCGGGCTGGGCGCCGCGGTCATCGCCGCCGGCGACGAGTTCTTCGCCCAGCGCGAGAACCTCCTCGTGCCCGAGCGCGCCGAATTCGACCCCGAACACTTCGGGCACAAGGGCAAGGTCATGGACGGCTGGGAGACACGGCGCCGCCGCGGCACCTCGGCCGAGCACCCGTGGCCGACGGCCGAGGACCACGACTGGGCGCTGGTACGCCTCGGCGCGCCCGGCGTGGTACGCGGCATCGTGGTCGACACGGCGCACTTCCGGGGCAACTACCCGCAGGCGGTGTCCGTCGAGGGGGCGTCGGTGCCCGGCTCCCCGTCCCCGGAGCACCTGCTGTCGGACGACGCGAAGTGGACGACGCTGGTCCCGCGCACGCCGGTCGGTGGCCACGCGGCGAACGGCTTCGCGGTGTCGGTCGAACAGCGCTTCACGCACCTGCGGGTGAACCAGCACCCCGACGGGGGCATCGCGCGCCTGCGCGTGTACGGCGAGGTGGTCCCGGACCCGAGCTGGCTGGCGGTCCTCGGCACCTTCGACGTGGTCGCCATGGAGAACGGCGGCCAGGTCGAGGACGCCTCGAACCTCTTCTACTCACCGGCCACCAACACGATCCAGCCCGGCCGCTCCCGCAAGATGAACGACGGCTGGGAGACGCGCCGCCGCCGCGACCACGGCAACGACTGGATCCGCTACCGGCTGGTGGCTCAGTCGCAGATCCGGGCGATCGAGATCGACACCGCCTGTCTGAAGGGGAACGCGGCGGGCTGGGCGTCGGTCTCGGTCAGGGACAGCGAGGACGCCGCGTGGCACGAGATCCTGCCGCGTACCCGCCTCCAGCCCGACACGAACCACCGCTTCGTTCTGCCCGCACCGGCCGTCGGCACGCACGCGCGCGTGGACATCTACCCGGACGGTGGCATCTCCCGCCTGCGCCTGTACGGCTCCCTGACGCAGGAGGGCGCGGCACACCTGGCGGCCCGTCACCAGGAGCTGGGCGGCTGACGCGACCCGGGTGGCTCTTCTGCTGACAACCGACCGATGAGTTGTGGCCGCCGGAGGGGTCTGAACCGCCGACAGCAGACCCGGAAAACCATCCGAGAAGGAGGGCACCCGTCATGGGCAAGCTCACCGTCACCGCCTTCATCACCCTCGACGGGGTCCACCAGGCCCCGGGTGGACCCGGGGAGGACACCAGCGGCGGCTTCGAACAGGGCGGCTGGAGCGTTCCGTACGGCGACGAGGACTTCGGCCGGTTCATGACCGAGGTCTTCGACCGCACGGGCGCCTTCCTCCTCGGCCGCCGTACCTACGAGATCTTCGCCGCGCACTGGCCGAAGAGCACCGACCCGGCCGACCCCATCGCCTCCCGGCTCAACTCCCTGCCGAAGTACGTCGCCTCGCAGAGCCTGGGTACCCCCTCCTGGGCGAACACCACCGTGCTGCGCGGCGACCTCACCAAGGAGGTCACCGCCGTCAAGGAGCGGACCGAGGGTGAACTCCAGGTGCACGGCAGCGGCGCCCTGGTCCAGTCCCTGCTCGCGCTCGACCTCGTCGACACCCTGCACCTGCTGACGTTCCCGGTCGTCCTCGGCGACGGACGCCGCTTGTTCGCCGAGGGCGCCCTGCCCACCGCGTTCCACCACACCGGTGGTCGCACCACGGCCGCAGGCGTCACCATCCACTCGTACGACCTGGCGGGCCGCCCGCGGTACGGCTCGTACGAACTTCCGGAGAACGCCTAGCCGGCCCTGTTCCATGCGGGTTGACGCTCAGGTCAGCCGCAGGGTGTGCCAGACCTCGTCCACGTCCGCCACATAGCGTTCGACCTCGACGAATCCGTGCTTGCGTGCGAACGCGAGCCCGTCCGGGTTGGTGCCGAGCACGATCGTCTCGATCACCTCGGCACCCAGGGCCCGCGCCTGCCCCAGGGCCCGCGTGTAGAGCTGCTCGCCGAAACCCTGCCCGCGGTGGGCGGGCAGGATGCGCGCGATGACCATCGCCGTGGCCGTGTCGTCCTTGGGCGGACGCACGGTCGAGCAGCCCACGAGGACGTCCCCCAGGTACGCGCTCTCCAGGCGGTTGCGCGTCACACGCTCGCGTACGTCGTCGAGGGAGAGCGGGTCCGCGGGGATGATCTCGTTGTGGACGTACCGCCAGTCCTCGAGTGCGGCGTCGTCGCGGGGTTCCTGGAAACGTAGGTTCGGCATCGCAGCAGGAAACCGGGACCGCCGGCCTGCGTCAACCGAGATCCCCGAAGGTGCGCGGTGTGTCCGTCCCGGCCGGCTTCCGTCAGGCGCGGGCGCCCGCGATCTCGCCGACGTTCACCGGGCGGCGCTCGTGGCGGGACAGCTCGCAGGCCTCCGCGACGCGCAGGGCCTGGAGGGCCTCGTGGCCGTCGCACGGGTTCGCGCGCTCACCGCGTACCACCTCGACGAACGCGGCGATCTCGGCCTCGTACGCGGGCGCGAACCGTTCCAGGAAGCCGGTCCATGGCTCGTTCGGGGGCGGCGGGCCGGCCGGCTCGGTCGACCTGAGGGGCGTACGGTCGTCCAGGCCGACCGCGACCGTGTCCAGCTCGCCCGCCAGTTCCATACGGACGTCGTAGCCCGCCCCGTTGGTGCGCGTCGCCGTCGCCGTCGCCAGCGTGCCGTCGTCCAGCGTGAGCACGGCCGCGGCCGTGCTCACGTCGTTCGCCTCGCGGTACATCGCCCCGCCGGCGTCGGATCCGGTCGCGTACACCTCGACGACCTCCCGGCCGGTCACCCAGCGCAGGACGTCGAAGTCGTGCACGAGGCAGTCACGGTAGATCCCGCCGGAGAACGGAAGATACGCGGCCGGCGGCGGCATCTGGTCGGAGGTCACCGCACGGACCGTGTGCAGCCGCCCAAGCCTTCCGGAGCGCACGGCCTCCCGTGCGGCCGTGTAACCCGCGTCGAAGCGACGCTGGAAGCCCATCTGCAGGATCGTTCCGGCCGAGTCGACCTCCGCGAGGGCGGCCTGTGTGCTAGGCAGGTCGACCGCGATCGGCTTCTCGCAGAACACCGGGAGCCCCGAGCGTGCCGCCCGGCCGATCAGCTCGGCGTGGGCCGCGGTCGCGGCCGTGATGACAACGGCGTCCACGCCCGAGCCGAAGATCTCGTCCACGCCGGGCGCGGCCGTCGCGCCCAGACGGGCCGCGAGCTGCTGGGCCCGGCCCGTGTCGATGTCCGTGACGACGAGCGAGCCGACCTCGCAGTGGCGGCCGAGCGTGGTCGCGTGCAACGTCCCGATACGACCTGCCCCGATGAGTCCGATGCGCATGAGAACAACCTGAGGTCCCACCCCCCGTCGTGTCAATGGATTGTCCGGACAACCGGACTACACGACTTCCCGTCAACCGGCACCGGAGCTACGCTCGCCCCGTGCCGAAACCAGATGTGCATCCGACCGTGTCGCTCCAGCTCAGCGTCGACCGGAGCAGTCCGGTGCCGCTGTACTTCCAGCTCTCCCAGCAGTTGGAGGCCGCGATCGAGCACGGGATGCTGACGCCGGGCAGTCTGCTGGGCAACGAGATCGACCTGGCCGCGCGGCTCGGCCTGTCCCGGCCCACCGTCCGCCAGGCCATCCAGTCCCTCGTCGACAAGGGCCTGCTCGTGCGCCGCCGTGGTGTCGGTACCCAGGTCGTGCACAGTCAGGTCAAGCGGCCGCTGGAGCTCAGCAGCCTGTACGACGACCTGGAGGCGGCCGGGCAGCGCCCCGCGACCCGAGTGCTCGGCAATACCGTCGTGCCCGCGTCGACCGAGGTCGCCGCCGCGCTGAGGGTGCCCGAGGGCAGCGAGGTGCACCACATCGAGCGGCTCCGCCTCGCGCACGGCGAGCCGATGGCGTGCCTGTGCAACTACCTGCCGACCGGTCTGCTCGATCTGCCGACCGAGCGGCTGGAGGCGACCGGCCTCTACCGTCTGATGCGCGCCGCCGGCATCACGCTGCACAGCGCCCGGCAGTCCGTCGGGGCCCGCGCCGCCACCCTCGACGAGGGCGAACGGTTCGGCGAGCCCGAGGGTGCCCCGCTGCTCACCATGCAGCGCACGACGTTCGACGACACGGGCCGCGCCGTGGAGTACGGCACTCATACCTACCGCGCCTCGCGCTACTCGTTCGAGTTCCAGCTACTCGTACGCCCCTGAGGCCCTGAGGCCCTGAGGCCCTGAGGCCCTGAGGCCCTGGGCTCTCAACACCCGTGCCCTGCAGCCCCGGAACCGCCGGTGCGCCTGCGCCTCCCGCAGACCCAGGGCCCTGACCTGCGGCATCAATGGCCAGTAAGCGATACTTGGTCGTTCCAATAAACTCCGCAAGAAGGGCACCTCGTGGCACGGATACGGATCTGGGCAACCATCGCGCTCGCAGGGGCGCTCGGCGTATCCCTCGCCGGGTGCAGCAGCCACGGCGGAAAGCGCGCCGAGGACGCCCGCAAGGCCGCTGCCGCCCAGGGCCGCGCCGCGGTGGACACGCCCCGCTGGACGGTCGCGATGATCACGCACTCCGGTGACGGCGACACCTTCTGGGACATCGTGCAGAGCGGCGCCAAGCAGGCCGCCCTCAAGGACAACATCAAGTTCCTCTACTCGCACAGCGCCGAGGCCCAGCAGCAGGCCCAGCTCGTGGACGCGGCGATCGACCAGAAGGTCGACGGCATCATCGTCACACTGGCCAAGCCCGACGCGATGAAGGCCGCCGTCGCCCGGGCCGAGAAGGCCGGCATCCCCGTGGTCACGGTGAACTCCGGATCGGAGGAATCGAAGGCCTTCGGCGCGCTCACCCACATCGGCCAGGACGAGACGATCGCCGGTGAGGCCGTCGGCGAGGAGCTGAACCGGCGCGGCCGGAAGAAGGTCCTGTGCGTGCTGCACGAGCAGGGCAACGTGGGCCACGAGCAGCGCTGCGCGGGTGTGAAGGAGACCTTCCACGGCACCGTGAAGAACCTCTACGTCAACGGCACCAACATGCCGGACGTGCAGTCCGCCATCGGGGCCAGGCTCCAGTCGGACAAGTCCCTCGACGCGGTCGTCACCCTCGGCGCCCCCTTCGCCGACACCGCGGTGAAGGCCAGAGCCGACGCCGGTAGCCGGGCGGAGATCGACACCTTCGACCTGAACGAGAAGGTGGCCGGCAAGCTCAAGGACGGCACCCTCGGCTTCGCCGTCGACCAGCAGCCCTACCTCCAGGGGTACGAGGCGGTCGACCAGCTCTGGCTCTACAAGTACAACGCCAACACCATCGGCGGCGGCCATCCGGTACTCACCGGACCGCAGATCATCACCAAGGACCAGGCCGCGACCCTGGAGAAGTACGCGAAGCGGGGCACGCGATGAGCACGACGGCGCCGGCGAACCAGCCGGAGACGACGGCGGACGGGGTGTCCGCGGACGAGCGGCTCCTGAGGACGTCGCCCCTGAAGAAGCTCCTCGGCCGGCCCGAGCTGGGCTCGGTGGTCGGCGCGCTCGCCGTCTTCCTGTTCTTCTCGATCGTCGCCGACAGCTTCCTGCGGGGCTCCAGCCTCAGCACGGTTCTGTACGCGGCCTCGACGATCGGCATCATGGCCGTTCCGGTCGCGCTGCTGATGATCGGTGGCGAGTTCGATCTGTCCGCGGGCGTCCTCGTGACGTCGTCGGCGCTGGTCTCGTCGATGTTCAGCTACCAGATGACCGCGAACGTCTGGGTCGGTGTGGGCGTCTCCCTGCTGGTCACGCTGGCGATCGGCGCGTTCAACGGGTTCGTGCTGACCCGTACGAAGCTGCCCAGCTTCATCGTCACGCTCGGTACGTTCCTGATGCTGACCGGTCTGAACCTCGGCCTCACCAAGCTGATCAGCGGCACGGTCTCCAGCAAGTCGATCTCCGACATGGATGGCTTCGAATCGGCCAAGGCCGTGTTCGCCTCCACGGTCACCCTCGGCGGTGTCAACTTCAAGATCACCATCCTGTGGTGGTTCGCCCTGGTCGCCCTCGCCTCCTGGATCCTGCTGCGTACCCGGGCCGGCAACTGGATCTTCGCGGTCGGCGGCAACGAGAGCGCGGCCCGCGCGGTCGGCGTCCCGATGCACCGGACCAAGATCGGTCTGTACATGGGCGTCGCCCTCGGCGCCTGGATCTCCGGCCAGCACCTGCTGTTCTCCTTCGACGTCGTGCAGTCCGGAGAGGGCGTCGGCAACGAGCTGATCTACATCATCGCGGCCGTCATCGGCGGCTGCCTGATCACCGGCGGCTACGGATCCGCGGTCGGGTCGGCGGTCGGCGCGCTCATCTTCGGTATGACCAGCAAGGGCATCGTCTTCGCCCAGTGGAACCCCGACTGGTTCAAGTTCTTCCTCGGAGCGATGCTGCTCCTCGCGACCCTGCTCAACGCCTGGGTCCGCAAGCGTGCGGAGGCCACGACATGACGACGGACGTCGACGTCACGGAGCGCACGGCGCTCGTCGAACTGGAGAACGTCAGCAAGTACTACGGCAACGTCCGTGCCCTCGAAGGGGTCTCCCTTGAGGTCCACCCGGGGGAGATCACCTGCGTCCTCGGCGACAACGGCGCGGGCAAATCCACCCTCATCAAGATCATCGCGGGGCTGCACCAGCACGACGCCGGCACCTTCCGTATCGAGGGCGAGGAGTGCCGCCCGGCCTCCCCGCGCGAGGCCCTGGACCGCGGGATCGCCACGGTCTACCAGGACCTCGCCGTCGTACCGCTGATGCCGGTGTGGCGGAACTTCTTCCTCGGTTCCGAGCCGCGCAAGGGGGTCGGCCCCTTCAAGCGCATGGACGTCGACTTCATGCGCCGCACCACACGCGCCGAACTGCTGCGCCTGGGCATCGACCTGCGGGACGTCGACCAGCCCATCGGCACCCTGTCGGGTGGCGAGCGCCAGTGCGTGGCCATCGCGCGGGCGGTGTACTTCGGGGCCAAGGTGCTGGTCCTCGACGAGCCGACGGCGGCACTGGGTGTGAAGCAGTCGGGTGTGGTGCTGAAGTATGTGGCGGGGGCACGGGACGCCGGACTGGGTGTTGTGTTCATCACCCACAACCCGCACCACGCGTATCTGGTGGGTGACCGTTTCGTCCTGCTCAAGCGCGGCACGATGGTGGGCCATCACACCCGCGAGGAGATCTCGCTGGACGAGCTGACGCGGCAGATGGCCGGCGGCGACGAACTCGACGATCTGCGCCACGAATTGGACAACCGCGCCCCGTAGGGCGCGGGGCTGTCGCCTCCCCCGGCTCCGCATCATGGGCGTGGCCGACCACAGCGGTCCCGCCACCGGCAAACGGTTCGTGGCTTCCACACGTCAACCGGAGCGCCGGGGTTCCACGATGCGGCCCCGCGGCAGCGTGAGGCAGAATCGGCGCGATGAGCACCTACCGCGACTTCCCCCACCGCGGCTCCGCCCGGGCGACCGTCCTGCGGACCGTCGGCACGCGTGAGCGCCGTTCGCATCTGTCGGCGCCGCGCGTTCCCACGGTCGGTATCGACATCGGCGGTACGAAGGTGATGGCGGGCGTCGTCGATGCCGACGGCAACATCCTGGAGAAGCTCCGCACCGAGACGCCCGACAAGTCCAAGAGCCCCAAGGTCGTCGAGGACACCATCGTCGAGCTGGTCCTGGACCTCTCCGACCGGCACGATGTGCACGCCGTCGGCATCGGAGCGGCCGGCTGGGTGGACGCGGACCGCAATCGCGTCCTGTTCGCCCCCCACCTGTCCTGGCGCAACGAGCCCCTGCGCGACCGCCTGGCCGGGCGGCTGGCCGTCCCCGTCCTGGTCGACAACGACGCCAACGCCGCCGCCTGGGCCGAGTGGCGCTTCGGTGCGGGCCGCGGCGAGGACCACCTCGTCATGATCACCCTCGGTACCGGCATCGGCGGCGCCATCCTGGAGGACGGCCGGGTCAAGCGTGGCAAGTTCGGGGTCGCGGGCGAGTTCGGCCATATGCAGGTCGTGCCCGGCGGCCACCGCTGCCCGTGCGGCAACCGCGGCTGCTGGGAGCAGTACAGCTCGGGCAACGCCCTGGTCCGCGAGGCCAGGGAGCTGGCAGCCGCCGATTCCCCGGTGGCCTACGGGATCATCGAGCACGTCAAGGGCAACATCTCCGACATCACCGGCCCGATGATCACCGAGCTGGCCCGCGAGGGCGACGCGATGTGTGTCGAGCTGCTGCAGGACATCGGCCAGTGGCTCGGCGTCGGCATCGCCAACCTGGCCGCCGCCCTGGACCCGTCCTGCTTCGTGATCGGCGGCGGGGTCAGCGCGGCCGACGACCTGCTCATCGGTCCGGCCCGGGACGCCTTCCGACGCCATCTGACCGGCCGCGGCTACCGTCCCGAGGCTCGCATCGCGCGCGCCCAGCTCGGCCCCGAGGCCGGCATGGTGGGCGCCGCCGACCTCGCCCGCCTCGTCGCCCGCCGTTTCCGGCGGGCCAACCGGCGCCGAGTGGAGCGCTACGAGCGGTACGCGCAGGCCCGCCGCACCGCCAAGGGGTCGCTGTGACCTCCACTGTTTCCATACCGCGCCAGTCGTCACCGCCGGACGAGCCCTCGAGGCCCCCGGAGGACCGGTGGCACATGTTCCGGCGCCGGGCGCTGACCCTGCTGATCATCGTCCTGCTCATCGGTGTCCCCGCCGGCTACCTCGTGATCTCCGCGAACCAGAGCCGCGACAGCGGCAAAGTCAAGGAGGCGAGGTCCTCGGCGACCGGTCTCACCCCGGGCTGGCCCCCGGGCGTGTTGCGCAGCCTGTACGAGGTGAAGATCCCCTGGGACGCCACCGACATCGCCTACTACGAGACGAACAACTGGAAGAGCAGCAGGCTGTACGCGCAGTTCACCACCAGTTACGTCGGCCTCGAGGCGTTCCTGCGCCGCATGAAGACGAGTCCGAGCGAGCTGAAGGAGAACGACATCACCATCAGCGCGCGCGACCAGGAAGTCGTCGGCTGGACGTTCACAGGAGACGGCTCCTGGTACGGCCTGACCCGTGCGCGGAAGAACCCGGCGCCCACCATTGACGTCTTGGTGAACCGGGCCGACCCCGCCCGTCCGACGGTCTACGTGGTGTCGCGGACGATCCCCTGACCGGTCCCCGCCGGTCGCCCGGAGCCGATTGTCAGACCCCGCCCGTACAGTCGAAGACAATCTGACGCGACGCGACGGCGGGAGGTGACAGGACGTATGGGGGAGCAGGTGGCCCAGGCGGCCGTGACCATGGGGGCACCCCCTGCTCGAACGCAGTCGAGAGCTTGGGGGCGGCTGGCCGCCGTCTTCCTGCCCGCGCCGCTGCCCCGCCAGGGCCGGGTCGCCTTCTGGGATCCGGAGGGCGGACCGCTGCCGTCGGACGGCACGCAGGAACTGACGGTCGTACGCCGCCACGGAACCGGCGTGCGCAGAGGCACCGTGCCCGCCGTCTCACTGCCCATCGCCGACGCCCTGCCGCTGCTCGCCCGGGCCCGGCGCGACCCCGCCGCCCACCCCGCCACCGCCTGCTGGGGCGCCGCCACGCTGCACGCCCTGCGACTCGTCGCACGCGGTCGGCTGCTGCCCGGGCTCACCTCGGAGGGATACGACGCCTGGCGGGCCGGACCGCTGGAGCCGGACGACATCGCCCATCTCAGGGCGGTCGCCGCCGCGCTGCCCCATGAGGGCCATGCCGTCCCGCTGGCCGGCAAGGGCCCGCTCATGCTGCCCGAGCCCGAGTCCCTCGTACGGTCCTTCCTGGACGCGGTCGCGGACACCCTGCCACGCACCCCGGCCGCCGCCCACGCCACGGGCAAGCCGTTCGCGGCGCACGAGCCGCAGAGTCTTCCCCGGGCGCACGACTGGGCCGCGGAGGTCGCCGCGGGCATGGACACCGGCGTACGGATCTCGCTGCGTCTGGACCTGTCGGCACACCAGTTGTTCGACGACGGCGAGGGCGCCCGTCGCGTCGGCGCGGCCGTCGTGCAGGTGCACAGCCTCGCCGACCCGACCCTCGTCGTCGACGCGGCGGCGCTGTGGGCCGGTGAGGCGAACGCCGCGTTCGGCCCCCGCGCGCGGGTGGACACGGCCCTCGCCGTCCGCCGCGCGGCCCGCGTCTGGCCCCCACTGGAGCGGCTCTCCGCTCAGGAGGCGCCCGACGTACTGGCGCTGTCCGAGGAGGAGCTGGGCGAACTGCTGGGCGTCGCGGCGACCCGGCTGGGCGCCGCCGGGGTCGCTGTGCACTGGCCCCGGGATCTGGCGAAGGACCTGACGGCGACGGCGATCGTACGGCCCGCGCCCGGTACGGCGACCGACGGCACGGGCTTCTTCGAGAGCGAGGAACTGCTGCAGTTCCGCTGGCAGCTTGCCCTGGGTGGCGATCCGCTCACCGAGGCCGAGATGGACGCGCTCGCCGAGGCCCACCGCCCCGTCGTCCGGCTGCGCGACCGGTGGGTACTGGTCGACCCCGCGCTCGTCCGCAAGGCCCGCAAGCGTGAGCTGGGCCTGCTCGACCCGGTCGACGCGCTGTCCGTGGCACTCACCGGCAGCACCGAGGTGGACGGCGCGACGGTGGAAGCGGTACCGGTCGGCGCGCTGGCCACCCTCAGGGACCGGCTGACGGCGGGCGTCGGCCCGGTGGAGCCGCCCCCGGGCCTCGCCGCCCGACTGCGGGACTACCAGTTGCGGGGCCTGGCCTGGCTGGACCTGATGACCTCCCTCGGCCTCGGCGCCTGCCTCGCCGACGACATGGGCCTCGGCAAGACGGTCACCGTCATAGCCCTGCATCTGCGCCGGGCGCGCCGCGAGCCCACCCTGGTGGTCTGCCCGGCGTCGCTGCTGGGCAACTGGCAGCGGGAGATCACCCGCTTCGCCCCGGGCGTCTCGGTCCGCCGCTTCCACGGCCCGGACCGCACCCTGAACGACCTGGACGGCGGCTTCGTACTCACCACCTACGGGACGATGCGGACCGCGGCGCCGAGGCTCGCCGACCAGACCTGGGGCATGGTCGTCGCGGACGAGGCACAGCACGTCAAGAACCCGTACTCGGCCACAGCGAAGGCACTGCGCACGATCCCGTCCCCCGCGCGCGTGGCGCTCACCGGGACGCCCGTGGAGAACAACCTCTCCGAACTGTGGGCACTGCTGGACTGGACGACCCCGGGCCTGCTCGGCCCCCTGAAGTCCTTCCGCGCCCGGCACGCGCGCGCGGTGGAGAACGGGGAGGACGAGGAGGCGGTGGAGCGGCTCGCCCGCCTGGTCCGCCCGTTCCTGCTGCGCCGCAGGAAGTCCGACCCGGGCATTGTCCCCGAGCTTCCGCCCAAGACGGAGACGGACCATCCGGTGCCGCTCACCCGCGAACAGGCCGCGCTCTACGAGGCGGTCGTGCGGGAGTCCCTGTCGGCGATCGAGACGGCGGAGGGCATCGGCCGCCGGGGCCTCGTCCTGGGACTCCTCGGTTCGCTCAAGCAGATCTGCGACCATCCGGCGCTGTATCTGAAGGAGGACCCCACAACGGCCGCGGCGCTCACCGCCCGGTCCGGGAAACTCGCCGTACTGGACGAGCTGTTGGACACGCTGCTGGCGGAGGACGGCTCGGCGCTGGTGTTCACGCAGTACGTCGGCATGGCCCGGCTCATCACCACGCACCTGGCCTCCCGCGCGGTACCGGTCGAGCTACTGCACGGGGGTACGCCGGTGCCCGACCGTGAGCGGATGGTCGACCGTTTCCAGAGCGGGACGACCCCGGTCCTGGTCCTCTCCCTCAAGGCAGCGGGCACGGGCCTCAACCTCACCCGCGCGGGCCATGTCATCCATGTCGACCGCTGGTGGAACCCGGCGGTGGAGGAGCAGGCCACGGACCGCGCGTACCGCATCGGCCAGACCCAGCCGGTGCAGGTCCACCGACTGATCACCGAGGGCACGGTCGAGGACCGCATCGCCGAGATGCTGGAGTCCAAGCGGGCTCTGGCCGACGCGATCCTGGGCTCGGGCGAGTCGGCCCTGACCGAACTGACCGACCGCGAGCTGTCGGACCTGGTGTCGCTGAGGAGGACGACGTGAACGCGGCGTGGGAGCAACGGCCCGGGACGGGCGGGGAGCCGCTTTCCGAGGACGGGACGGCTCCGGCGCGCCCGGCTGACGCGGTGCGTCGTGCGTTGCGGGCCGCTCGGGAGCGGGAGAGCACCGAGAGCACCGAGCGCGCCGACGGTGACGTCCGGGCCGCAGAATCTGCCGCCGCGGGCCCCGACGCCACCGCGCCCGGGACGGGCGTCCAGCCGACGGCCAAGCCGGGGGATGCGGCGCGCGCGGCACTGCGACGGGCGACCACGGAACGCCACGGTCTCCCCCGGACAGGGGAGGGCGCTGTGGCACCACAGGAGACCGCGCAGAAGCCTCCCGAGGCCGTACGGGATACCCCAGGGATCCTGGACACCGATCGCGAGACCGCATCGGCCGCGCGCCCCGGAGACGCCGCGCGGGAGGCGTTGCGAGCCGCGCGGGAAGAAGCGGACCGGGAAGGGGCCGAGGCCGGCGCCGGTGGAGGAGCGGCCCGGCGCCCGTCCGGTCCCCGAGCGGCATCCGGCCCTCCGCGGCCGACCGGCGCTCCCGGCCGCCGGGGCACCCGGACGCGTGCGCACAGCACCCGGGTCCGGCACGTACGTGAACTCCTCGCCGACGCCTTCGAGTTGCCGGTGACGGCACCGCGGGGCGGGACCGCGCCTCCTGCGGGGGACGACGGCGGCGAGCGGGAGGAGACGCCCCAGCCGGCCCCGATCGAGGCACGGAGCACGCCCCGGCAGGAGGAAGAGGGCCCGCCCCCGATGGCCGGCCGTACGCCACCGGACGCGCCCCCGGCCGCCCGCTACCCGCGGTCGATGGCCGCCCCGCGCCGTGACGGCGAGTTGCGGCGCACGTTCGCCGCGCTCCCCGTGTCACCGACGGACCCGGCCGACCGGTTCGCCCGGACATGGTGGGGCAACGCCTGGGTCACGGCCCTGGAGGAAGGCGCACTCGACACCGCACGGTTGGCGCGGGGGCGGGCCTACGCGGGCGGGGGGAACGTGGACGCCCTCACCGTCACCCCGGGGCTCGTGCTGGCCTATGTGCAGGGGAACCGTCCGCGCCCGTACCGCACCCAGGTGCGGCTGCGGACCTTCTCCGACGAGGAGTGGGACCGCTTCCTGGACGCCGCCGCCGAGGAGCCCGGCCACATCGCCGCGCTGCTGGACAAGGAGGTGCCGCGGTCCCTCGCCGAGTGCGGGGTCCGGCTGCTCCCTGGTCCGGGCGACCTCGAACCGCAGTGCAGCTGCCCCGACGTCGGCCACCCCTGTAAACACGCCGCCGCCGTCTGCTACCAGACCGCCCGGCTGCTCGACCAGGATCCCTTCGTCCTCCTCCTGCTGCGCGGCCGAGGTGAGCGCGAACTGCTCGACGCAATGTCCCGGCGCAACGCGGCCCGCGCCGCCCAGGAGCGAGAACCCGCACCCGTTCCCGGCATCCGCGCCCATGACGCCGTCACCCGGCGTGCGCTCCCGCCGCTCCCGGCCCCGCTGCCGCCCCCCGCGCACCCCGAGCAGCCGCCGGTCTACCCGGGGACTCCGGACGGCCCGGACCCCCTCGCGCTGGACCAGCTGGCCACGGACGCGGCGGCCCGAGCACACGCCCTGCTGACCACCGGGCACGATCCGGTCGCGGAGCTGACGCTGTGGCAGGACGCGGTACGCCTCGCCGCGGCCCGACCCGGCTCGGGGCTCACCGCGGCGACCCGGGCGCTCTACTCCTCGCTGGCCGCCGCCACCGGGCGGTCACCGGCCGAGCTGGCGCGCGCGGTCGCCGCGTGGCGGCAGGGCGGACGGGACGGACTCGCCGTGCTCGAAGAGCCCTGGGACCCGCCGGCGGGCCGCTTCGACCGCGCCCGTCCCCTCCTCCTCGCCGCGGACATCCCCGCTTTCCGCCCCTGGCGCAACCGCCTCACGCATCCGGACGGCCACACCCAGCTCCGCCTCGGCCAGGACGGCCTGTGGTACGCGTACGAGTCGGAACCGGGGCATGAGGACTGGTGGCCCCGCGGTGTCCCGGACCTGGACCCGGTCGGGGCTCTGACCGGTCTGGGAGCGTCGGAAGAAACATGAGCGATCCTGTGCACGCTGGGGCGCCTCCTGCCCGAAGAGCTCGGGAGGCGTGCGGGGCAGCGCGACGGGGCGAGCGCTGCCTGCCGAGGCACCGGGCTCGCCCCGGCCACGTGAGAGCACCTGGCGGCGCTGCGGGCCCACCTCGCCTCGGCCGCTCCTCAGCCCGATTGGTCAAGGGAGTCAACACGCTTGTGACTGCTTCGTGTCCGGGTCTTTGATGCCTATATGGGCGGGGTGATCTGAGCGATGCCGAGTGGGAACGGCTGCGGCCGTTCCTGCCGGCCAGTAACGGGCGGTCCGGGTCGTCACAGCAACTTTGATGGCCCTTCGCCGTTGGGGCGGCGGAGGACCTTGTGTCTGAAGGCTGCGTGTGGGGTGCCATGCCGTCTGGGAGATCCGGGCAGGGATGCACCGTCCACTGTCCCCGTGTGCCTACTCTGCGGCGCTGGCGGCCTGCCGAGCGGCTGACGACAAGATCGCGCAGTTGGGCGAGAGGTGGCGTCGGGCGTGTTCGGCCACGATGATCCGCGCGTACGTGGGCGTGTGCCGGGGCGATTCGGCGGCAGTGACGTGGCCGATCGGGGCCTGGGCGAGGGGTTCCGGGGGAGCGGTGCAGGAACGCCTGCGCGAGCAGCCGACCCGCCGTACGAAGGCACTTCCCGGTGCGAAATACTCTCCCGATGAGTTCACGCACTTCCCCCGTCAGTCAGCCGATCATGATCCGGAGGGCCGTCGCGCGGGATGCCAAACGGCTCACACGGCTCGTGCGTGGCTCAGGCGCCTACGAGGGTAAGTACGCAGCCGCAGTCGCGGGCTACCGGGTCGGCCCTGATTACATCGAGGCCCACCGCGCCTTCGTGGCCGTCGGCTCCGACGAGCAGGGAGGCCGGGTCCTCGGGTTCTACTCGCTCGTCCTCGTTCCACCGGAGCTCGACCTGCTGTTCGTCGCCGACGAAGCGCAAGGACGGGGCATTGGACGACTGCTCGTCGCGCACATGCAGTCCGAGGCCCGTGCCGCCGGGCTCGACCGTGTCAAGGTCGTGTCGCATGTTCCCGCCGAAGACTTCTACCACCGCGTCGGTGCAGTGCGGAGCGGGACCGTGCTCGCGAACCCGCCCGTCGTGCTGTGGGACCGCCCCGAATTCGAGTTTCGCATTCCTTCGGAATGACGCGCTGGGCCGGTGCGCACGGCACCGGCTTCGCCTACATGGCGCTCCGTGTGTGCCGTCGTCTCTGCCTGGCAGGGGGATCGCCCCGGCGGCCTCTCCCGGCGACTCCCTCACTTCCGGCACTCCCAGAGCCGTCGCAATCGCGCCCACCTCAACTCGCTCCACCCACGATCGAGGTCGGCCGCTGTAAGTACGTGGTTTCACACAACCCTGATCTGCGAGACGAAGTGGCCACAGTCCACCGTCAGCGCTGTACGGGGTGACGCCTTGCCAGTGCAGCCATCAGCGCAAGTGGAAGTAGTCACAGTCCTTGCCCCGTGGAGTGTGGCCGGCCGGCGTCGGTACGGCCGCGGTGGAGCGGATCGCCGAGAGGCTCCGGAACAGGACTTGTCTTCGAATGTCACGCCCGCATCAGGAGTGAGGTGAGGGTGCTGCTGGACGCCTTAGTGCTCCAGCCGTAGATGTGATCTTGCTGCTCGCGCCTGCGGCCATGAGGTCGCTCGATATCGGATCGCGTAAGACGGATGCGGGCTGGCACGCTGCCTCTATGGATCACGCGGAAGTGCTACTGATCGGCGGGCGGGCCGGAGTCGGCAAGACGACGGTGGGGTGGGAGGTTTCGGCGTTGCTGCGGGCTGCGGCGGTCCCACACGCGGTCATCGATGGTGATTTCATGGGGCAGGTGCACCCGGCCCCGGAGGGGGATCCTCACCGCTCGGAGATCACCGAGACGAACCTCGCCGCTGTGTGGGCCAACTTCGCCCGGCGCGGCTATCGCCGACTGATCTATACGAACACTCTCAGTGTGCTGCCAGAGGAGACCGGCATGTTCCAGCGGGCCATGGGGACGGGTGTTCGGATTGTGCGGGTCCTTCTCACCGCCTCCGATGCCACCGCCCGTGAGCGGCTGATGCGCCGGGAGCTCGGCTCGGAGCTGGAGCAGGAGCTGGAAGGCAGTGCCCGAAAGGCGCGGCTCCTGGACCAGCGCGTCCCCGCAGAGACTATGCGGGTGGTGACGGATGGGAGGGCTGTCGTAGATGTCGCGGCTGAGGTCGTGGCTGCCACGGGCTGGTCCGGGCGGCACTCCGTGACCAGGCCGTAATCGAGGGGCGTCCTCGCCTACGAGCCGCTGAGCGGCCGGCTGATCGTCGAGCAGGTCTACGACCACCAGGGCAACATCGGCCAGGGCTCCACCCCGATCCTGGTCTTCGACGCCTGGGAGCACGCCTTCTACCTCCAGTACAAGAACCAGAAGGTCGACTTCATCGACGCCATGTGGTCCGTCGTCAACTGGCAGGACATGGCCAGGCGTTACGCCGCCGCCAAGGAGCGCGGCGACAGCCTTCTGCTCGCGCCCTGACGCCGCAGTACGCCCTGAGCGTCCTGCCTCGTGATCGTCTTCTCACCGTTCACCGTTCACCGACAGGCGGCACAACGGACGGCTCCCGCAGGCCCGATGCCTGCGGGAGCCGTCCCGTTGTCGGCGTGGTGCGGCCGGTGACGTCGTCCCAGTGGAGCGTGCGGTCGCACCAGCGGTCCAGGAGTACCTGGTCATGGCCAACGGCGAGCAGGCCGGCGCCGGTCGTGGCGCGGTAGTCCTCGACGGCGGCCACCAACGCGGCGGTGGTGGAGGCGTCCAGCATGGCGGTCATCTCGTCGCAGATCAGCCAGCGCGGGCGTAGCACGAGGGCGCGGGCGAGGCAGGCGCGCTGGAGCTGGCCGTCGCTGACCTCGTGGGGGCGGCGGTCCAGGAGGTCGGGGGTGAGGCCGACGGCTGCGGCCAGTTCGGAGACGCGCTCCTCGATTCCGCCGCGGCGGCCGGTGGCCCGCAGCGGTTCGGCGATCAGGTCGGTGAGCCGCAGTCGAGGGTCGGCGGATAGGCGCGGCTGCTGGAAGACCACGCCGAGGGCTATGCGCTGGGCGCGCGGGGCGCGGTGGCGCCAGCTTCGTACGGGTTCGCCGTCGAGGAGGAGCGTGCCGGAGTCGGGGCGGTGCAGCAGGGCCGCGACCCGGGCGAGGGTGGACTTGCCGCAGCCGCTGGGGCCGAGTAGACCGACGGACTCACCTGGCGCGACGGTCAGCGAGGCGCCGCGGACCACCGGGGCCTTCGTGTCGTATCCGGCGGTGATGGCGCGGACTTCAAGCACGGAGGTCCTCCGGTACGTGCGGATGGTGACAGGCGGCTTGGCCGCTCGTCGACGGCAGGGCGGCGCAGGCTTCGGAGGCGCGCTCGCAGCGTGGGGCGAAGGCGCATCCGTCGGGGAGGTCGCCGAGTTCGGGCGGCATTCCGGGAATCGGGGTGAAGGCGCGCTGGGGGAGTGCTTGGAGCAAGCCGCGGCTGTAGGGGTGCCGGGGGCCGGGCGTGCCGAAGAACGTTTTGGCGTCAGTGAGTTCGACGATCCGGCCCGCGTACATCACGGCCACCCGGTCGGCGATGCGTTCGGCGGCCATGAGGTCGTGGGTGATCACCAGCAGGGCCCGGCCGGTGCCGTCCTCGTGGTCGTCGGAGTCGACGTGGCGCCGTAGTTCGTCCACCGTGTGGTCCACCAGGTCGCGGTCGAGACCGGTGGTCGGTTCGTCGGCGAGCAGCAGCGGTGCGCCGCCGACGAGGGCGAGGGCGGTGGCGGCGCGCTGGGCGAGGCCGCCGGAGAGCTTGTGCGGGTGGCTGTCGAGGTGGCCGGTGGGGAATGCGGCGCGTTCGGCCGCAGCCTCGGCTGCCTGTCGTACGACGGCTCCCCCGCGTATGTCGGTCAACGCACGTACGGTTTCCTCCAGTTGCGAACGGACCGTACGCACGGGGGTGAGGTGCGCGGCCGGGCTCTGCGGGATGAGCCCGATCAGGCGACCCCTTACCGTGCGGGCGAGAGTGCGCTCGTTCGCGGTGAGCAGATCCAGGCCGCCGAGGCGGGCTTCGCCCGCTGCCTGGGCATTGGCGGGGAGGAGACCGAGGAGGGCGGAGGCGAGGACGGACTTGCCGCAGCCGCTCTCGCCGATGAGGGCGAGGCATTCGCCGGCCGCCACGTCGAAGTGGGCGTCGGTGACGGCGGCGATCCGCCGCCCGCCGGGCATGAGGAAGCGCACCGACAGCCCGCGGACCGAAAGAACAGGGGATCGCTCGGTCACAGCATCAGCTCCGATCGGCGGCGGGGGTTGATCCGCTCCCGCCAGGCTCCGGCGAGACCGGCGATGGCGAGGGTCGGGACGATGATGAACAGGCCGGGGAAGAGGGTGGGCCACCACTGCCCGGCGAGCAGTGAACCCCGGGCGCCCTGGATGAGGGTGCCGAGGCTGGCGGTGTGGGTGGGCAGGCCGAGTCCGAGGAAGGACAGGGCCGACTCGTGCCACATGGCGTGCGGCACCATGAGGACGGCGGCGAGCGCGGCCTGCGGCAGCACGGCGGGCAGCAGATGCCGTACCGCCACCCGCCACCGGGACGCGCCGCCGGACACGGCCGCGTCGATGTACGGCCGCGAGCGCAGGGACAGCACTTCGGCGCGCACGATACGGGCGGTGGACAGCCAGTGGGTGAGCGCCACCGATACCACCACGGGCCACACTCCGGGCCGGAACATGGCGACGATGAAGATCCCGAGCAGCAGATGGGGCACGGACGAGAACGTGTCGACCACCCGCATCACGCCTCGGTCGACCCAGCCGCCCAGTGCTCCCGCGGTGGCTCCGACGGCCGTGCCGATCACGGTCGCCGTGAGGGCCGCCACCACTCCGACCAGCAGGGAGACGCGCAGACCGTAGACGCAGCGCAGGAGCAGGTCCCGGCCGAGGTCGTCGGTGCCGAACGGGTGGGACCAGCTCGGCGGCAGCAACTTCGCGCCGAGGTCGACGGCCTGCTGGTCGAGCTGCACCAGCGGCGGCACGAGGAGCACGGCGAGCACGGTCGCGGTCACCAGCACAGCCGAGAGGCGCACCCGCACCGTGCGGGTGGAGGGGCGGTCGGTGCCGTACGACCGCCAGGCGGACTCTGAAGGCGATTCACATGTCACTGAACTTCACCCTCGGGTCGAACAGGCCGTAGAGCAGGTCGGCGAGCAGGTTGCCGAGAAGCACGGCGGCGGTGGCCAGCGTGGTCAGCGCGGCGAGCAGAGGGAAGTCGACGGCCGTGGCCGCTTCCACGGTGGCCGCCGCGATGCCCGGCCAGCTGAAGACGCTCTCCACCAGCAAGGCGCCGGTGATGAGTTCGGGCACGCGGGAGCCGATCAGCGTGAGAACGGGCAGCAGTCCAGAGCGCAGGGCGTGGCCGAGCAGGACGGTGCGCTCGCTCAGCCCGCGGGCGCGGGCGCCGCGTACGGGGTCCTCGGTCAGGGCGTCGCCGACGCCCTGGCGGACGTACAAGGTGAACCAGGGCAGTTGGGAGACGGCGAGCACGCCGGCGGGCAGTACGAGGTGGCTCGCGACCTGCCCCGGCGTAACCTGTGCGCTCGCGGTGTCGGTGAGGCCGCCGGCCGGGAGCACGCCCCACTGGAGGGCGAAGAACCAGATGGCCAGCAGGGCGATCCAGAAGATGGGCGCCGCCTCAAGGGCGTAGGCGAGCGAGGCGACGACGCGGTCGAGCGCGGATCCGGGACGTCGGGCCGCCAGCACTCCGAGCACGGTGCCGGCCAGCACGGCCACCGCGAAGGCGACCGCGCACAACAGCGTGGACCACACGAGGCGTTCTGCGATGACTTGGGCGACCGGCTGTCGCATGACCGCGGACTGGCCGAGATCGCCGCTGAGGGCGGAGGTCAGCCAGTTCCACCAGCGGGAGGCGAACGGCTCGTCCACGCCGAGGTTCTCCCGCAGCCGCTCCAGGGTCTCAGCGTCCGCGCCCAGGGCGGCCGTGCCCGCGTACGCCTTGACGGGGTCGAAGGGGGAGGCGGCGGCGATCGCGAAGACGCCGAAGGTCACGACGAGGAGGATGGGGGCGGCGAACAGCAGCCGCCGTCCCACCAGGCGTGCCATCGCTCCCCAGGGCAGGGAGGACGTCACTTCTTCGGCTGCCAGGCTTCGAGGTTCCACCACGGGCCGCTGGCGAAGCCGTGCTCGTGCGGCTCGACCTGCGTGGTCAGTCCGTCCCAGCGGTCGGCGAGGACATAGACGTGGTCGATGTGGGTGAGGAAGGTGTAGCCGGGGTCCTTCACCAGTTCGCGCTGGAGGCTGTCGTAGGCGGCCTTCCGGGTCGCCGCGTCCGGGCTGCGGCGGCCGGTGTCGAGTGCCTTGTCCACAACCGGGCTGTCGTAGCGGGCCATGTTGTTGAAGCCGTCGCCGGCGAGGGAGGAGTGCAGCAGGGTGTAGAGGCCGTAGTCGGGGTCGCCGTTGTTGCCGAGCCCCGCGAGCACGGCGGTGTTCTTCATGCGCGGCTCGATGACCTCCCAGGTGGCGCTCTGCGTCTTCACCTCGATGCCGATCTTCTTGGCGTCGGAGGCGTAAGCGAGGGCGTGGTCCTGGCGGACCTTGTCGCCTGAGGGGTGGAGGAGGGTGAAGGAGGCCCGCTGTCCGTCCCTGGCGCGGATGCCGCCCTCGCCGGACTTCCAGCCCGCCTGGTCGAGGATTCGCTGGGCCTTGGCGAGGTCCTGCTTGCGTTCGATGCCCTTGGCGAACCAGGGGTCGTTAACGGGTAGAGGACCGTACGCGGGACGGCCGGCGCCGTCGAGGATCTTGTCGACCATGGTCTGGCGGTCCACGGCGGCGTCCAGGGCCTGGCGGATCGCGCGATCCCCGGTGACCTTGTTCGCGGTGGGGAGGGTGACGGCGCGGAAGTCGTAGGTATTCGCGTCGTACGTCTTCCTCGCCTTGTCGTTCTTGAACGTGGCGGCGAGGTTGGGCGGGAGCACCGCGCCGTCGAGATCGCCGGAGCGCAGCCGGGTGGCGCGCACGTCGTCGTCCTTGATGATCGCCATGATCACCTTCTTCACCTTGGGCGCGCCGCCCCAGTAGTCGGGGTTGGCCTTGAAGGTGAGCTTCTCGCCCTTGCTCCAGCCGGCCAGGACGTACGGCCCGGTGCCGACCGGCTCGGTGTTGAAGGCGCCGGTATTGGGATCCTGCCCCTTGGCTATGTGCTCGGGCACGATTGGCAGCACCGTGCGCCCGGCGAAGGGCGCATACGGGTACTTGAGGGTGAAGACGACCTTGTCGTCGCCGTCCGCTCGCACGTCCTTGATGGCGTCCAGCTCGGTGCGGTTGGTGTTGTTGGTCTTCGCGTCGAGGATCGTGTCATACGTGAAAACCACGTCGGCGGAGGTCAGCGGCTCGCCGTCGCTGAACTTCACGCCGTCGCGGAGGGTGTAGGTGTACTTGAGCCCGCCGTCGGTGACCTTGGGCAGTGCCTTCGCCAGAGCCGGTCTCAGCTTCAGGTCGGTGTCGCGGGCGAGGAGGCCGTCGAAGATCTTCGAGTTGCCGTCCTTGCCGTAGCCGAGCAGGGGGCTGAGGGTGTCCGGTTCGGAGGCCACCCCGATGACGACGGAATCGGCGGACCCGGCATCGTCCGCGCCGCCGCTGGGGGCCGAACACGCGGTGACCCCCGTGAGTAGCGCCGCTGCGGCAGCGGCTCCTTGCATCCGTCGGGCCATCATTGGACCTCACACTCTTATTGCTGACCTAATGTTGTTGCATCTTACTTGCAATAAGGTCGAGGTCGGTCCGGCGGTGGGTGGGGTGGCGCTGGCCCGCACCGGTGCCGCCCTGGACAACCCGGTGCTGAAGACGGAGGGCAGGGTCACCCTGATCGACGGGCTGCTGGCCGCCGCGGTGCTGCTCGGCCTGGTACTCAACGCTCTGGCGGGGCTTTGGTGGGCGGACCCGGCTGCCGGCTATGTGCTCGTGTACTACGCGGTCCGCGAAGTGAAGGAGATCTTCGGGGACCGCTGAGAGCCACGGCGTGAGACGTGAGAGGGTCTGGGGCGTGAGTGAGACACCATCGAACACCCTGCAATACCGCTTTGACGGGCCAGAAGACGCTCCGGTCCTGATCCTGGCTCCCTCACTGGGTACCACATGGCACAGGTTGTAGAGACCGTCTTCGGGCCTCCACGTCAGTCCAGGGCGGGCGCGTAACAGCAGGTCAGGCACTGCGGTCCGGGGGAGTCGACGTAGTTGGTGACAGACGTCTGAGAGCGCCGGTGAGAGCTCGTGCGACGGCAAGCTCCTACAGGCGCGGCCGGCGGGGGCTTCCGGGCGGGTGTGCTGCAGCTCCGGCGTCGGCACCGCTGCCCCCGGGTCCTCCTCCCTGCGCCCTCGCGTCGAGTGCTCGGCAAATCCGGCCGGGGCCCTTGGCGACCAACAGTCATAGCCTTCGCCCCTGTCAAAGCCGAACGCTCCGGGAGGCGTCCGAGGCGATGCCTGCCCCCGCCGAGGGGCGCACGGGCTTCTCGTTCGCAGGCTGTTCATGGTCGCGGAAGCTGCGACAGGACTATGTGCACCGGGCGGGCCGCACCGCCCGCGCCGGTGAGTCCGGCAGCGTGGTCACGCTCGTGCTGGCGGGCCAGCGCCGCGAGACGAGCCGCATGATGGCCGGAGCCGGCATCGAGGCAACCGTCACCAAGGTGCGCTCGGGCGAGGCGGAGCTGAGCCGGATCACCGGCGCCAAGGCTCCCTCCGGCGCCCCGCTCGACGGCGGGCCCGCCATCCCCCGACCCAAGAACAGCAACTCTCCCTTCCGCGGCCTCGGCACCAGCAAGGACACCTCCCGCGGCGCCGGTGGCAAGTCCCGAAAGGCCGGCGAGGCCCGCAAGCTCGCCGAGGCCCGCAAGGCCGCCCTCGTGCGTCGCAACGGCTGAGAGTCGTTGCCATGGCAGTGAAGGTGCCGGCCACGGGATCGACAACCCTCGGCCCGGACCAAAGCCGTCCTGTGCGCCTCACCTACGCAGTCAACGCCTTGGCCGCGAGAGGGATACCGGCCGAAGCGGAGCAGTATGACGTTGACGGCGCCCCGCACTGCGCCCGGCATGACAAGCTGTGCTTGCCCACCCCCGAACCCAGGAGGTCACCATGACCGCAGAGCCCGTATCTACGGAAGGTTCGGAGCCGGCTGCCTCCGAGACGTCCCCTCTGGCGCCGGACAGCGACGGCAACTATGACCTCAAGCGCAAGTTCCGCGAAGCCTTGGCGCGTAAGCGCGGTGCGCAGGCGGATGCCGCTGATGTTGCCGCCAAGTCCGATGTGTCGAAGGTGCGTTCGGCGCACGGCCCGGCTGCGAGCCAGCGGTCGTTCAGGCGCAAGAGCGGCGGCTGAGTCGATGAGTCCCGCGATCTAACCGCTTCACCGGCACTCGCGCTATCCACTCGCGCGTCCCGTCCGGTGGCCCGCGACGTGCGCATGCCCGTGTGCGCGTCGCGGGCGGGCGTAGCCGGCGGACTCGCCTGAGGGAATGGCCCAGATGCGGTTGGCTCGGGTCGGTGGCGCCGCCGAACTGGAATTCCGGGATGAGAGCACTGCCTTGTCCGAGGGTACGAGGCCGGTGTTGGGCACCTTGCGTGCCCCTGTACCGCTGTGAAAAACGACTGCGGCTGTCGTCAGTTCCTCGCCGCCGGGCCTGAGGCTCGTAGGGCGGCCTACAGCACCGTCTCTTCCACGAAGGCATGGCTGAAGACCAGCTGCACCGCCTGCTTCAGAACGCGTTCCCGCTGGTGAAGGTCGTCGAGGGTCAGGTACTGATCCGTCAGCCGCCGTTTCCTCGTGCTCACGGCGTTGCCGCACCAGGATGCTGCTGTTTCCACCGAGCTGATCGACTGTCTGGTCCTTGATGGTCTTCGATATGGCCGCTCCCGTGCGTGCGCCGGAGACGGGCCGTGAGGCTTGCCGCAGCCAGGCTGATCTCCACGCCCGCCCGCACCATCTTTTGGGGGAGCAGCCCTTACGCTGGGCGCGCCCCCCAAGCTTCCCGAAACGTTGCGCTCCGGCTGGGGCAAAATCTGTGCCCGCGAGCTGAGGTTTCAACGGGACAGGCAGACAGATTCTCTACCGTATTAAGTGGGGGTGTGATTCTTCACCGTACACAGGCCGCTTCGGCGTGCTACTGTCGATCTCAGTTGCAGTTGTGGTCCCAAAACTTTAAGTGCCCTCCGGGCGGCGCCTGCGCCACTGGAAGCACTTTTGTTATCCGTTCTTTTTCCCGGCGGGGTGATCATCGCGGCGATGCGGGGTCCGTGCAGTGCGGATCCCGATGCACTGCCCCAAAGGAGAAATGGCATGGCTTCTGGTACTGTCAAGTGGTTCAACGCGGAAAAGGGCTTCGGCTTCATCGAGCAGGACGGTGGCGGCGCTGACGTGTTCGCCCACTACTCGAACATTGCCGCCCAGGGCTTCCGTGAGCTGATCGAGGGCCAGAAGGTGACCTTCGACATCGCGCAGGGCCAGAAGGGCCCGACGGCCGAGAACATCGTTCTCGCCTGACTCTGACTGTCGCGTACTTGTAGCTGGGGCCCGCGTCCTTCGGGGTGCGGGCCCCAGCTACTCGCGTTTTCCGCAGTGGTTTCACCTGCGGACGACAACCAGGAAACCCGTAGGCTCAGCGCATACGGGGCATCCTTCAGGGGTGTACGCACCCTTCATAGCTTCATAGCGGCACACGCCCGAACATTGCGTCCGCTTCGCGCCATTCATTCCAGCGCCTGTGCCCGCACGGATTTTCCGTCGGTCAGATTCGCTGTCGCATTCCACCGGTCCATTCTTGCAATTCTCTGTGCTGCTGATCGCTGCGGGAATTCCTTGATATGTGCCGCATCGAGGAAGGTTCCGCATGAACCGTACACGCACGAACGACCGCTTCACCCGCACCCGTAACGGCAGTACCGACTCCGGCAGGGGCGGCAGCCGATTCGGTTCGTCGGCCAGGAGCCGCTCCGGCGGTCCGGGCCGTTCCGGTGGTCACGGCCGCCGGCCCGCCGCGGTCCAGGGGGAGTTCGCCCTCCCCAAGACGATAACTCCCGCGCTCCCCGCCGTGGAGGGCTTCGCCGATCTCGACATGCCCGGGGCACTGCTGGGCGCGCTCAGCTCGCAAGGCGTGACCGTACCCTTCCCGATCCAGGCCGCGACCCTGCCGAACTCCCTCGCCGGCCGGGACGTACTGGGCCGTGGCCGCACCGGCTCCGGCAAGACCCTCGCCTTCGGGCTGGCGCTGCTGGCCCGTACGGCCGGGCAGCGCGCCGAGACGAGGCAGCCGCTGGCGCTGATCCTCGTACCCACGCGTGAGCTGGCGCAGCAGGTCACCGACGCGCTCGCCCCGTACGCCCGCTCCGTGAGGCTGCGGCTGGCCACGGTGGTGGGCGGAATGCCGATCGGCCGACAGGCGAGCGCGCTGCGCGCCGGCGCCGAGATCGTCGTCGCCACGCCGGGACGCCTCAAAGACCTCATCGACCGTGGCGACTGCCGGCTGAACCAGGTTTCCATCACGGTCCTCGACGAGGCCGACCAGATGGCCGACATGGGCTTCATGCCGCAGGTCACCGCCCTCCTCGGCCAGGTCCGCCCCGAAGGCCAGCGCATGCTGTTCTCCGCCACTCTCGACCGCAACGTCGACCTGCTCGTGCGCCGCTACCTCAGCGATCCCGTCGTGCACTCCGTCGATCCCTCGGCCGGCGCGGTCACGACGATGGAGCACCACGTGCTCCACATTCACGGCGCCGACAAGCACACGGCAACCACCCAGATCGCCGCACGCGACGGCCGCGTGATCATGTTCCTCGACACCAAGCACGCCGTCGACGGCCTCACCGAACACCTCCTGAACAGCGGGGTACGGGCCGCCGCCCTGCACGGCGGGAAGTCGCAGCCACAGCGCACCCGCACGCTGGCACAGTTCAAGACCGGGCACGTCAACGTGCTGGTGGCGACCAACGTCGCGGCGCGCGGCATCCACGTCGACAACCTCGACCTCGTCGTCAACGTCGACCCGCCGACCGACCACAAGGACTACCTCCACCGCGGTGGCCGTACCGCCCGCGCCGGCGAGTCCGGCAGCGTCGTCACCCTGGTCACCCCCAACCAGCGCCGCGGCATGACCCGCCTCATGGCAGCGGCCGGCATCGTCCCGCAGACCACCCAGGTCCGCGTCGGCGAAGAAGCCCTGCACCGCATCACCGGCGCCCAGGCCCCCTCCGGCATCCCGGTCGTCATCACCGCACCGGTGGTCGAACGCCCCAAGAAGCGCGGCGCCACCTCACGAGGTCGGCGCCGCCCCGTCTCGGCGGCCCGCCGCGCGCCCGTACGGCAGTCCACCCCCGGTGCAGCGGCATAGAACCTTCGTGTCAGGAAGCCCACCCAACCTCGCAGGAGGCACCCTTTGACGCTGGACCAGACGCACTTCCGCTCAACACGTACCAACGCCGTGCAGACGGCGGCCGATCCCGCGGACGCGGCCGGACCCCAGGTCTGGGAGGACATGACCGTGGAGGTGGCACTGTCCGTGATGGCCGCCGCCCGTACAGGTCAGCTGGTCGTCTGCGACGAGGATGGTACGTGCACCGGCCTGGTCACCCGGGACCGGCTCACGGCCGTTCGTGACGGTTCCGGATACACGGACCGGATCCGCCTGCGTGACATCGCCGACGTCATCGGGCCCTTCGCGTCGCCGCTGGCCACGAGGGCCGAAGCCGAGCGTGCGATGCGCTGCCGCCGGCTCGGGGCTCCGCCCGTGGTCGACGGACACGGCAACGCTCTGGGCGTCCTCTCTCGCTGAACCGCCGTCACCCCTATCCGGGCCCGTCTTCTCTTCTCCCTGGAGGTATCGTGCGCTGTGTCATCGCTCGCTTCCCGTTCGACCTGACCAAGAGCGGCGTCGTGGAATTGATGAAGGGCATCACACCTGAGCTGGTCACCGGTGAGTTCGTCATCATCGGACGACGCCACTACCCCGCCAAGCAGGTCGGCCAGGTCGTCACCCGCCAGGACCGGCGTGATTTCAGCACCGGCGAAGTCCTCAGGGCCATGACCCAACTCGGCTTCACCTGCCGCACCCGCCCTACCGCCGCATCTGCGCCCCTGGCCGGCCCGTACGGGCCGGCTTCCGCAACGCTCGCTCCCCCTGTCCGCCTGACGTACGGACAGGTGTGAGCCGACCGAGCAGTGAGGCCCCACCGGCGTGGGCGAATTCCGGGGGCGTAGCAACACTGCGGTGGATTGATCAAGCGGCGAGCAGTTCAGACAGACGCTCGGCTGGGGTCCCCCAGTCGAGCGTCTTGCGTGGGCGGCTGTTGGGTTCGGTGGCGGCGGCGTCCAGGTCCTCGCGGGGTGGCGGGATAGGTCGGTGCCTTTGGGGAAGTACTGCCGCAGCAGGCTGTTGGTGTTCTCGTTCGAGCCGCGCGGCCAAGGGCTGGCCGGGGCGCAGAAGTAGCAGGTGAGGCGGGAGGGTCTGGACGGTCTCGGTGAGCGCGTTGCGGACAGCGGCGGCGCCGTGGTCGCGTGGGACGTGCCGAGCGTCAGGTAGCGGGTGCTGGCGGGTGGAAACGTGGTCCACAAGGGCAACGCCAAGGTGCACGTCTCCGGGCACGCCAGCGCCGACGAACTCGTGTACTGCTACAACATCGTCAAGCCCCGCAACGTCATGCCCGTGCACGGCGAATGGCGCCACCTGCGGGCCAACGCCGACCTGGCCATCCGTACCGGCGTCGACCCCGACCGGGTCGTCATCGCCGAGGACGGCGTCGTCGTCGACCTGGTCGACGGGCGCGCATCCATCCCCGGCAAGGTCCCCGCCGGCAACGTCTACGAGGACGGCATGGAGGTCGGCGGCGCCACCGAAGCATCCCTCAAGGACCGCCTCACCCTCGCCGCCGAAGGCGTGGTCACGGTGGTGGCCATCGTCGACGCCGACACCGGCGCCAGATGACGCATCACGTGGAGTGCGTGGCGATTCTGGAGCCTGCGGACAAGGGCGCCTGACCTCGGGTTCGTGAGCCAGGCGCTTGTAACAATCAGGCGGCAACGAGCTCCTGCTCACGGTCCGGCGTCTTGACCTCGGGCTTCTTGTTCGGCAGCGAGAGCCGGAAGACCTTGCGCCACGCGGAGAACACCTGTTTGGGCAGCGGTCCGGTGACGTACTCCAGCTCGTACTTCTCGAACAGCGCGCGCACCTTCACCGCGACCTCGGCGTACCGGTTGCTCGGCAGGTCCGGGAACAGGTGGTGCTCGATCTGGTGCGACAGGTTGCCGGTCATGAAGTGCATGGCCCTGCTGCCGCTGATGTTCGCCGAGCCCATCATCTGGCGCAGGTACCACTGCCCGCGCGTCTCGCCCTTGATCGACCGGCGCTCGAAGACCTGCACGCCCTCGGGGAAGTGCCCGCACATGATCACCGAATGGGACCAGATGTTGCGGACCAGGTTCGCGGTGAACGTGGCGGCGAGCGTGGTGAGGAACGACGGGCCCGACAGCAGCGGGTGGATCACGTAGTCCTTCAGCACCTGCTTGCGGATCTTGCGGCCCACGGCCTTGGCCCGCGCGCGGAACTCCGGGTTCTTGCGGCGCCGCTTGTGCAGGTTCTTGCCGAGCTCCAGGTCGTACGCTGCGATGCCGTACTCGAAGAAGCAGGCGTTGATGAAGTTCCACAGTGGCTGGCCGAGGTGGAACGGGTGCCACTTCTGGTCCTCGTCGACGCGCATGATGCCGTAGCCGAGGTCGTTGTCCTTGCCGATCACGTTGGTGTACGTGTGGTGCAGCTCGTTGTGCGAGTGCTTCCACTGGTCGGCCGGCGAGACGTGATCCCATTCCCAGGTGGTGGAGTGGATCTTCGGGTCCCGCATCCAGTCCCACTGGCCGTGCAGGATGTTGTGGCCGATCTCCATGTTGTCCATGATCTTCGCCACGGACAGACCGGCGGTGCCGAGCAGCCACGCGGGTGGGAAGATCGAGAACAGCAGCACGCCCCTGCTGACCAATTCGAGCTTGCGCTGCGCCGAGATGACCTTGCGGATGTAGGCGGCGTCTTTCTCGCCGCGTCCGGCGATCACTTCGTCGCGGATCGCGTCCAGCTCGTGGCCGAGCTCCTCGATCTGCTCCGCCGTCAGGTGGGCGGTGGGGTCAATGGCGGTCAAGGTGCTCCTACCGTTCGATGTCGCAGGGGCCCGCCGCGGCGGACACACAGGTCTGGATGAGGACGCCCGGCTCGGCCTCGGTGATCTCGCCGGTGCGCAGGTCGCGGACGGCGCCCGCCTTGAGTGGCGTGACGCAGCCGAAGCAGATGCCCATACGGCACCCGGACGGCATGAGCACGCCGGCCTCCTCGCCGATGTCCAGCAACGGCGTGGCGCCGTCCGCGTCGACGGTCTTGCCGGTGGCGCTGAACGTGACCTCGCCGCCGTCGCCGGCGACGACGATTCTGGGGCGGAAGCGTTCGGTGTGCAGGCGCTCTTGGACGCCGTGCTCGATCCAGTGCTCTTCGGCGGCGTCGAGCAGGCCCGCGGGTCCGCACGCCCAGGTCTCGCGCTCGGCCCAGTCGGGCACGAGTTCGTCGAGATGGGCGATGTCGAGCATGCCGTCTGTGTCGGTGTGCACCTCGGTGAGCCGAAGCTTCTTGGCCGCGACCAGGTCGTGCAGTTCGTTGCGGAAGATCACGTCTTGCGGCTGTGGCGCGCAGTGGACCATGACGACGTCGTCGAACTCGGTGTCGCGCAGCATGCCCATCACGGGCGTGATGCCGCTGCCGGCCGTCAGGTAGAGCACCTTGGCGGGCTTGGCCGGCGGCAGCACGAAGTCACCGGTCGCCTGGTCGAGCTGGATCAGCGTGCCCGGTTTCGCCCTGTGGACCAGGTGGTTGCTGACCTTGCCGTCCGGGATCGATTTCACGGTGATCGTGACGCGGCCGTCCTGGCGGTTCGTCGGCGAGGTGATGGAGTAGGCACGCCACAGGCGTACGCCGTCGACGTCGACCCCGATCCGCACGTACTGACCGGCTGTGTGGCCGCGCCAGCCCCGCCCCGGCCTGATCACGACAGTCGCGGCGTCATCCGTCTCGGGGTGCACGGCCTCGATGCGCCCCCGCAGGTCAGCGCCCGCACGCAGTGGGCTGACCAGGTCGAGGTAGTCCGACGGCAGCAGGGGCGTCGTGACCATCTCCAGCAGTTTCCACGCCCTGCTGCGAAGTGCTGCACTCGTCATGACTCCAGCTTGCTGCGTCTCAGGGCGTAAAGTCCTGACCGTAGGACGTGAATCTGGTGGGTGGAATTGTTCGCAGGGAATAAAAACGTGAGTCGTGTAACCCAGAGGGCCAGCGAACTGGCCCTGGGTGAGACGACGGTCACCGCACTTCGGGCCGCGCTGAAGACCACCGCCGACGAGGTCGTCCAGGCGATCATCGACGAGGTCCCTCCCTACGCCAACGCCCTTTCGGGCAGCATGGGCGGCACCATCCGCCGGGCCGTTCGCACCGCCCTCGGGCACTACCTGGACCTCGCGAGCGGGAACGCCACGGGCGGCGACGGCGGTGACGCGGCCTACGAGCTGGGCCGCGGCGAGGTGCGCGACGGCCGTTCGATGGACGCCCTGCTCAGCGCCTACCGCGTCGGCGCCCGCGTGGCCTGGCGATGCCTGGCAGCGGGCGCCGTGTCCGCAGGTCTGCCCGCCGCCGAGGTCGCCAAGTTCGCCGAGCTGACCTTCGCCTACATCGACGAGCTCTCCGCCGCGAGCGCCGCGGGCCACGCCGACGAACTGGCCGCCCGGGGCAGGGCCCGCGAGCGCCACCTGGAACATCTGGCCCGCGACCTCCTCGCCGGCGCGAGCCCGGACGTGTTGCTGGCCTCTGCTCAACGGGCCGGATGGCAGCCTCCGGATTCGCTGACGGCGGTCCTGCTGCCCGCCGCCCAGGCCCGGCCTGCCTACCGCGCGCTCGACCCGGGCACCCTCGTCCTCGACGATCTGCCGGACGCCACCGGTGTGCTGCTCGTCCCCGATTCCGACCGATCACATCTGGTGCGGCAGCTGACCGACCGCACCGCCGTGGTCGGCCCGGGCCGGCCATGGACTCGTGCGTCCGCCTCGTACGCACGAGCCGTACGCGCGCGCTCCCTCTCCTCTGATATTCGCGACACCGAGGACCACCTGCCCGAGCTGGTGCTGAGCGCCGACGTGGACGCGTTCGCAGACCTGCGTGCCCGAGCCCTCGCACCGTTGCGCACCTTGCCTGTCGCGACCGCACGGCGGCTGGAGGAGACGCTGCGGGCGTGGCTGTTGCACCAGGGCAGGCGGGAGGAGGTGGCGGCGGCGTTGTTCGTCCATCCCCAGACGGTCCGGTACCGGATGTCGCAGCTGCGGGAGCTGTTTCCGGATCTCGCATCGCCGCACCGGGTCCTTGAACTGACGCTGGCGGTCGGTCTTCGGGCCAGTTGACGCGTACTTCGACCGTCCACGAACTCCCGGCGGATGCCGGCATCGTGCTCGGTGTCTACCTGGACGTCCTTGCAGCCGGGACGGTTCGGGCTGGTCAGACCTGTGCAGTCGCAACCCTCGTCATAGGGGCAGTCGTGAGACGTGAGAGGGTCTGGGGCGTGAGTGAGACACCATCGAACACCCTGCAATACCGCTTTGACGGGCCAGAAGACGCTCCGGTCCTGATCCTGGCTCCCTCACTGGGTACCACCTGGCACATGTGGGACCGGCAGGTCCCGGAACTCGCCAAGCAGTGGCGGGTCTTCCGGTTCGACCTGCCCGGCCACGGCGGCGCCCTCGCCCACCCCGCGGGCTCCGTCACCGACCTCACAGCCCGGCTGCTGGCCACTCTCGACGCACTCGGAGTGCAGCGCTTCGGCTACGCGGGTTGCGCGTTGGGCGGTGCCATCGGGGTCGAGCTGGCGCTGCGCCATCCCGAGCGACTGGCCTCGCTCGCGCTGATCGCCGCCTCGCCCCGTTTCGGTACGGCCGACGAGTTCCGGCAGCGCGGTGTGGTCGTCCGGACCAACGGGCTCGACCCGATCGCCAGGATGGCCCCGGACCGCTGGTTCACCGCAGGGTTCGCGGCTGCCCAGCCCGCGATCACCGAGTGGGCCGTGCAGATGGTCCGTACCACCGACCCCGGCTGTTACATCGCGGCCTGCGAGGCGCTCGCCACCTTCGACGTACAGGCCGAACTCGGCCGTATCGGCGTGCCGACCCTCGTCCTCGTGGGTTCCGACGACCAGGTCACCGGTCCCGCCGAGGCGCGCACTCTGGTCGCCGGGATACCGGACGCCCGGCTCGCCGTCGTTCCCGGCGCCTCCCACCTGGTGCCCGTCGAGCAGCCCGCAGCCGTCACCGACCTGCTCGTGCGCCACTTCTCGACCGCCTGGCAGGCGGCGTTCGACTCGACGACCGGCCAGATGGCGGCGATCGTGGCGCCCCCGGTGAAGCCAGTGCTGGCGGCGGCGCCGCTGGTGGCGCCCGTGGCCGAGATCGCCCCCGTCGCCGTCCCGCCCGAGCCCGCGGGCCGGACCGACGCGTACGACGCCGGGATCAAGATCCGTCGCGAGGTACTCGGCGACGCGTACGTCGACCAGGCGCTGGCCTCCGCGGACGAGTTCTCCGGGGAGTTCCAGGAGTTCACCACCCGCTACGCCTGGGGCGAGGTCTGGGGCCGCCCCGGTCTCGACCGGCGCACCCGTAGCTGCATCACGCTCACCGCGCTGGTCGCGGGCGGCCATCTGGACGAACTCGCCTTCCAGACCCGAGCGGCCCTGCGCAACGGACTCACCCCGGACGAGATCAAGGAAGTGCTGCTCCACGCGGCGGTCTACTGCGGCATGCCGGCCGCTACCAGCGCGTTCCGGGTGGCGCAGCAGGTCATCCGGGAGGAGACCACCCCCCAGGAGTGAGCGCCGGCACCATGCTGAACAGGCCCCGGCCGCCCCGGGCGGGGCAGGATGGAGCCATGAAGCTCACGAAGAAGTCGCATGCCTGCATCCGTCTGGCGAAGGACGGACGCACGCTCGTCATCGACCCCGGCACCTTCAGCGAGGAGGACGCCGCCGTCGGTGCGGATGCCATCCTGGTCACGCACGAGCACATGGACCACTTCAGCGAGGAGCGGTTGCGGGCCGGCATGGAGGCCAACCCGGGCGCCGAGATCTGGACCCTCGCCTCCGTCGCGGAGCAGATCTCGGCGACGTACCCGGGCCGAGTGCACACCGTGGGCCACGGTGACGCCTTCACCGCGGCCGGTTTCGACATCCAGGTGCACGGCGAACTGCACGCCGTGATCCATCCGGACATCCCGCGCATCACGAACGTCGGCTTCCTGATCGACGAAGGCAAGGTCTTCCACCCCGGCGACGCGCTCACCGTCCCCGACTGCCCGGTCGAGACGCTGATGCTCCCGGTCATGGCGCCGTGGAGCAAGATCGCCGAGGTGATCGACTACGTCCGCGAGGTCAAGCCGCAGCGCGCGTACGACATCCACGACGCCCTCCTCACGGACCTCGCCCGCCCCATCTACGACAGCCAGATCGGCGCGCTGGGCGGTGCCGAGCACCTGAGGCTGACGCCGGGAGCGTCGGCGCAGGTCTGAGGACGAAGGGCCCGGGGAGACCGAGCCCGGGACGCGTTGTCATCCCTGCCGGGTAGGTTGTGGGACATGCGCATCGCGACCTGGAACGTGAACTCGATCACCGCTCGCCTGCCGAGGCTCCTGGCCTGGCTGGAGAGCAGCGGCACGGACGTTCTGTGCCTGCAGGAGGCCAAGGTGGCCGAGGAGCAGTTCCCCTACGAACAGCTCCGTGACCTGGGCTACGAGGCGGCGGTCCACGCGACCGGCCGGTGGAACGGCGTCGCGGTGCTCTCCCGTGTCGGCCTGGAGGACGTGGTCAAGGGCCTGCCCGGCGATCCCGGTTACGAGGGCGTCCAGGAGCCCCGCGCCCTCTCCGCGACCTGCGGCCCGGTCCGCGTCTGGTCGGTGTACGTGCCGAACGGCCGCGAGGTGGACCACCCGCACTACGCGTACAAGCTCCAGTGGTTCGAGGCCCTGAAGGCGGCCGTGGCGGGCGACGCGGCGGGCAGCCGCCCGTTCGCGGTGCTGGGTGACTACAACGTGGCGCCGACGGACGACGACGTCCACGACGTGGCGGCCTTCGAGGGCGCCACGCACGTCACCCCGGCCGAGCGCGCCGCCCTGGTCTCGCTGCGGGAGACGGGCCTGACGGACGTCGTCCCGCGCCCGCTCAAGTACGACCATCCGTTCACCTACTGGGACTACCGCCAGCTCTGCTTCCCCAAGAACCGCGGTATGCGCATCGACCTGGTGTACGGCAACGAGCCGTTCGCGAAGGCGGTCAAGGACGCGTACGTGGACCGGGAGGAGCGCAAGGGCAAGGGTGCGTCGGACCACGCGCCCGTGGTGGTGGACCTGGAGGTGTAGGGAAGGTTCTCCGCGGTGTCACGGTGGTGCGACCGGTCGCACCGATGACACGCTGGGCACATGAACATCCCTTTCCTGGGCAACTGGCGCAAGAAGCGCGGCGCCGCCTTCGGCGTCGCGGTGTTCTCCGACGGTGACGCCGACGCGACCGCCGTCACCGGACTCCTCTCCGAGTGCGAACTGCTGCGCTCCCAAGCAGAGCAGGTGGGCGTCGAACTCGACGACTCCGCCTCGTCGTTGGAGGCACTCGACCAGCTCCTTCCGCGCTGGCGCGACGACCCGGAGGTGCTGCCCTGGCTCGGGAACGACGCGGGCCTCTACCTGGGCACGGTCATCGTGCGCACGGTTCCGGGAGCCGCCTGGGAGATCTGGCCGAGCGGCCACCCCGTGGTACGGCTGGCCTCAGGCCGCGAGATCGACGTGGTGGTTGACGGCCACACCTGGGCGTCCACGGGTGCCCCCGAACTGTCCCAGGTGTACGCCGAGGTGGCCGAGGTCTGACGACGTCGTCACCGTCCGGCCTCCGCACCTTCGGCACCGTGTGGTTCCCGGTCCTGCGCAACACCGTTCCTAAAGACTGAGCGGGAGTGAGCCCTGTTGCCAGGGCCCGTGCTCAGTCGAACGCTCCGAACGGTGTTGGGTGTTCTGGTCCACCGCGTTCGCTCCGCGTCCGGTCCCGGCGGATCGTGTCCGTGGTCCGGGGATGCGGGGGCGGTTTCCCTCACGCCCCGGGATGCCTGGTCGGGCCTGGACGGTCCGATGCCCGCACCCGTCACTCTGGTGGGTGCGGGGCGGTGCCGTCCTCCCCCAGTGCCTTGAGGGCCTGGGAGGTACCCCCACCGGATCGGGTGTCCCAGGGCGCGCCTGCCGATCGCCACGGCGGCAGCGTCGTGACGAGTGGGCTTTCGGGTTGTTGTGGTGAGCGGTTGTTGCCAGTGCTGGGCGCTGCGCCCACTGGGCGCTGTCGTGATCCAGGCCGGTCGCACAGCGGGCCTTCAGGTCACGGGAGGCCAGGGAGCCGAGCAGCCCACCGACGGCACGCAGCACCGTCTCGTCCTGAGCACTCAGCCCCTTCAGACGGGTACGGACGGCCACCCCCAACGGGCCGGGCACCACGAACGGCGCCGCCACCTCCCGCAACCCGCCCACACCCCACCCCCACCACTGAAGACCCCCATCACCGCACTCAACGAGCACCCGCCCGCACAGGTCACGCACTCGACACAAGAACTCCCATTCCCATCCCCAGAAACGAACGCGCCTGAGCCACAACACTCACTCATGCACACCAGAACGCACTCAAGCGCTGTCAAGCGGCAGCAGTTCACAACCCCCTCACTCTGTCCGCCTGTGAGGAGTTCCGCCACTCCGGGAAGACCATCGCGTCGAACCTCGACTACGATGTGCCGTTCATCCCGGTGATGATGGTGTCTCACCGATCTGCGCCGGGATGTGCGTACCGTTCTCCCTGGTTCGCCGGTCCGGTGACCGGGTGGGAGCGGTGCAGTCCCAAGACCGGGGCCGTGGACGTCGCCGCGGCCGGACCTGGGACACTGCTGCCGGGTGGGGGTTCCCCACGGTCCCGGAACCGTAGGGGGAGGGGAGCAGCAGTCACAGGGCCAGGCCCGGCCGGCGGCAGCCGGAGATCACTGCTCGCGCAGCGGTACGGACGCGTGGAACGCGTCTTCCGCCGCCGGGGAGAAGGTCAGCTGCGCGCCGGACGGGTTGTGCTCGACAGCGCTCGGGGTGACCCGTCGGTGCGTCAGGCGGGGAGCAACGATCGTCGGGCCTGCGTGAATTCAGGTCGCGCGGTGTGAACCCCGCCCGGAGGGGGGCGTCGGGGTCGGCAGTGGTGCCTGTGCCACCCGCGTCACGTCCGAGACGAGCTCGACCACGTCAGGGCCGTACGCCTGTGAGTTGACGACCTTCAGCAGCAGGACGAAGGAGTTGTCGCCGTGCTTGCGGGCCAGCCGCTCGTGGTTGCGGGCGAGATAGCGGGTCGCCGCCTGGTTGGTGATCCCTCGCTGCCCGCAGAAGAGGAACACCGGCCGCGCCTCGGACCGCTCGCCCGCGGTGAGGCGGGCCAGCAGGACGTATTCGGCGACGCCGGACTCCATACGGTAGCGCTCGCTGCCGATCTGGAAGGCGCCGCGGTCCGGGCCAGGTTCCGGGGTGATGTTGACGCGTATGCCGGGCAGCATCGCCGTCATGTGGTCCAGCATGCGCCGGTTCGCGGCGGGACCGCCCACGCAGAACTCGGTGCGTTCACCGAAGCCCTGCTGGACCTTGTCCTGGGTCACCATCTGCAGGTTCGCCCCGCAGTCCTTGATCAGCGCGGCCAGTTCAAGGAGGGCGAACACATCGAAACGGTGGACGGCCGGCTCGGAGGAGGCCGGGTCGCGGCTGACGACGAGCAATGCCTCCGAGTTCTCCGGCAGCCCGAAGAACGCCTGCTTGCGGCGGAGCTTCCGCGTTGACAGGTAGGTGCGGGCGAGCCAGCCCAGTCCGGCGCTGATGCCCGTCGCCACCAAGCCGAGGATGATGTTGCGTACGTCGTCGTTCATGGGGGCGCATGGTAGCTGGCTGTGCGGACCGGTGTTCGAGACACTGACGTGATCATGGCAATGCCGATACGCTGCGCTGACGGTCGTCGACTGGAGGTACGAATGCGTCGCCCTGTCGCACGGAGGATGGCGGTGTTGGCGGTCTCGGCCGCCGTGGTGTCGGTGGGAGCGGCGGCGCCGCCTTCGTCGGCACGGACGCCGACGAAGGTACCTGTGGCCGTCGGCTACGGCGGTGCCGTGGCGAGCGTCGACGCCGATGCCTCCGCTGCCGGAATCGAGGTCCTCAGGAAGGGCGGCAACGCGGTGGACGCGGCCGTCGCCACGGCCGCCGCGCTCGGCGTCACCGAGCCCTACTCCTCCGGTATCGGCGGAGGCGGCTACTTCGTCTACTACGACGCCAAGTCCCGCACGGTGCGCACCATCGACGGCCGCGAGACCGCCCCGCTGACCGCCGACTCCCACCTCTTCGAGGAGAACGGCAAGGCCCTCGCCTTCGCCGACGCCGTCACCAGCGGGTTGAGCGTCGGTACCCCGGGTACGCCCGCCACCTGGCAGAAGGCGCTGGACGAGTGGGGCACCAAGCGGCTGGGCACGGTCCTGAAGCCGGCCGAGCGGCTCGCACGCGACGGGTTCACCGTCGACGACACCTTCCGCTCGCAGACCGCGTCCAACGAGGCCCGCTTCCGCTACTTCCCGGACACCGCCAGACTCTTCCTGCCGAACGGCGAACTCCCGGTCGTCGGCTCGACCCTGAAGAACCCCGACCTCGCCCGCACTTACGAGGAACTGGGCAAGAAGGGCGTCGACGCGATCTACCACGGCGACCTCGGCAAGGACATCGTCTCCACCGTGAACCACCCGCCGGTGGACCCGAATTCGGGCTGGAAAGCGCGCCCGGGCAAGCTGTCCACCCGGGACCTCGCGGCCTATCGGGGGAAGCTCCAGGCACCCACGAAGACCTCCTACCGCGGTCTCGACGTCTACTCCATCGCGCCCTCGTCCTCCGGCGGTACGACCGTCGGTGAGGCGCTCAACATTCTGGAGCGTACCGACCTTTCGAAGGCCAGCGAGGCGCAGTACCTGCATCACTTCATCGAGGCCAGTCGCATCGCGTTCGCGGACCGCGGGCGCTGGGTGGGTGACCCCGCCTTCGAGGACGTGCCGGCCAAGGAACTGCTGTCGCAGAAGTTCGCCGACTCGCGCGCGTGCATGATCAAGGACGACGCGGTGCTGACCAGCCCGCTCGCGCCCGGCGACCCGCGCCATCCGGGGGCCTGCGGCGCCGGGGGCACGGCGGCCCCGACGACGTACGAGGGAGAGAACACCACCCACCTGACGGCCGCCGACAAGTGGGGCAACGTCGTCTCCTACACGCTCACCATCGAGCAGACCGGCGGCAGCGGGATCACCGTCCCGGGCCGTGGCTTCCTGCTCAACAACGAGCTGACGGACTTCTCCTTCACTCCCGCCAACCCGGCCGTCCACGACCCGAACCTGCCGGGCCCGGGCAAGCGTCCGCGCTCCTCGATCTCCCCGACGATCGTCCTCGACAAGCAGGGCCGGCCGGTCGTGGCGCTCGGTTCGCCCGGTGGCGCGACCATCATCACCACCGTGCTGCAGACCCTGACCGGGTTCCTCGACCGGCACCTGCCGCTCGTCGACGCGATCGCCGCGCCGCGTGCCAGCCAGCGCAACGCGGCGAAGACGGAACTCGAACCCGGCCTCTACGACAGCCCTCTGCGCAGTCGACTCGAGGCGATCGGGCACTCCTTCACGCTGAATCCGGAGATCGGCGCGACCACCGGTGTGCAGCGGCTCCCGAACGGCAAGTGGCTGGCCGCGGCCGAGACGGTGCGGCGGGGCGGTGGGTCCGCGATGGTGGTGGATCCGGCAGATGCCGCGTGCGGACAGGGTGACCAGGGAAAGTCGCCGGCCTGTGACTGATTCCCGTGAGGCAGGGGGAACGTGGCGGGAACATTCGCAGTGACCTCCGCGCAGGGCACTGTGACGGCGTTACACCGATATCCGGTGAAGTCCATGCTCGGCGAGGCTCTGGTGTCCGTGGCGGTGACTCGCTCGGGGCTGTTCGGGGACCGGACTCTCGCGGTTCTCGACGAGCAGGGCGCAATCGGGAGTGCCAAGCATCCACGCAAGTGGGGCGCCCTGCTCGGCTGTCGAAGCCGGTTGGCCGATGACGGCACGATCGAGGTCGAGCTGCCGGACGGGGCGATCTGCGCAGTCGGGGATCCCGAGCTGGATGCCCGGCTGTCCAAGCTGCTGGGTCGCCCGGTGCTCGTGTCGGCCGACGCGTCGGCTCACCACACGCTGGAGCGTGCGGTGCCTGAGTACGAAGGCGGCGTCCCGGATGCCGTGCGGCCAACGGCGTTCGTGGACGGGACAGGGGAGCAGATCACCGTCGGCAAGGTCGCGGCGGGTACATTCTTCGACTACGGCAAGGTCCACCTCGTCACCACGTCCTCCCTGGCAAGGCTCCGAGCCGTGTATCCGGCGGGCGATTTCGATCCTCGCCGGTTCCGGCCGAACCTGGTCGTGGACACCGCCGACGCCCCGGACTTCGTCGAGGACACCTGGCAGGACGCACGACTGCGTGTGGGCGAGGCGCTGTTTCGCGTGCTGGTGCCCACGCCCCGCTGCGTGGTCCCCACCCTCGGCCACGACGAGCTGAAGGCCGACCCCGGCATCATGCGTACGATCGCCCGCGAACACCGGACACCCGTCTTCGACCTGGGTCGGCTGGCGTGCCTCGGGGTGTACCTGGACGTCCTCGAACCCGGCACGGTCCGGCTGGGCGACCCGGTCGCACGAGAGGCCGGGGTGTGATCGGGCCGCCTGTACCAGGTGGTGCGGGCATCTCGAGCCCCGCCGCGTCGACCCTGTCGATGTGCTGCGCCTGCACCGAGTGGCGGGGCGCGTCCGGGGCCTGGGCTACATCGTGTCGCACTCGGTCGGACGATCCGGTTCGGTTCCCGCGGGTACGGCTGCGAGCAGTCGACGCCGGGCCCATACGAGCAACGCCATGACGGCCAGCATCAGAACGGTGTTGGCGGCGTACTTGGCGGTGTAGGACACCTGACCCAGGGGCTCGACCACAAAGGACAGGCCACCATTGACCACCAGCGCGGCACCGCCCACGGCCAGCGCGTGAACACGTTTCCACTGTTCCCGAGCCGACCACCACCACAGCAGGCCACCGAGCGAGGCGAGCGTCAACACATCGATGGCGCCGCCCGTCCACGTTGACGGGACGAGCTGGTGGACGGTCAGCAGGACGGCAGCGGTGGCCCCGACCAGCCACGGCGACGGGACCCGTCCGGGCCGGGCCGAGCGGCGACGCGGTATCACGAAGGCGGCCGAAGCCAACGCCAGCACGATCGCGGCAGTGGTGCCCAACTGTCCGGGAGTGGCCGTGAAGTCGCGGGTGAGTTCGTGGGAGAACAGCAAGATCGCCAGGACGTACAGCACGACCGTGAAGCTCATACCGCCCTTGCGTAGCCAAGGCTGGTCCGCAAGGCGAGGGACGCAGGCCTCGACCACCGCGATCGGAGCGGCGTAGCTCCAGATCACATGGCCCGCGATGAAGCTGAGTACCTGGCTGACGCTGATGCCCAGGGCGGGAACGAGGGTGGGCAGCCGTTCCTGATCCCAGGACGGGTCGTCGAAGAAGTCCGGATTGAACAGACACTGCTCGACAAGTCCGGCCTGGAACAAGCCGAATGCGGCGCCCAGCAGCAGGATCGTCGGCCACCCTCGCCCGGTTCGGCGGGTGATCTCGCGGATCATCAGCGCGGCCGTGCCGTAGAGCGGGGCGAGTAAGAGCAGTCCGGTCAGCAGTTCCAGCGGGCGGCCGATGATCTGGTCGTAGCCGATGAGGTACTCGGCGCAGATCGGGGACAGCACCAACAGGGCCGCTGCCGGCGCGAACCTGCGTCCGCGTGGCAGTGAACGTCTCGGGGTGGGGATGGGGGTGGACAGGGCAGGGGGCATGGTTACTCCTTCCCGACCGGATGGGTGGAGTACGACCCTAATCATAAACCGAGTGCTCGGTCTATTAATGAGAGTTGGGTAAGGTGATGGCCCCAGGACCCAGTCAGGAAGGACGCCATGAGGACGGTCGACCCGGCCAAGCACCAGGCACGTCGACAGCACATCCTGGGCGTCGCGGCGGCCCTGTTCGCCGAGAAGGGCTACGAGCGCACCACGACTGCCGAGATCTGCAAGGCCGCGGGCATGAGTGCGGGCAACCTGTTCCACTACTTCCCCAACAAGCGGGCGATCTTTTTCGCCGTGTTCGAGGACGACGGGGAGGACAAGGCCGCACGCCTGGCGCAGGCGCGGGCCGCCGACGACCCGTGGCAAGCGCTGTTGGAGCTCGTCGACTTCCTTGCCGCCCCGGCGGCGGAGCCGCTGGCCCCGCCGCTGGTGATGGAGGCGATGGTGCAGGCGTACCGTGACGCCGAACTCGAAGAACTGCTGAGCCGCGGCAACGCCCAAGAGCACGAGGCGATCGCGGCACTGCTCTCGAAGGCCGCCGACGCCGGTCAGATCGATCCCGGCCTGGACCCGGAGGGCACCGCGACGTGGGTCCTGGCCCTGATCGCCTCGCTCTACACCAGCGCGGCCGCGAGTCCGGGATTCGATCCGACGGAGCAGTTGCCCACCCTCCGCCTCATCCTGCGTCGGTTCCTTCAGGCCGGGACGGTTGACCGACGCGACTGACGGCAGGGCGGACCTGGCTCTCCCCCGTGCGGCGGAGACGGATCGTCACCGTGCACGAGGTGCCGCGGGCAACCCGCGCGGGAGTGTGGTGGCATGACAAAGTCGCTCTTGCCCAAGGTCGTGGCTTCGCCCGAGCAGGGCGATACGCACACCGCCCCCGTCACGCAGCACGTCGCCGGCCTCAGCCGGTTCCGCCGTGTGCTGAGCGTCGTGGCCGTCGTCGCCTGTGCGCCGTACCTGTGCCTGAAGGTCGCCTGGATCGCGGGAAGTCACCTGGGCATCCCGTCCGGCAGCACGCTGCTGGAGCACCGTGTGACGATGGCCGTCGGCAACAGCCTCACCGTGCTCATGGACTCCGCCGTGATCCTGCTGGCGCTGCTGCTGACCCGGCCGTGGGGGCTGCGGGTGCCCGCCTGGACCCTGGTGTTACCGGTGTGGGTGGCCACCGGGTTGCTCGCGCCGATCATGACCGGCTACCCGCTCCACCTGCTCGTGCAGATGCTCGGCGGTACGGCCGACAAGGAGTCCGGGACCGGCCGCAAACCGTTCCTCGACGAGTGGGTTTTCGGGGTCGTCTACACCGGATTCATCGTGCAGGGGCTGGCCCTCGGTGCGCTGTTCCTGCTCTACGCCCGTGACCGCTGGGGGTATGTGTGGCAGGGGCGGATGGGAGAGCTCCCGGCCGGATCGGCCGGCGCGGCGCAGCGGACGTGCGTGGTCACGGCATGTGTCCTTTCCGTGTTCCCCCTCGTGATGCACACGATGTGGGCGTGCGGCGGCGCGGCCGGGCTCAGCACGGGTCGCGCAGCCGACCGGGACACCGACTTCTACCTCCTCGAAGCCACGTACTTCTGCTTCGCCCTGGCCGCCGTCGCCGGAGCCTGTCTGCTCGCCTTCCGGCGCGGTGGCAGGCTGCCGGTGGCGGTGCCGCTCGCACTCGCCTGGCTGGGCTCGGGCGTCCTTGCCTGCTGGGGTGGCTGGATGCTGCTGGCCGCGCTGACCGCCGTGGGGGATCCCGCCGACCGGCCCACAGCGCTGATGAACCTCACCTACGCTGGCCAGATGATCGTCGGTTTCCTCCTGGCCGCCCTGCTGGCCCGCGCCATCGCCGGACGCTCGGCCGGGGACTTGAAGCGGGCGGCATGACAAGGCTTGTTCGGCCGCTGTTCGGCCGTGTGGCGCGCCGCCGCTGGATCCATCTGATCCTGGGCGGCGCGATCGCCATGCCGTACTTCTTCGTCGGCACTGTGATCGTCGGCGCGGTGAGCGGCTCGCCGGACGTGTTCACCTCGTTTCCTCTGCAACTCGCCGCGTTCGCCATCGGCTTGCCGCTCGCCGCGCTCACCTCCCCCTTCCCGCTGACCCGGCCGATGTCGGTGGCGGCGCTGCGCGCGCTGTGCGGTGTGGGCGCCGACGGCCTGGCCGAGGGGCCCGCCCGGACATGGGCCGCGAAGGGGCGTTGCGCAGCCTGGTTCACGCTGCACCTCGGGCTCGGTGGAATCATCTCGGGCATGTCGCTGTCGGTGCCGCCGTTCGCGACGGTGCTGATCGCGCTTCCCGTCTTCCCGGGGCTGAGCGACGCGGGGCTTGCCCTGCCCGGCGCGGCGGACGGACCCTGGACGGCGGTGCTCGCGCCGGTCGCGGGCATCGCGACGCTGGTCGCGCTCGCGGCCTGCGCCGCGGGCTGCGGCGCACTCCTCGCCCGGTGCGCGCCCACCCTGCTCGGGCCCGGCCCCGAGGACCGGCTGGCCGCCGCCGAGGCCCGCGCCGCCGACCTCGCCGTACGCAACCGGCTCGCCCGAGAACTGCACGACTCCGTCGGCCACGCGCTCAGCGCCGTGACCCTCCAGGCGAGCGCCGCCCGCCGGGTCCTCGACACCGACCCGGAGTTCGCGCGCGAGGCGCTCGCCGCGATCGAGGACACCACACGACGTACGGTCGGCGAACTCGACACCGTCCTGGGCGTGTTGCGCGCCGACGACACGCCCGGCAAGGCGCCGGCACCCACGCTCGCGGCCGACCTCGACGGACTGCTGCGCCGCACCCGTGCGGGTGGTCCGCGCATCACGGCCGAGGTGGAGACCGGTCCCGGAACCCTGCCGCCGGTGATCTCCCGCGAGGCCTACCGCATCGTCCAGGAGGGGCTGAGCAACGCGCTGAAGCACGCGGGTGGGCAGGTCCCGGTCGTGCTCCGGATCGTCGCAGTGGACGGCCGTCTGGAGATCACCGTGGAGAACCCGCTGGGAGAGGTGCACGCCGCTCCCGCATCCCGGCCCGGCGGCGGCCACGGACTGCGCGGCATCGCGGACCGCGCCCGGCTGCTGGGCGGCGCCGCGGAGGCGGGGCCGGTCGACGGGGCGTGGCGTCTGTCCGTACGACTGCCGTTGAAAGGACTTCCCAATCGTGTTGTCAAGCCGCAGCCGTGACGGGTGGTGAGCCTTGGTAGCACTGTCCGTCACGGCTCATCGCCCACAGGACGTTGAGCCTGCGGCGTGCGAGAGCGAGCAGGGCTTGCTTGTGGCCCTTGCCCTCGCTTCTCTTCCGCTGGTAGTACGCCTTGGAGGCGGGGCATGCGGTGATGCTGACCATCGCCGAGAGGTACATGCTCCGCAGCAGCGCGCGGTGGTAGCGCCTGGGTCTGCGCAGGTTGCCGCTGACACGGCCGGAGTCCCGGGGTCTTGGGGCCAGGCCGGCGAAGCCGGCCAGGCGGTCGGCGCTGCCGAAGGCGTCCATGTCACCGCCGGTCGCGGCGATGAACTCGGCGCCGAGCTTCGTGCCCATGCCGGGCAGGCTGCGGATCACCTCGGCGTGCGGATGCTCGCGAAACTTGGCCTCGATCAGGGCGTCGAGCTCGGCGATCTCCTCATCGAGGGCCATCACCCCCTTCGCGAGGCGGGCCACCATGGCGGCGGCCAGCGTCTCGCCGGGCAGCGCGGTCTGCTGGGCTTGTGCGGCTTCTACCGCCTTCTTCGCGAGCGCGGCAGCGCCGCGGACCTTGCGGTTCTTCAGCCACGTCTCGATCCGCTTCGCGCCGGCGCGGCGGATCGCGGCAGGGGTCTGGTAGCCGGTCAGCAGCATCACGGGCCCCTTGACCAGGTCCAGCGACCTCTCCAACGCCGGGAAGATCTCCAGCAGTTGAGCGCGAAGGCGGTTGATCTGCCGAGTGCGGTCGAACACCACGTCCGGGCGCCGGTTGGTCAGGGTGCGCAGGCCGACGGCAATCTCGTCTCCGGGCCGCAGGAGGCCGAGGTCGCGGCGGACGCGGGCCTGGTCGGCGATGACGAAGGCGTCCTTCGCGTCGGTCTTGCCCTCGCCCTTGTAGGTGGCCGAGGCTCGGTGGACGGCCAGGCCGGTGAGGTAGGCCATGGGCTGGCTGTGGCTGAGGAGCAGGCGGATCAGCAGCGCGGCGCCGCCGTGGTTGAGGTCGACGGCCCACAGCGCGTCGGTGGATATCCCCAGGACGTCGCCGATGAGTTGGAGCAGCTCGGTCTCGTCGTTCAGGACGCGGCGGGACAGCAGCCGTTCACCGTCCGCGTTGATCACCACGCAGTGGTGGTGTTCCTTGCCGATGTCCACCCCGGCCCAGACCTCGGGCACGTTCCCTCCGCCAGCTCGTCGTCACTTCGATCCCGCAGACGACCTCGCCGACGTTGTCCTACAGCAGCGATCGGAGTCGCGTCTCCCAATTGGCGGTCGAGTCGTCGCGGGGCTCCGGGCGGCCAAGTCCTTTGAGCCTTGCCAACGGCTTCCGCATGACAGCCATACCCAGAACCTCCCGGGCCCTCCGATCTTACGAATGACCAGAGCGACCACTCTTGAAAGGTAGGGCCCGCGTGACCAGTTCACCCCCCATCCGGATCGTGCTCGCCGACGACGAGCGCATGGTCCGCACCGCCTTGCGTGCCATCCTCTCCGCCGAGCCCGGTCTGACGGTCGTCGGCGAGGCGGCGACCGGGGCCGAGGCCGTGTCCGTCACGCGGGAGGTGCGCCCCGACGTGGTCCTCATGGACGTCCGCATGCCCGAGATCGACGGCATACGGGCCACCGAACAGATCCTCGCCACCCTCACCGAGCCGCCCCGGATCGTCGTCGTCACCACCTTCGAGAACGACTCCTACGTCTACGACGCGCTACGCGCCGGAGCCGCGGGCTTCCTGCTGAAACGGGCTGATGCCGACACGCTGGTCCAGTCGGTACGGCTGGTCGCCCGCAGCGACACCCTGCTCTTCCCGTCGGCCGTACGGGCGCTGGCCCAGGAGCACGCGCGCGAGTACGTCGCGCCACCACCCTGGCTGGCACGGCTCACCGACCGTGAGGGCGAGGTGCTGCGGCTGATGTCGGCCGGGCTGACCAACGCGGAGATCGCTCAGCGACTGGGAGTCGGTTCTGCCACAGTGAAGACGCATGTGGCGGCGGTCCTGGCGAAGACCGGCGCCCGGGACCGCACCCAGGCGGTGATCATCGCCTATGAGGCGGGCCTCATGAGACCCCCGAGGCAGAACCGAGTCGGATAGTCACGCGGAAAGCCGGCGGATCCGCCCGGCAGCTATCGGCCGGCGTTGAGCTCGGCGAGGCGGGTACGTACCTCTGCGGCACCGGGGTGGTCGAGCTCATCCAGAATCGCGAGGGCCCGGCCATAGGCGTCAAGGGCGGGGTCTGGGTCACCGGCGGCGTGGTGGAGCGCTTCGGCACTGAGGTGGGGCCGGACACGGCGTCGCCGGTGTCCGGCCCCACCGTGTGACCACTGCGCGGTCGTGAGTGTTCCGGGCGATGGGGGAGCCGCCCGGAACACTCACCCTCCGTTTCCTTCGGGACGGGCCGCCCCCTCACCCGGCTCCACAGGCGCGGCGGCCTCGTCCGGCGCCTCGGTGGCGGGCGGCGGCTGGGTACGGAAGGCGAGCTGCCCGCCCTCCACGTCCACCACGACCCGGCCCTTCTGCACGATCCGGCCGTCCAGAAGCAGCCTGGACAGCTGGTTGTCGACCTCCCGCTGGATGGTGCGGCGCAGCGGCCGGGCACCGTACTCCGGCTGGAAGCCGCGCTGCGCCAGCCAGTCGACGGCCCCCTCGGTGAACGTGACGTCGATGTTCTGCGACTGCAGCCGACGCCGTGTCCGGTCGAGCATCAGGTCCGTGATACGCCGCAGTTGTTCGGCCGTCAGCTGCCGGAAGACCACGATCTCGTCGATGCGGTTGAGGAACTCGGGCCGGAAGTGCTCGCGCAGCGGACGCAGGATCTGATCGCGCCGCGCCTCCTCGTCGGCCTCGGCGCCGCCGGGCCCGAACCCGATGCCCGCCCCGCGCCGGATGATCGCCTCGGAGCCGAGATTGCTCGTCATCACCACGACCGTGCTGGTGAAGTCCACGGTCCGGCCCTGGGCGTCGGTGAGTCGGCCGTCGTCGAGGACCTGCAGCAGGATGTTGAAGACGTCCGGGTGGGCCTTCTCGACCTCGTCAAGCAGCAGCAGCGAGTACGGGTGCCGCCGTACGACCTCGGTGAGCTGTCCGGCCTCCTCGTGACCGACGTATCCGGGCGGCGCGCCCACGAGACGGCTGACGGTGTGCCGCTCCTGGTACTCGCTCATGTCGAGCCGGACCATGCGCTCCTCGCTGCCGAACAGCACCTCCGCGAGCGCGCGTGCCAACTCCGTCTTGCCGACGCCGGTCGGACCGAGGAAGAGGAAACTGCCGATCGGCCGGTCGGGGCTGGACAGCCCGGCGCGCGAGCGCATCACGGCGTCGGCGACCACGCTGACCGCCTCCTCCTGCCCGATGACCCGCTGGTGCAGATGCTCCTCCAGGCCGAGCAGCCGCTTCTTCTCCTCCTCGGTGAGCCGGCTGACCGGGATGCCGGTGAGCCGGGACACCACCTCGGCGATGGCCTCGGCGGTGACCATCAGGTGCTGTCCCTCGTCGGCCTCGGTGTCGCCGGCGGCCTGGCCGATCCGCTCCTTGAGCTCGGTGATGCGGTCCCGTAGCTGTGTGGCCTGCTCGTACTGCTCGTCGGCCACCGCCTGGTCCTTGTCCCGGGTCAGCTGCTCGACCTCGCGCTCCATGGCGCGTACGTCCGTGCCCTTCGTCCGCGCCCGCAGCCGTACCCGGGCCCCGGCCTGGTCGAGCAGGTCGATCGCTTTGTCCGGCAGATGGCGGTCGGTGACGTAGCGGTCGGACAGCTCCACGGCGGCCACCAGCGCCTCGTCGGTGTAGCGGACCTGATGGTGGGCCTCGTAGCGGTCGCGCAGCCCGCGCAGGATCTCGATCGCGTCCGCGACGGTCGGCTCGGGCACCAGGATCGGCTGGAAGCGGCGAGCCAGCGCCGCGTCCTTCTCGATCCGGCGGTACTCCTCCAGTGTGGTGGCGCCCACGATGTGCAGTTCGCCGCGGGCCAGCGCGGGCTTGAGGATGTTGCCCGCGTCCATGGACCCGCCCTCGGTGCCCCCGCCGCCGGCGCCGACGACGGTGTGCAGCTCGTCGATGAAGATGATCAGCTCTCCGGAGTGGGCGCGGATCTCGCCGACGATGTTGTTGAGCCGCTCCTCGAAGTCCCCGCGGTAACGGGTGCCGGCGACCACGCCGGTCAGGTCCAGGGCGACGACCCGGCGGCCGAGGAGGGTGTCGGGCACGTCGCCGTCGGCGATGCGCTGGGCGAGCCCCTCGACGACGGCGGTCTTACCGACGCCTGCGTCGCCGATCAGGACCGGGTTGTTCTTACCGCGGCGGGAGAGCACCTCGATGGTCTGCTCGATCTCCTCGTCCCGCCCGATCACCGGGTCGATACGGCCCTCGCGCGCGAGGTCGGTCAGATCACGGCCGTACTTGTCCAGGGTGGGGGTCGAGGGCGGGCGAGGGCGCTCGGGACGCGCCTGGGCGTGTTCGCCCGCCTCTGCCGGAAGGGAGGGCGGCGCGAAGTGGGCCGAGTGCAGGATGTGCCCCGCGGCGGAATCGGGGTTCGCGGCCAGGGCGGTGAGCACGTGCTCCGGGCCGATGTAGCCGGCGCCGCTCGCCCGGGCCAGTTCGTGTGCGTCCAGCAGGGCACGCTTGACGGCGGGCGTCAGGGTGAGCGAGGACGGCGGCGGCGTCTCACGCGGACCGTGCTGGGCCGGTCCGGTGCGTTGGTCGATCTCCGTCGCCATCGAGTCGGGGTCGGCGCCGGCCCGGCTGAGCAGGCTACGGGTGGGTTCGGCGGACAGCGCCGCGCGCAGCAGGTGCTGGGTGTCGAGGTCGCGGCTGCCGTGCTCGGCGGCATACCGTGCGGCGCCGGCGACCAGCTGCCGGGCCGGCTCGCTGAGCAGTCGTCCGAGATCGATCTGGCGGGGGCCGGGACGCGGCCCGCCGCCGAAGATACGTGAGAAGAACTCTGCGAAGGGGTCCGAGCCGTAGCCCTGCGGACCGTTGAACCCGCTGGTCATGGCAATCCGTTCCGCTGATCGACGTACCGGTGCTACGCGGGTGCCCGGACCGGGCCCGGGGTACACCTGTCCGGACAGGATCCAGACGAGAGGCCCTAGGAGCGCGGCGCCCGTAGACCACGATGGCACGGTCCCCTGCCGGGGGCACCTTCAGGAACGCCTCGTGGCCGGGTGTCGAAGGCCGTCGGCGGCACGGCGGCGCGGATCACGACTGCGCGGACAGCCTGGGGCGAGAAACCCCAGCACCTCCCCTCAGCCGAGCACTAGCTAACGTCGGACTGGGTACCGCAGGTGAAGGGCACGGCGCCCTTGGATGACGATCGGGTCGTCGAGGAGTTGGTGGCCCCGGTCCAGCTTCGTGAAGTAGGGGATCCCCTCGCCGAACAGCACTGGCACGAGGCTGACACATACCTCATCTACCAGACCGAGGTCGAGTGCCTGCCTGGTGATCGTCGCGCTCGCGATAGTGACGTCCTGATCGCCCGCGATTTGTCTGGCCCGGGTGATCGCGGCCTCAACTCCATCGACGAACGTCGTTGTGGGCCACTTCGTGGTGGCGTCCTCAGGCTTGCGATGAGTGACCACGACGACGGGAGCGCCTGCCGGGTGTTTGTCACCCCAACCACGAGCAATGTCGAACAGGCGTCGGCCGGCGACGAGTGCACCGCAGTTGCCGGTCAACTCTCGTAGCGCCTGCGCACTGGCATCGTCGACCTGGAACGAAACGGTCTCATTAGGGTTAGGCACGGTCACCTCCCCCGCTTCGTACCACTCGAACAGTTCCCCGACCTGGTCATTCGGATCTGCAACGAACCCATCCAGCGACATCGTCATGTGAGTGAACACTTTGCCCATCGTGGGCCTCCCTCTGCTTGTCGACTGCACCCGTATCGACCCCTTACGACCGTGAAACTCATCGGCATCGCAACCCCGGTCTGATGTGTGGTGGCAGGACCTCGTGACGGGGCTGCCCTACTGCGGCGTAGCGAAGCCGATGCACAGCTACATCGAGGAGACCTGGTACGACAAGACCCCGGACAGTTACCTCGCCGGCCTCCACCCTTGGGCCTTGATGATCTGGATCAAAGAGCTCACCCGGACCACCATGCGATCACGGCCCAATACACGCCCTAATGCCGCGCCGTCAGGACCCGCGGCCCTGACTCCGTGATCGCCACCGTGTGTTCCGTATGGGCCGCACGGGAGCCGTCGTTGGTGCGGAGGGTCCAGCCGTCGGGGGCCGTGTGGTAGCCGTCCGTGCCGCCCCCGATGAGCATGGGCTCGATGGCCAGGACCATGCCGTGGCGCAGCCGGATGCCGCGGCCCGGTCGGCCCTCGTTCGGAACGGGCGGGTCCTCGTGCATACGACGGCCCACGCCGTGCCCGCCGTAGTCCTCCATGATGCCGTACCCCGCGGCCCTGCACACCGAGCCGATCGCGTGCGCGATGTCCCCGATGCGGTTGCCGACGACGGCCGCCTCGATGCCCGCCGCGAGGGCCCGCTCCGCGGTCTCGACCAGTCGCAGGTCGGCGGCCCGCGCCTGGCCCACGACGAAGCTGATCGCCGAGTCGCCGACCCAGCCCTCCAGTTCGGCGCCGCAGTCGATGGAGACCAGGTCGCCGTCGCGCAGCCGGTAACCGTCCGGGATGCCGTGCACGATCGCGTCGTTGACCGAGGCGCAGATGACCGCGGGGAAGGGGGTCGTGGCGAAGGACGGGCGGTAGCCGAGGAACGGTGAACTCGCACCCGCGTCGCGCAGTACCTCGCGTGCCACCTCGTCGAGTTCGCGCAGGGAGACACCCATGCCCGCGGCGTCCCGCACCGCCGTGAGGGCCCGGCCGACGACCTGCCCGGCCGTGTACATCGCGTCGATCGACGCATCCGTCTTCAGTTCCATCATGCCAATTACTATACCGCCGATCTCCAATTACTATACCGGTGCCCTGTGGGTGGCCCGGTATTAGAATGGGCTCATGGTGCGAACCCCGCTGACCCCCGAAGAGCACGAGCGCGGCGAGCGCCTCGGGCGGCTGCTGCGCGAGGCTCGCGGCACCCGCAGCATGGCGGAAGTAGCCGCGAGCGCCGGAATCTCCGCCGAGACCCTCCGCAAGATCGAGACCGGGCGTGCGCCGACCCCGGCGTTCTTCACGGTCGCGGCGCTGGCGCGGGTGCTCGGGCTGTCCATGGACGAACTCGTCGGACGGTGCGCGCCGGTCGCGGCGTGAGCCGGGCATGCCTGGCGCGATCCCGGCACGGAGGCGTCCGATAACGGGGCCCACGGACCGCGCCCCCTCCCGCGGAGCACAGCGCGTCCGGCCCTCTCAGGTGCTTCGGTGATAGGCCTTGTTGGCGATGCGCCACCTGCCGTCGACCCGGACCAGCAGGAAGATGTCGGTGAAGGTGTCCGCGCCGTGCCAGAGCGTCATGGACGCGGTCGCGACGGTGCCGTGGACGTCGATGGTGTCGAGGCGGCGGGAACGGGTCGGTTCGTCCGCGGCCGGCCGACCGCTGAAGAGTGCGCAGTACTCGTCCAGACGCCATGACACGAATGCGTCGTCCCGGACTCCCTCGATGTGGGCGGTGGGCAGGAACGCGTCGCGGAAGTGGGTGGGGTCGCCGGTGGCGTGTCCGCGGACGTAGGCACGCAGCGGTTCAAGCACGGCGTCACCCACAGCGGGGACCGTGGCGGCCACGGCGATGTCGGCCTCGGGGTCGGCGGGGGTGCCGGCCAGTTCGGCCGCGCTGCGCAGCGGGCTGTTCGACGCGGAGGCCAGCAGTGCCATGTCCTTGGCCAGCGCGCCGATCGTGAACTCGGCCGTGGCTTCTGCCGGGGCCGACCGGCTGTCCAGGAAGGGGCGCTTGCGGGCGACGAGCCCGCCGAGCTGGCCGAGTTCGAGGATGTCCAGCACCTGGGCACGGGACAGGCCCAGGGCGTCGGCCTGCCGCAGTGAGTCGCGCAGTGTGAGGACGGCACCGGCGAGGCTGCTGTTGGCGACGAGCTTGAGCGCCGCGGCGGTGGCTGCGTCGTCGACGTGCCGCACGGTGCCGAGCGCGTCCAGCACCGGTCGGGCCCGATCGAGTGCGTCCTGGCCGCCGGCGGCGAGAATCCGCAGGGCACCGGCGGCGACAGCCGGTACGGACCCGAGCACGGGCGCGTGGACGTACGCCGGGCCCAGCCGCCGGGCCAGCGTCGCGGCCGCGGCGGGGGCGACGGTGCTGGTGTTCAGCACGATCGTGTCCGGTCGCAGCGAGTCGCGGACCCGGTCGACGATCTGCAGGCATGCCCGGCCGTCGAACAGTGCCAGGAGCACGATGTCGGCCTTGGCCACGGCGTCGTTCGGGTCGTCGGTCGTCTCGACGGCGCCGGTCGGGCGCCCGGACCGTGTCCAGCCGACGACGTTCCAGTCGTGGTCGGCGAGTCGTGTCGCCAGAGCGGCGCCCATGCGGCCCAAGCCGAGGACGGCGATGGAGTGCGGTTCGTTCATGCGTCCCAGAGTCGGGCACCGCGAGGGTTGCGACAAGCGCAGATCTCGCAGGTTCGCCCTGCGAACTCCGCATACCCACAGGCATACTCGGGACATGGTGCTCACCACATGGCGGACGTTCATAACGGTGTGCCGGCTCGGGTCGTTGTCGGCGGCGGCCGCCGAACTCGGCTACACGCAGTCGGCGGTTTCGCGGCAGATCGCGGGACTGGAGCGCCAGTTGGGGGTGTCGCTGGTGCAGCGGTATGTGCGTGGCGTCCGTCCGACGCCTGCCGGAGAGGTGTTCCGTCAGCACGCCCTGGCCGCACTCACCGAGGCAGACCGGGCCGTTCGTGCCGTACGGGACGTTCGTGACGGGGCGCTCGGCCGGCCGCTGGTCGTCGGTGCCACGCCGTCCCTGGCCGCCGGGATCGTGCCCGTGGCGATCCGCCGCCTGCTGGACACGGCCGGACCCGTCCGGTGGAGCCTGTCGCCAGGGCTGAGCCTGGAACTGCACGACCGGGTGGTCTCCGGCGACCTCGACATCGCCGTCGTCACCGACGCGCCCCCGGGGCTACCCAACGACCCGCGTCTTGAACGACGGTTCCTGGGCATGGACGAGATGGTCGTCGTGCTGCCAGCCGACCATCCACGCGCCGGGCCCGGCCCGGTGCGCATTCAGGCGCTGGCCGACCAGAGCTGGGTGGAGGACAACGAGGGCTCGGCGACGCTGCTGCGGCAGCAAGCCGCCCGCGCAGGTGTCACCGTCCGTATCGACGTCACCGCGACCGATCTGCCCGGCAAGACTGCGCTGGTCGCCGCCGGCCACGCCATCGCACTGATCCCCGGGGTGCTGGCTTGCGCGCTGCGCTCCGACATCACCACAGTGCCCCTCGTCGATCCCCCGACCCGCGGCATCTACACGATCACACCGCGTCGCGATCCACACCCGTCCGCAGGGCCCCTGCTCGACCAGCTCGCGAAGGCCTTCGGCCCGGGCCGTCCCGCGAGCCGAAGCGGGTCCCGCCCACGCCCTGAGGCCGACGGATCCACCGCCTGAGCGGCCCGCCGACACTCCGGCCACTCGTCCACAGGGGTGCGAATCATGATCCACTCCGCGGGTTGCCGACGATGGTCTTGGCAAGGTCGTCCTGGAGGCTTACGTTCAAGCCGTGTCTACGTCTACGGGTGTAGAGGCTCTCTGACGTCCCCATCGGGACACCAGGCAAAGGAGCGGCACCATGGCCCACGTCGTACGCGCCGCGCTGGTCCAGGCGACCTGGACCGGCGACAGCGAATCCATGATCGCCAAGCATGTGGAGCATGCCCGCGAGGCGGCCCGGCAGGGCGCGAGGATCATCGGCTTCCAGGAAGTCTTCAACGCCCCCTACTTCTGTCAGGTCCAGGAGCCCGAGCACTATCGCTGGGCCGAGCCCGTGCCCGACGGCCCCACCGTCACCCGGATGCGGGAGCTGGCGCGCGAGACCGGCATGGTGATCGTCGTCCCCGTCTTCGAGGTCGAGCAGTCCGGCTTCTACTACAACACCGCCGCCGTGATCGACGCCGACGGCACCTACCTCGGCAAGTACCGCAAGCACCACATCCCCCAGCTCAAGGGGTTCTGGGAGAAGTACTACTTCAAACCGGGCAACCTGGGGTGGCCCGTCTTCGACACCGCGGTCGGCAGGGTCGGCGTCTACATCTGCTACGACCGCCACTTCCCGGAAGGCTGGCGACAACTGGGACTCAACGGCGCACAGTTGGTCTACAACCCATCGGCCACCTCGCGCGGCCTGTCCGCCTACCTCTGGCAGCTGGAACAGCCCGCTGCCGCCGTCGCCAACGAGTACTTCGTCGCCGCGATCAACCGCGTGGGCCGGGAGGAGTACGGCGACAACGACTTCTACGGCACAAGCTACTTCGTCGACCCCCGCGGGCAGTTCGTGGGGGAGGTGGCCGACGACAAGGACGACGAACTCCTCGTCCGTGACCTCGACTTCGATGTCATCGAAGAAGTGCGGCAGCAGTGGGCGTTCTACCGTGACCGCCGCCCCGACGCGTACGAAGGACTGGTGAAGCCGTGACCGACCTGTACGCCCGCCACCGGACCGTCCTGCCCGACTGGCTCGCCCTGTACTACGAGGACCCCCTCGAGATCACCCATGGCGAGGGCCGCCACGTCTGGGACGCCGACGGGAAGAAGTACCTGGACTTCTTCGGCGGGATCCTCACCACGATGACCGCACACGCCCTGCCCGAGGTCACCAAGGCGGTGACCGAGCAGGCCGGCCGGATCCTGCACACCTCGACCCTCTACCTCAACCGGCCGATGGTCGAACTCGCCGAACGGATCGCCCGGTTGAGCGGCATCCCGGACGCCCGCGTCTTCTTCACCACGTCCGGCACCGAGGCCAACGACACCGCGCTGCTGCTGGCGACGACGTACCGGAGCAGCAACCAGATCCTGGCGATGCGCAACAGCTACCACGGCCGCTCGTTCAGCGCGGTCGGTATCACCGGCAACCGCGGCTGGTCCCCGACCTCCCTGTCACCCCTGCAGACCCTGTACGTCCACGGCGGTGTCCGCACCCGGGGCCCGTTCGCCCACCTGGACGACACCGACTTCATCACGGCGTGCGTCGAGGACCTCAAGGACCTGCTCGGGCACACCCGCCCGCCGGCGGCGCTGATCGCCGAGCCCATCCAGGGCGTCGGCGGCTTCACCTCGCCGCCCGACGGGCTGTACGCGGCCTTCCTCGAGGTGCTGCGGGAGCACGGCATCCTGTGGATCGCGGACGAGGTACAGACGGGCTGGGGCCGCACCGGCGACCACTTCTGGGGCTGGCAGGCACACGCCGCCTCGGGCCCTCCCGACATCCTGACCTTCGCCAAGGGCATCGGTAACGGCATGTCCATCGGTGGTGTCGTCGCCCGAGCCGACATCATGAACTGCCTGGACGCCAACAGCATCTCGACCTTCGGCGGAACACAGATCACGATGGCGGCAGGCCTCGCCAACCTCACCTACCTCGTGGAACACGACCTTCAGGGCAACGCCCGGCGCGTCGGCGGACTGCTCATCGAACGGCTGCGAGCCGTCGCCGCGCAGCTTCCGGTCGTACGGGAGGTGCGGGGGCGGGGCCTGATGATCGGCGTCGAACTGGTGCGTCCCGGCACGGACGAGGCCCACCCGGAAGCGGCGTCCGCCGTGCTCGAGGCCGCCCGTGCGGAAGGGCTGCTGATCGGCAAGGGCGGCGGGCACAACACCAGCGCCCTGCGCATCGCCCCGCCGCTCACGCTCACCGTCGCGGAGGCCGAGGAGGGCGCCGCGATCCTCGAGCGTGCCCTCAGAAGCGTCCAGTGACGCCTCGACCCGTCATGAGGAGCCCTCGTCACTGACCCGAGCAAGGGAACATCGCCATGACCACCGCCTTGGAACCCGCCCTGTCGGTACGCCAGGTCCTCACGCTGGACCGGGTGCTCGCAGGAGAGCCCGAGGTGGTGGCCGGGGCGGGGCACCTCGACCGGCCCGTGCGCTGGGTGCACGTCGCCGAGGCCGCCGACGTCGGCGTGATGCTCAGCGGCGGCGAGATGGTCCTCACCACCGGGGTGCTGCTGGCCGGCGACGAGGAGAAGCAGGCCGAGTACATCCGGTCCCTGCACCGCGCGGAGGCCGCGGCCGTCGTCCTCGGACTCGGTCGCGCCTTCCCGGCGCCGCCCGACGTGATGCGCCGGGCCGCCGAGCGCTGCGGGCTGCCCATGGTGGTCATGCACCGGCCCTTCCCCTTCGCCGAGTTGACGGAGGAGGTCCAGTGCCGACTCGTACGGCGGAAGTTCGCGACCGTGAGCCTGTCGGAGTCCGTGCGCACGGCCCTGACCGGGATCATCACCGCGGGCGCTCCGCTCCAGCGGCTGCTCGACGAGATCGCCGTGCACACCGGCTGTCCCGTGATCCTCACCAACCTCGCCCACCGCGTGCTCGCCACGGCGGGGGAGCGGTCCGCGGTCGACGACGTGCTGCGCGACTGGGAGCGCATCGCCCGGCAGGCGGGCGGCGGCGAGGGCGACGGCTGGGTCCGTGCCGAACTGGGCGGACGTGGCGAGCACTGGGGCCGGATCGTGCTGTGCGGCTACCGCGGTGACAGTCCCGTCGGGCGCCTGCTGGCCGAGCGTGCCGCCGAGGCCCTCGTCCTGCACCGCATGCTCGGCGGCGCGATGCAGTCCTGGGAGGAGCAGTCCGCGCAGAGCCTGCTGACCGACCTCGTCTCAGGGGTCGTACCGGCCCGCCAACTGCTGCCGCGAGCACGCGCTGCCGGGCTGCCCGTCAACCGCCGTACCTTCGTGCCCCTCGTCGTACGCGACGGCGACCCGGTCACCCTCGACCGCGTCCTGCGCCTGCTGGGGCTGCCCGGACTCGTCGCCGAACTGGCCGACGGGGCAACCGCCGTGCTGCTCAGCCTTGCCCGAGACCAGGACGCCGGGGCGCTGGCCGCGCACTTCGCCACCCGGCTGCGGACGGAGTCGACGGCGGGCGCGCCGGTCGTCGCGGCCGCCGGCGCGCGCACCGCCTGGGAGGACGTGCCCGCCGGGCTGCGCGAGGCCCGGCACGTGGCCGACGCCGTCGCCGAACACACCGCCGCGCTCAACCTGCCGGCCGTCGTACGCCTCAAGGACGTCCATCTGCGTGGTCTGGTCCGGCTGCTGCGCGACAACCCGCATGTCCAGTCGTTCGCCGAACGCGAGCTGGACGGGCTGCTGTGCGGGCCCGGCGCGGAGCCGGACCTGTTGGCCGTGTTGCGGACCTACCTCGCCACCGGCCGCAACAAGTCCCGCACCGCCCAGCTCCACCACGTCAGCCGGCCCGCCCTCTACCGCCGCCTGGAGGCCATCCAGGCCCGTCTCGGAGTCGACCTCGACGACTTCGAACAGGCGGCTTCCGTGCACATCGCACTGCTCGCCCACGACGCCCAACAGGGGTGAGTCACCGTGGACACGAGCGGAGAACACATGTGCACGGGCCGGGGTGACACGCTGGAACGCCAACGACCCGCAGACGTGACACAGTGCAACTCAACCAGGCCCGACGGACTTCCTAAGCTCCGAGCCTGGCTACAACCCAGCGCCGGGCCCGTGGCGTCTGGCACGCACGCTCGCCGCGTTGCCGAACCGCCCACGTGGCTCCGCCACGAAAGCGCTCCGGCGCCTTGCGTTCGTACGCACCAGACGCCACGGGCTGACCCGGCGCTGGATCGCAGCCAGGCTCTCACCCGAGCGACCGGAGGTCCCGATGAGCAGAGTGGTCCGTGCCGCCGTCTTCCAGACCGCCTGGACCGGCGACAAGGAATCAATGATCCAGGTCCACGAGCAGGCGGTTCGCGACGCGGCCGCCCAGGGCGCCCAAGTCCTGTGCTTCCAGGAGCTGTTCTACGGGCCGTACTTCTGCCAGGTCCAGGACCCGGCGTTCTACGAGTACGCCGAGCAGATCCCGGACGGCCCCATCGTCAAGCGCTTCCAGGCGCTGGCGAAGGAGCACGGCATCGTGCTCGTCCTGCCCATGTACGAGGAGGAGCAGCCCGGCGTCCTCTACAACACCGCCGCGGTGATCGACGCGGACGGCTCCTACCTCGGCAAGTACCGCAAGACCCACATCCCGCAGGTGAAGGGCTTCTGGGAGAAGTTCTACTTCCGTCCGGGCAACAGCGGTTGGCCCGTCTTCGACACCAAGGTCGGTCGGATCGGCGTCTACATCTGCTACGACCGCCACTTCCCGGAGGGCTGGCGGGCCCTCGGCCTCGTCGGCGCGGAGATCGTCTTCAACCCGTCTGCCACCTCGCGTGGCCTGTCCGCCTATCTGTGGCAACTGGAGCAGCCGGCGGCGGCCGTCGCCAACGAGTACTTCGTGGGTGCGATCAACCGCGTGGGCGTCGAGGAGTTGGGCGACAACGACTTCTACGGCACCTCGTACTTCGTGGACCCGGAGGCGCAGTTCGTCGGCGAGGTGGCGAGCGACAAGGAAAGCGAACTCGTCGTCCGCGACCTGGACATGGCCAAGCTGCGCGAGGTACGCGACCGGTGGCAGTTCTACCGGGACCGCGCGCCGGGCGCGTACACGCCACTGACCGCGCCGTAGACAGAGTGGCCCCGCGCCCCGCAAAAGGGCGAAGCCCTTGCAGGGGCGCGGGGAACTGCGTGACCAGCCACAGACGACCGACACTTTCGACCACAACCCAGCGGAGCGTGAACGCATGAGCAGCCGTACTGTCATCCGCGGTGGTCTCGTCATCACCGCGTCCGACGAGATCCACGCCGACGTCCTGATCGAGGACGGCCGCATCGCCGCCCTCGCCGCGTCCGGCACACCGGCGGCCGCGGCCTTCACAGCCGAGCGAAGCGAGATGGGGGCACCCCCGCACGAAGGGTGGGGGAGGACCATAGACGCCACCGGCAAGTACGTGATCCCGGGCGGTGTCGACGCCCACACCCATATGGAGTTGCCGTTCGGCGGCACCTTCGCCTCCGACACCTTCGAAACCGGTACCCGTGCCGCCGCCTGGGGCGGGACGACCACGATCGTCGACTTCGCCGTGCAGAGCGTGGGACACACCCTGCGCGAGGGCCTGGACACCTGGCACGCCAAGGCGGAGGGCAACTGCGCGATCGACTACGCCTTCCACATGATCGTCTCCGACGTCAACCAGGAGACGCTCAAGGAGATGGACCTGTTGGTCGAGGAGGGCGTCACCTCCTTCAAGCAGTTCATGGCCTACCCCGGCGTCTTCTACAGCGACGACGGCCAGATCCTGCGCGCCATGCAGCGCTCCGCCGAGAACGGCGGCCTGATCATGATGCACGCCGAGAACGGCATCGCGATCGACGTGCTGGTCGAGCAGGCGCTGGCCCGCGGTGAGACCGATCCGCGCTACCACGGTGAGGTCCGCAAGGCCCTCCTGGAGGCCGAGGCCACCCACCGCGCCATCAGGCTCGCCCAGGTCGCGGGGGCCCCGCTGTACGTCGTGCACGTCTCCGCGCAGGAGGCGGTCGCCGAGCTGGCCAGGGCCCGCGACGAGGGGCTCAACGTCTTCGGCGAGACCTGCCCCCAGTATCTCTTCCTGTCCACCGACAACCTTGCCGAGCCGGACTTCGAGGGCTCCAAGTACGTCTGCTCGACGCCGCTGCGGCCCAAGGAGCACCAGGCCGCGCTGTGGAGGGGGCTGCGCACCAACGACCTCCAGGTGGTCTCCACCGACCACTGCCCCTTCTGTTTCGTGGGTCAGAAGGAGCTGGGCCGGGGCGACTTCTCGAAGATCCCCAACGGTCTGCCGGGCGTCGAGAACCGTATGGACCTGCTCCACCAGGCCGTCGTCGACGGGCACATCTCGCGCCGCCGCTGGATCGAGATCGCCTGCGCAACCCCGGCCCGGATGTTCGGCATGTACCCGAAGAAGGGCACCATCGCCCCCGGCGCGGACGCCGACATCGTCATCTACGACCCACACGCCGAGCAGGTCATGTCCGCCGGGACGCATCACATGAACGTCGACTACTCGGCGTACGAGGGCAAGCGCACGACCGGGCGGGTCGAGACGGTCCTCTCACGCGGCGAGATGGTCATCACCGAGCGGGAGTACACCGGGCGCGCGGGCCACGGCGTCTACACCCCCCGCTCCACCTGCCAGTACCTCAACTAGGAGCGGTGCCCATGGACTTCGGACTCGTCCTGCAGACCGACCCGCCCGCCTCGCGGGTCATCAGCCTGATGAAGCGCGCCGAGCGCAACGGTTTCCGCTACGGCTGGACCTTCGACTCCTGCGTGCTGTGGCAGGAACCCTTCGTCATCTACAGCCAGATCCTGGCGAACACCGAGAAGCTGACGGTCGGCCCGATGGTGACGAACCCGGGCACCCGCACCTGGGAGGTCACGGCCTCCACGTTCGCCACGCTCAACGACATGTTCGGCAACCGTACGGTGTGCGGCATCGGTCGCGGTGACTCGGCGATGCGCGTCGCCGGCCGCAAACCGAACACACTGGCCCGCATCAGCGAGGCCATGAAGGTCATCCGGGCGCTGGGGAGCGGACAGGAGGCCGACCTCGGTGGGACGGTCGTCAGGTTCCCCTGGGTCAAGCCGGGCGCTCAACTCCCCGTCTGGATGGCCGCGTACGGACCCAAGGCCCTGAAGATGACCGGCGAGGAGGCCGACGGCTTCATCCTTCAGCTCGCCGACCTGTATCTGACCGAGTACATGGTCAAGGCGGTCAAAGACGCGGCCGTGGCCGCCGGCCGTGACCCGTCCGAGGTGAAGATCTGCGTCGCCGCCCCGGCGTACGTCACCGAGGACGACTCGCCCGAGGCGCTCGCCCACGCACGGGAGCAGTGCCGCTGGTTCGGCGGCATGGTCGGAAACCACGTCGCTGACCTCGTCACCAAGTACGGAGAGCAGTCCGCCGCCGTTCCCGCCGAACTCACCGACTACATCAAGGCCCGTGAGGGCTACGACTACGCGCACCACGGGCGCAGCGGCAACCCCGACACCGAGTTCGTGCCCGACGACATCGTCGACCGGTTCTGCCTCATCGGTCCCGTCGAGAAACACGTCGAGAAACTCACCGCACTGCGTGACCTGGGCGTCGACCAGTTCGCGCTCTACGACATGCACGACGCACAGGAAGCCGTCATCGACGCGTACGGGACGCGGGTCATCCCGGCCGTCAACGGCTAGTGCACACAGGGGCCTTCGGACCCCGTTCCATCACTCGTCCCCTTCCCTTTGCCCCGGGAAGGGGGCCCAGGGCGCTACCCGCGCACCTGCCATCGGCCCCACCCGCATGGCCTTTCCCTCCCCGCCTCACGATTGGCCTGCCATGACCGACACCGCTTCCACGGCCCCACCACCATCCATACAGGTCACCCTCCCCGACGGGCGCGTGGAGATCGCCCCGGGTTCCCCTCCGCCGAGCGGCCCGTACGCCAACGAGGACCTGCTCCCGGTCCCCGTCAGCAAGCGCACCTGGACCACCTACAACTTCTCGGCGCTCTGGGTCGGTATGGCCCACAACACGGCCTCCTGGACCCTGGCCTCCGGTCTGATCGCCGTCGGCATGGACTGGAAGCAGGCGGTGTTCGTCATCGCCCTGGCCAATCTGATCGTGCTGGTGCCGATGCTGCTCACCGGGCACGCGGGGCCCAAGTACGGCATCCCCTTCCCGGTCTTCGTCCGCGCCTCCTTCGGTGTGCGCGGCGCCAACCTGCCAGCGATCGTACGGGCGTTGGTGGCCTGTGGCTGGTTCGGCATCCAGACCTGGATCGGCGGCGAGGCGATCTACTTCCTCGCCGGGAAGCTCATCGGCGACAGTTGGGCGAACGCCTCCAAGGTCGGCGGCTACGCCTGGACCATGTGGCTGTCCTTCGCGATCTTCTGGGCGATCCAGGTCGCCATCATCTACCGGGGCATGGAGACCATCCGCCGCTTCGAGAACTGGGCGGCGCCCTTCGTGCTCGTCGGCGCCTTCGTGATGCTGTGGTGGATGAGTGACAAGGCCGGCGGCCTCGGCCCGCTGTTCGACCAGCCCTCCAAGCTGGGCTGGGGCGCCGACTTCTGGAAGCTGTTCGCGCCCTCGCTCATGGGCATGATCGGTTTCTGGTCCACGCTGGCGCTGAACATCCCGGACTTCACCCGCTACGGAAGAAGCCAGCGGGCCCAGACCTGGGGCCAGGCCCTGGGCCTGCCGACCACGATGACCCTGTTCGCGTTCCTGTCGGTGCTGGTCACCTCCGGCTCCCAGGCCGTGTACGGCGAGCCGGTCTGGGACCCGGTTCAGCTCGCCGCCAAGACGGACAACACGGTCGGCCTGCTCTACGCGCTGGTCACCGTGCTGGTGGCGACCCTGTCCGTGAACATCGCGGCCAACCTGGTCTCGCCGGCGTTCGACTTCTCCAATGTCGCGCCCAGGAAGATCAGTTTCCGCGCGGGAGCCCTGATCACCTCCGTCCTGGCCGTGCTGATCTTCCCGTGGAAGCTGTACTCCGACCCGCAGGGCTACATCTTCACCTGGCTCGGCCTGGTGGGAGGCCTGCTCGGCACGGTGGCCGGCATCCTCATCGCCGACTACTGGATCCTGCGCCGCGGCCGGCTCGACCTCGCCGACCTGTACCGCACGGGCGGCCGTTACTGGTACGAGGGCGGCTGGAACTGGCGGGCCGTCGCGGCCTTCGTGGTGGGCGGGGTACTCGCCATCGGCGGTGCGGACTTCCACCCGCTGATCGACGGCCGCCCCATACCCGCCCTCAAGCCGCTGGCCGACTACGGCTGGGCGGTGGGCCTGGGCACGTCGATGGTGGTGTACGTGGCGCTTATGCTGCTGCGCGGCCGGGAGAGGGCGACGCTCTGACCGCCCGGGTCAGTTCTTGCGGCTGCCCTCGAGCGCGGTCATCGCACTCCTGGCGGCTTTGATGGCGCCCTTGTTGATTTCGTCCGTACCGGGTGCCTTCTTGGTCTCGAAGTCACTGCCGTTGTAGGTGACGATCACCAGCGCGTTGGACGCGCGCACCAGCACCACCCCCTCGCGGGTCTCCTGCTTGTCCTTGGTGGTGAGGTTCACGACGGAGTAGGCCGTGTCACCGAGACCGGGCACGGCCCCTCCGCCGCTCTGCTTCGAGGTGCGCTCCTGGTAGGACTGCTGCGCCTGCGCATCGGAGCCCATGATCTCGAAGGACACGTCGAGCCAGCGGTAGTCGTAGCCCTTGAGCGCGTTCCAGGAACAGGTGCGCCGCCGCGACTTGTCCGTCGAGGGGATCTCCTGCCCGGCCGGCTTGGCGCCAGGGACCAGAGACGTGATCGTCTGCTTCGGCAGGCTGGAGCACGGTGCCGGCGCGGTGGTGTACGTCTTGGAGGCGGCCGGCGCCGACGGAGCGGGGTCGGCCTGGGTGTTCCGGGACTCCTGCGGCGACTTGTCGTCGGTGGCCGGGGCCGCGGCGGGCGACCCCGACGACAGAGCCCAGCCCGACACGGCGAGCACGACAACCGGCAGCAGACGCACGCTCAGAGCGAGCGGCAGAGGAAGAGAACGCACGGCGCACTTCTCGATGAGGGATGGTGTGGAGGAACCCGCACGGTGCATCGTACGCCAGCGTCATAGGACTCCCTACGGCACGCGGGCCGTCCACTCCTGCGAGCCGAACTTCATCCGCGCCAGCTCCTGCGCGCGGGCCACTTCCGCGTCCGTCACCTTGCCGTCCGCGAGGCCGTACCGGCCGCGGAACGACTCGATCATCCGCCCGATGACGGCCTCGCGCGCCAGCCCGGTCTGCCGGCGCAGCGGATCGACCCGCTTCTTCGCGCTCTTGGTGCCCTTGTCGGACAGCTTCTCCCGCCCGATGCGCAGGACTTCGAGCATCTTGTCGGCGTCGATGTCGTACGACATGGTCACATGGTGCAGGACGGCACCGGGCCCGCCACCCGGTCCCACGATCCGTTTCTGGGCGGCGCCCGCGATCTTCCCGTTCTCCGTGGCGATGTCGTTCAGCGGCTGGTACCAGGCCTTGATCCCCATGTCGCCCAGCGCACCCAGCACCCAGTCGTCGAGATACGCGTAACTGTCCTGGAAGGACAGTCCGTGCACGAGCGCCTCGGGCACCGACAGCGAATAGGTGATCGTGTTGCCGGGCTCCACGAACATGGCGCCGCCCCCGGAGATCCGGCGCACGACCTGGATGCCGTGGCGTGCCGCGCCCTCCTGATCCACCTCGTTGCGCAGCGACTGGAAGCTGCCGATGATCACGGCAGGGGCGCCCCACTCCCACACGCGGAGCGTGGGCGGGCGCCGTCCGGCGGCGACCTCGGCGGTCAGTACCTCGTCCAGGGCCATGTGCAGGGCCGGTGGTTGGGGGCCCTCGTGGATGAGCTGCCAGTCGTAGTCGGTCCAGTCGGTGGCGTGCGCGAGGGCCCGGCGCACGGCGATCCCGACGCCCTCCGAGGTCAGCCCGTACATCACGGTGCCCTCGGGAAGGGCCGCGTCGATCCTGGCGGCCAGGCCCGCGGCGTCGGTGTCCGCCGGGGCCCCCTCCAGCGCGCGGTTCACGGCGTCGAGCGCCTCGTCCGGTTCGAGGAAGAAGTCGCCCGCCACACGCACGTGCCGCAGCGCGCCTTCCTCGACCTCCACGTCCACGACGACGAGCTTGCCGCCCGGGACCTTGTACTCACCGTGCACCTGATCCGCCTCCGTTCTGTCGAAGGGGACCAACGCCGGGCACGGCCGCGGTGTTCCCGGGCTCGGGGGCGATTCCGTCCGCCGTCATCACCGACCGCGCTGTCCCACCGCGACGAGCCCGGTCTCGTACGCGACGATCACCGCCTGCGCCCGGTCGCGGACGTCCAGCTTTCCGAAGAGGCTGGTGATGTGGTTCTTCACGGTCGAGACGCTGATGTCCATCGCACTCGCGATCTCCGTGTTGTCCAGGCCCGTGGCCATCAGCCGCCACACCTCGAGCTCACGCGGCGTGAGCAGGTCCGGGTGCGCGGAGGGCGGATCGGGGGGCTGCGGGGCCCTGACGTAGGTGGAGATCAGCCGGGTCAGCAGCCGGGGCGCGACGGCGGCTTCCCCGGTGTGCACGACCCTTACGGCCGTGACCAGTTCCTCCGGGGATATGTCCTTGGGCAGGAAACCGGAGGCGCCCGCGCGCAGTGCCGCCACCACGTACTCGTCCATGTCGAAGGTACTCAGTGCCAGCACCCGGCAGCCCGGCAGTTCCCGGGTGAGACGGTCGGTCGCGGCGACGCCGTCCAGCACGGGCATGCGGATGTCCATCACGACGACATCGGGCCGGAGCCGGTGCGCCAGCGTCACCGCCTGCGCGCCGTCCTCGGCTTCGCCGACCACCTCGAAGGCGGGATCCGGCGTGAGGATCAGCGCCAGTCCCCGGCGCACCAGCGGCTGGTCGTCGGCGATCAGAACCCTGATCGGTTCCGTGTGCGCCGTCTCCTTCATCGCAGTGCCCCCTCGGTGACGGGCAGCGGCAGCCGGGCCCACACCCGGAACCCGCCCTCGTCCAACGGACCCGCCTCCAGCGTTCCCCCGTGCAGCACGACACGCTCCCGCATCCCGACAAGACCGTATCCCGACCCCCCGGCGAAGCCTTCGCCCGGACCGTCGTCCGACACCTCCACCGTCACGTCGTCCAGCCCGTACGTCAGCCGTACGGCTGCTGGCGCCCCGCCAGCGTACTTGCGCGCGTTCGTCAGCGCTTCCTGCACGACTCGGAACACGGTCAGCCCGATACTCGACGGCACCGTGCGCGGCTCGCCCCGCACATCGAGCGCGGTGGGTACCCCGGACCGGCAGGACTCGGTGACGAGACGTTCCAGGTCCGCGATGCCCGGTTGCGGGGCGGTCGGTTCCTCCTCCGCCTCGTCTCCGGCCCGCAGGACGTCCAGGAGTTGGCGCATCTCGCGCAGTGCCATCCGGCCGGACCCCTCCAGCGTCATCAGAGCCTGTCTGGCCTGCTCGGGATCGGCGGCCAGGTTGGCCCGCGCGCCCCCGGCCATCAGCTGCATGGTGGTGATGTGGTGCGCCACGATGTCGTGCAACTCCCGTGCGATGCGCCGCCGTTCGGTGGCCACCGCCTGGTCGGCGAGCAACTGCCGTTTGGTCTCGTTGTCCCGGTGCCAGCGGTTCATCACGGTCGCGGCCGCCACCACCAGCACGACGGCGGACACGGTGGCCACCACGTCGGCGATCGTCGGGCGCGGCCATGAAGTCTGCGCCACCAGCGGCAGCACGATCGCGGCGAGCGACGCCGCCGCCGTCACGGCGAGGCTCCGCGAGCGTACGACCGTGTAGAGCGCCACCACCAGCGTGGCGTTGAAGTGCTGTGGCATCGGCACGCTCAGGTTCAGCACCAGCCCGATCAGGAGGACCGCCGCGAGCACCAGAACCGGGGCGCGGCGCCGGAGGAGCAGGGGCAGAGCGGGCACGGCCAGGAGGACGCACCCGACAGCGGGGACGTACCCCAGGGTGGCCTGGATGCCGAGGGCGAAGCTGATCAGGTCCACCGCCACCGCTCCGACCGCTACCAGGGCGTCGTTACGTGTCCACGGCAGCAGCTCACCGCCCGGCCGGCTTTCGGGTGCCCCGGGCGCAGGCCCCTGTGTCGGCATGACGGTCCTCCTCGAATGCCGCCGGTGCCCCACGACCACCGGCATGACGTGTTTCAGTGCCCGGGCAGGCAACGTTCGTCCGCCGGGCAAATGTTGCCTTTCGGGGCACTAGTTTCCCATCGGCTTCCCCCGGCCCAACCCCGGGACCTCGGGCCGGCCCGGCATGGGACCAGGGTCCTGGTCGGCATCGCGGCCCGGACCCCGCTCCCACACCCCTTCTCGTCCGGCGCTCGGACGATTTTGGCGTTTCCCGCTGATGAGCTGGAGACCGGCCGCAAACGCGGCGCTCCACCCACTGCCGGAGGACAACGTGATCCGAGCCCTGACCGGGTTCTCCACCCGGAACCCATGGAAGGTCATCGCCCTGTGGGCGGTGGTGGGCATCTTGCTCAGCGGGCTCAGCCAGACGCTGTTGTTCCGCGTCACTCAGAGCCAGACCGGGGACTTCCTGCCGGCGACCTACGACTCCGCCGCCGCGCTGAAGATCGCCAAGGACCGCTTCGGAGCCGATCCCGATGCCAACGTGGTCACCGTGCTCGTGGCCCGCACCGACGGCAAGCCCCTCACCGGACCGGACCAGCGCACGATCGGTGCCGTCGCCGAGCGGCTGGGCCACCGGCACGTGAAGATGCCCAAGTCCGACGATAACGGGCCCTCCTTCCTGGCCAAGGACTACTCCCAGACGCCCAGGGTCAGCCCCGCCATGGTCGCGCCCGACCGCAGCTTCGAACTGCTGTCCGTGGAACTGGCGGGCAACTCGGCGGATCCGGGGCTGCAGAACCTCTACCGTGCCGTCCGCGATGGGAGTCGGCAGGCGTTCGCCGAGGAGGGCATGCGAACCGGGTTCACCGGTGGTCTGGCCGACCAGGTCGACACCGCCGACGCCGAGAAGACGACCACGACGGTCGTCGGGGTTCTCATGATCGGCCTGATCGTGCTGATCAACATTCTGGTGTTCCGCAGCGTGCTCGCGGCCTTCGTGCCGCTCCTCGCGGTCGCCCTTGTCGGCGGCGCGGCGGCGGGAGCCGTCGTCGGCGTCGCGATGCTCACCGGAATCAAGCTCGACCTCGGCACGCCGAGCATCATCGGCGTCGTACTGATCGGCATCGGCGTCGACTACTTCCTCTTCCTCCTCTTCCGCTTCCGCGAACAGTTGAGGGCATGCCCGGACCTGCCGGCCCGTACCGTGGCCGGCGAGGTCAGCGCCCGCGTCGGAACCGCGATCGCCTCGGCCGCCCTGACCATCGTGGCCGCCTTCGCGACGCTCGGAGTCGCGACCTTCGGCCAGTTCCGGGTGCTCGGCCCCGCCGTCGCCGTATCGGTGCTCGTGATGCTGCTGGCCAGCCTCACCCTGATGCCGGCGCTTCTCGCCGCCACCGGACGCAAGATGTTCTGGCCGTCCCGCGCCCTGAAGCGCGAGCCCCGCCCTGGCGCGACCGCGCGCCTGGGCGACTTCGTCGCCCGCCGCCCGCTGACCGCCATTTTGGCCAGCCTCGCTCTGCTCGGCGCGCTGACAGCGGGGCTGCTGGGCATCCGGATGGACTTCGGGCAGACAGGCGGAACTCACAAGACGGCGGCCGCCGTCACCTCCGCCGAGATCACCCGCGCCCTGCCCGCCGGGGTGTCCGACCCGGCCACCGTCTACGTCGAGGCCACGGACCACCGGGCTCTCAGCGCCGGGCGGGTCCAGGCCCTGCCCAAGGCCCTCGGCGAGGTCAAGGGTGTCGGGCAGGTCGGCAGGACCGTCCTCAACGACGACCGCACCGCCGCCCGGATCGACCTGTACCTCACCGTGGACTCGCAGAGCGCGCAGGCCCGACACCTGGTGGCGGGACCCGTCCGCGACGCCGTCGCCCGCCACACACCCGCAGGCACCGAAGCCCATGTGGGCGGCACCGCCGCGATCTTCGCGGACGTCTCCACCGCCGTCGACCACGACCTGAGGATCGTGTTTCCGGTCGCCGCCGTGCTGATCACCCTCATCCTGCTCGTACTGCTGCGCAGCCTGCTCGCCCCCGCCGTCCTCATGATCGCCGTCAGCCTCGGCTTCGCCGCCACTCTCGGCGCCTCCACGCTCTTCTTCCAGCACCTCCTCGACAAGCCGGGCGTCAACTTCGTTCTGCCGCTGGTGCTGTTCCTCTTCGTCGTCGCCCTCGGCACGGACTACAACATCCTGATCAGCGACCGCATCCGCGAGGAGATGGAACACCCCGGCCCGGCCCGTGCCGCCGTCGCACGCGCCCTGCGCCACACCGCACCGGCCATCACCACCGCGGGCATCGTCCTCGCCGCCTCCTTCGGCAGCCTCGGCGTCAACGCGGACCCCTCGACCCAGCAGATCGGGTTCGCGACGGCGCTCGGCATCCTGCTCTCCGCGTTCGTCCTCTCCCTGGTGCTGGTACCGGCGCTCGCCGCGCTCCTCGGCCGGGGCATCTGGTGGCCGGTCCGCCCGCGACGCACGCCGCCTCGCCACCACACCGAGCATGCTGTCACCCAGCAGCATCACGACGGCGACCTCGTGCACTGACGATCCGGCGGCTGCCCGGCGTGCCCGCGTGGTGGGCCGGGGGAGGGCCTGAGACTCCTTGCCGGCTCCATGAACTCCAGGGCCACTGCGGCCACTTCAGACGAGTTCGGCGAGATCCTCACGGGTGAGGGCAATCGACCCGGCGGCGATGTTCTCCTCCAGATGGGCCAGGGAGCCGGTGCCGGGGATGGCCAGGGTGACGGGGGAAGAGGCGAGGAGCCAGGCCAGGGCGATCTGCGGCACCGTCGCTCCGTGCCGGTCCGCGACCTTGGTCATGCGGTCGCTGCTGAGGTCGCTCACGCCGCCGCCCAGGGGGAAGAAGGGCACGAAGGCGATGCCGGCCCTCTCGCAGACGGCCAGGAGGTGTGTGTCGTCGCGCTTGCCGGCGTGGAAGTCGTTCTGGACTGCCGCCACGGGTGCGATCGCACGGGCCTGGGCGAGGTGGTCGGCGTCGACGTTGCTCAGGCCGAGGTGGCGGATCAGGCCCTCCTCGCGCAACGCGGCCAGCGCCTCGAAGCGTTCGGCGACGGACTCGCCGTGCGGCGGACCTCCCAGGCCGCCGACGCGCAGGTAGACCAGATCGAGGCGGTCCACGCCGAGGGTTTCGAGGTTCTCCTCGACCAGCGGTCGCAGGCCTGCGGGGTCGGTGGTCTCGAGCAGACCGCCGTCGGGGGTGCGGGCCGGGCCGACCTTGGTGGCGATGACCAGGTCGGCCGGGTAGGGGTGGAGGGCCTCGCGGATCAGGGCGTTGGACCCGACGGTGTTGTCGCCGCTGGCGTAGAAGGCGGCGGTGTCGATGTGGTTGACACCGAGCTGGACCGCTCGGCGCAGGATGGCGCGACCGGTCTCGGGATCACGGGCTGGGCCACGGAATGTATGGGTGGGCAGGCGCATGGCCCCGAAGCCGATGCGGTCGACCAGGAGATCGCCACCGAGGCGGAAGTCGTTGCTCATGGGTTCAGCCTGGCCCGCGGCAAGCCGGGACGGCGAACACATGGCAGCTTGCTGCCAGTTGGCACAATGGGGTGGTGACAGAGATCATGACGATCCGCGGTGACCTGGAACTTCTGGCGCGCACCGAGCATCCGTTCTCCTCCGTCGGCGAGGAGTTCGTCTGCGCCGCCCGTGATCTCGACACCTGGGCTCACCTCGGCGCCCGGCAGACTGCCCGCAACCGGCTGCGGAACAGCGGAACGCAGCGGGTTCGTAAGTTGTACAGCCCGGCCGCGCTGGCCGACGAGCACAGCCGCCGGCACCTGAGCGAGCTCGTCGACAAGGGCGCGTCGGTACGGATCGCCGTCACCGCGCTCCCGCACGAGACGATCGTCATCGACCGCCGGTTCGCGATACTCGCGGGCGAGGGCGCTCCGGGCGACCGGGAGTACACCGTGACCAGCGCCCCCACCCTGGTCGGTGGGGTCTACGCGCTGTTCGAAGCCGCCTGGGAGACGTCCACCGACCTCAAGCGCTTCCTGAGTGGCGAGCGTCCCCAACTCGACGCCGAGAGCCGGAAGATCCTGCGCGCGCTGGGGTCCGGTGCCACCGATGAGACAGCCGCGCGGGAGCTCGACATGTCCCTGCGGACCTACCGGCGCAGGGTCGCCGAACTGCTCGACGCCCTCGACGCGGGTTCGCGGTTCCAGGCCGGGCTGCGCGCGGGTGAGCTGGGGCTGAGCGGCTGAAGGCCGAGGGCGCTCAGGTCGTCAGAGTGAGTTACCGACGAGCGCGGCGGTGGGCAGGCATGTGCCCAGAACGCTGTGCCCAGTAACGGTGTGCGGCGAGCAGGGACCGGCGTGCAAGCGGCCGGTTGGCTACCCACCAGAGCAGCGCGTACGCGGCGACAAAGGGGCCGAAGGCCACCACCCCTGCCGCCATGGCTCGAAGCTGTCACAGCGGCAGCGTGATCCAGATGCTCTTGCCGTCGCCGTCCGCGTCGCCCCGCAGTACCGCGGTTCCGCCCAGCGACAGGGTCAGTTCGACGACCGTGCCCAGCCCCGTGCCCGGGGCGGCGGCGTGCGCACCGTACAGGATCGGCTGGTAGGGGTGGCGGTCGTGGACGGCGAAGGCGAACGTGTTCTTGCCCGCCGCGTAGATGACGGTGACCGTCTCGGACAGCACCGCAGCGTGCCGCACGCTGTTGGTGACCAGCTCGGACAGGATGAGCAGGGCCGGGTCCACGCTCGGATGCCGCAGGGGGACGCCCCACTCCATGAGCACCATCTCCGCGGTCTCCCGCGCCAGGCGCACGGCCGATCCCATCAGGGGGAGGGTCAGAACGTGCCGCAGTGGCAGAGCCTCCGTCCCGGACACCTCGACCATGCTGCGGCCGGCACCGTCGGGGGCGGTCATCGGGCGACCCTCCGGACAGGGGCGGGCCTGAAGGGACGAAGGAGCCCAGCATGTTCGAGGTACTCGCGGGCCCCGGCGATGGCCTCGGGTGTCGTCGCGTACTCCCGTCCCTCCAGCCGCAGCAGGTCCAGCACACCCACGGAGTCCAGCACCTGTCGCTGGCCGGGGCGGATGCCTGAACCCATGACGACGATTCCGCGCCGGTTGAGCTTGTCGACGGCGTCCTTGAGGACCAGGGCACCGGTGGCGTCCACGGTCGTCACCCGCGACATCCGCAGGATGACGACGCGGACGTCGGCGACCTCCGACAGTTCCAGCAGGAAGCGGTGTGCGGCGGCGAAGAACAGCGGTCCGTCGATCCGGTAGGCGACGATGTGCTGCGCGAGCAGCGCGTGTTCCTCGTCGCTGTGCTCGCCGGGCAGGTCGGGGCGGAAGTCGACCTGGTCGAGCCGGGCTTGGGCCGCGACGGCGCGCAGCGCCAGCGCGCCGGCCACCACCAGGCCGATGATGACCGCGTAGACCAGGTCCAGCGCGAGGGTCGCGACGGCGGTCAGGGCGAGCACGGCCGCGTCCGCCCGGGTGGCCCTGGCCATCGCGCGCAGCGAGCCGACCTCGACCATCCGGATCGCGGTCGCGATCAGCACCCCGGCCAGCGCGGCAAGCGGGATCTTGGAGACCAGCGGGGCCGCGGCGAACACGATGACCGCGAGCACGGCGGCGTGGGTGAGGGCGGCCAGCCGCGACGAGGCGCCGGTGCGTACGTTGACGGCGGTGCGGGCTATCGCTCCGGTCGCCGGGACGCCGCCGAACAGCGGGGCGGCGATGTTCGCCAGGCCCTGGCCGAGCAGCTCCTTGTCCGGGTCGTGCTTCTGCCCGACTGTCATGCCGTCGGCGACCTGCGCGGACAACAGTGACTCCAGCGCCGCCAGCGCGGCCACCGCGACGGCCGGCGCGAGCAGGGACGCGAGTGCGGAGGGGTCGACGAAACCGAGGGAAGGGGCGGGCAGCCCCGCGGGCAGGGTGCCGATCGGTGCGGCGGCCTCGAGGTGGAAGGCCTGTGCCACGAGCGTGGCGGCGATCACGGCGATGATCGAGAACGGGATCGTCGGCCGCCACCGCGCACCCAGCAGCATCACGAGCGTCACGGCGGCGGCGAGCGCGACGGCGGTCCAGTTCGGCGCCTTGACGAACGCCTCGACGGCGTGCCAGGCCACCACCAGGACCTTGTCACCTTCCGGCTTGGCCACGCCCAGCGCGTTCGGGACCTGCTGCAGGCCGATCACCAGCGCGATACCGAGGGTGAAGCCCTCCACCACCGAGGCAGGGATGTAGGCCATGTAGCGCCCGGCACGCACCACGGCCAGGCCGAGCAGGATTACGCCGGCGATCAGTCCGACCATGAGGACGCCCCCGGCGCCATGCTGGGCGACGATCGGTACCAACACCACGGTCATCGCACCGGTCGGGCCGGAGACCTGCAGATTCGATCCGCCGAACAGGGCCGCGAGCGCCCCGGCGACCACAGCGGTCGCCAGGCCCGCTTCGGCACCCAGGCCCGAGGAGACACCGAAGCCGAGCGCGAGGGGAAGCGCGACGATCGCCACCGTCAGCCCGGCCAGAAGGTCCCGCTTGGGGTCGCGGCCCATCACCGCCAGATCAGCGCGGGTGGGCAGCAGGGAACGCACCCGGACGAGGACCGGGGCCACCAGGGTGCTCACCGGCTCGGGACCTCGGCTTCCCGCAGCTCGTCCAGCAGCTCGCGCTGTCCCGCCAGCATCTCGGTCAGGATCCGGCGGGCCGCACGCATCAGCTCCGCGACGTCCCCGCCGGCCAGCTCATAGATGACGGTGGAGCCCTCACGGGTTGACGTCACGATTCCCGAACGGCGCAGCACCGCGAGCTGCTGGGACAGAGCGGCCGGCTCGATCTCGATCTCGGTCAGCAGGTCACGTACCGCCATCGGGCCGTCCTGCAACAGCTCCAGCACCCGGATCCGCACCGGGTGCCCCAGCATGCGGAAGAACTCCGCCTTCGCCTGATACAGCGGAACCGGCATCGCTTGGTCTCCTTCTCGACGACGACCTCCCGTGCAGTCGGGCTTCCGTCGAGGAGCTGGTGCCCCGACAGGCTGCCGGGGCAGTAGGCGGGTCGCGTCGCCTCGCTGGTGTCGCCATCTGCGCATGCGGGAGCCACACCTCCATTCCCGCAGGAGGCGCGGCAGACGATCCATGATGTTGCAAGTTGCAGAACTTTGCAATTCGCCAAGAAGGAAACACGGAGGCAAGGGCCGCGCTGTCCTTACGTCTGCCGCCAAGAGCCCCCGTGAAGTAACGGCTCGATCCCGGCGGTCCCCATGGTTCGTCGATGCGTGCGATGAGCCCGCCGGTTACCGGGCCGTGTCTTGCTCCCGTGCATCGAGTAGCTCGTCCCAGTGCTCCGCTACCCACGCGTATACGGCATCCAGTGGCTCCAGCATGCTGCGCCCCAGCGGCGTCAGCGCGTACTCCACTCCCGGTTTCGGGCCAGTGTGCACCGTGCGTGAGACGAGCCCGTCTCGCGCCAGGCGGCGTAGCGACTGTGTGAGCACTTTCGGGGTGACGCGGTGCAGTGGCACGCGGAGTTCGGAGAATCGGCGTGGACCGCCTTCCAGGCAACGAATGACCAGGGCTGCCCACTTGTCGCCGAAGCGGAACGGCACCAGCGAGGACGGACAAACTTCGTCGAACATGTCGGGAGGCAGCGGCTGCCGGTGCGCCATGGTGGTCTCCTGCCCTGCGGCTGGGGTCGGTGTCTGATCTCGGTATCCGGGAGGTAACCGCCCTTCTGGATACCTTCCGGAGCATCGACTCAGCAGGAGGTATTCCAAAGATGAGCAGGATCGTGATTTTCGGCGCAGGTGGCCGGGCCGGTCGGCAGGCCGTCACTGAAGCACGTCGGCGTGGACACGATGTCACCGCGGTGGTGCGCGACCCCTCTCGCTACAGCAGCTTGACGGATGGTGGCGTACGAATCGTTGCCGGCGACGTCACCGATGTGGCGGACGTCGCCACCCTCGCGGCCGGGCACGACGCCGCGATCAACGCGGCCGCGGTGTACGGCGCGGGCACCGACCCAGACGCTTTCTTCACCGATGCCGCACACGCACTGGTCAAGGGCTTGCGACAGGCCGGAGTGGACAGGCTCGTCACGGTTGGGCTCGCATCGCTGCTGTCCGGCCCCGATGGCACCCGCCTGCTGGACACGCCAGGTTTTCCCGTCGAGTTCCGGCCCTTCTGCCTCGCTCACGCCGCCGGTCTGGAGGTGCTCCGTGTCGAAGGCGGCACGCTGGACTGGGTGTACGTCAGCCCAGCCGGCGACTTCGACCACGAGGGCGAGCGCACCGGCGACTACGACATCCGCGAACACGGCGACATGGCGGCCCGCATCTCCTACGCCGACTTCGCCCTCACCCTGCTCGACGAGGCCGAGACCCCACGGCACCACCGCAGCCACCTTGCCGTGGCATGACCACCGTCGGCGGGGATCGGCCTCCTGTTGGCTGTCGGGTGAGCGTGCCGGTCGACGGCACCATCGCCAAATGCGGCAGGGGCGGCGACGGCCGCCGCGTCCTCAGGTGACGTGGAGGTTGGCCATCATGCCCATGTCCTCGTGCTCGGCGTTGTGGCAGTGGAAGAGGTAGCGGCCCCGGTAGCCGTCGAAGCGGGTGATGATCTCCGCCGACTCACCCGGCCGTAGGGAGACGGTGTCCTTGAGGCCCGCGTCGTGGGGGAGCGGCGGGCGTCCGCCGCGGGAGAGGATCCGGAAGCCGACCAGATGCAGATGCACGGGATGGTGCACGTCCGCGATCAGTCGCCACACCTCGACGTCGCCGAGGCGAGTGGTGACGTCCGCGCGGGCCGGGTCGAACGGCAACCCGCCGATCAGCCAGCCCCGGCCGCCGTCCATCCGCCCGGCCCGGAACGCGAACTCCCGTACCCGGGCGGCCTCCGAGCGGCGCCAGCGCGGCAGGTCGGTGGACAGGACCCGGGGCACCCGGCTGTCGTCGGCGGCCCGGCGCGCGACCCGAAAGGCCATCACCTCTCGGGCGCGGCCGGAGCCCAGCCGGTTGAGGAGGCGGACGCTGCTCCCGACCGCCACGTCGGCGAAATCCACGACCACGTCGTAGCGTTCGGCCGGGGCGAGCGGCAGCCGCCGGTGGGAGATCACGACCCATCAGGGCCACTGGCAGCGACGGCTGCTGGAGCGGCTCTTCGCCGGACGCGGCCTGGTGCCACGGATCGTCTGTGAGGGCGACGAGCCCGGCGCCATCCAGGTACTGATCAGCGCCGGGCTCGGTATCGGTCTCAATCCGGCCTTCGCCCGCCGCATCGCCGAGCACGTCCCCATCGCCTGGGTCGACATCGACAGCCCCGACTGCCGCCGCACCCTGACCCTCGTCCGGTCCGCCTCCGGCCACCTGTCGGCCGGGGCTCGGCTGATGCGCGACACGATCGCCGGCTGGGACTGGAACGGCGGCGAAGCGGCCGCGTGAGGGCGAGATATCGGTGAGGTGAAGCCCGCTCGACGGCCCGCTACGTCGACGCACACTGGTTCCAGAGCTACGAGACCGCGCCCGGCGGTACCGAGGCGGTCCGCATCCGATGACCCTGGGCGGCGGGGCGCTGTCGGCGTCGGTAGTAGTGGACGGTGAGGACGGCGAGCAGCGGTCCCCAGAGGCCGAGCGGGGTGTAGGACACCCAGAACGCTACGTGCTGCCAGCCGTGCATGTTCATGGGGCTGGGTTCGCCGTTGATGCTGCGGCCCAGGGCGCACATGGTGAGTGTGCAAGGGCCAAGCAGCGCGGTCAGGGCGATGGCACCCAGGGTGGAGGGGATGACGGCGCCCAACACCGGCACCCGGCGTCCGCCCAGGCGGGGGAGCCAACGCGGGAAGACTTCACCCCAGGTGCACACCAGCCCCACGGCGAGGTAGGCGAGGGCCTCGCTGACGACGCTGAGGAGGACCATGTACCACCAGCCGTCGAACAGCTCCGGGCCTCTTCCGGCGTCGTTGCCCTGTGACGGTGGGTCGATCAAGGGGGCCCCGAAGACCATGCAGGTGATCCGCCAGACCGCCGAGGGCAACGCGGTGAACGCAGTGGTGTAGGCGGTCCACACCGCCCAGCGCGGTACGCCCGCCGCCGTCGGACCGTGCAGCCTGTCCATGACGCCACGAGAACTCACAGGTTTGTCTCCTCGCGAGGGATCCGCAGAACCGGCAGATGGACGGGCGCGGGCGAAGCCGTACGGGAATGGTCGCCGTCACCCAGGTGAGAGCCTGCCGCCGGGCGATGACAGACGGCATCGGGCCGGGGAGTCATCAAGGTCATCCTGGCGGCGGAGTCCGGGTCGGGCTCAGTAACCCCGTGGCATGACGAACGCCTGCGGGCCCTGGGAGAAACGCAGGTCCGGGAGGCCGACAAGCTCCGCCCTCTACGCCTGCTTCACACCGGACGCGGGGAAGAAGGGCGCCGACGACCGATAGCCTGCTCGGGGAGCGGACGGAGGAGGGCTCCGGCCCGAAGTCCCCAGATGCTCCCCCAGAACCCGTCTTGAGCGCCGCCCGGTCCGGCCGAGGCGCCGCACCAGCGAGGTGAAAGGCCACATGTTCACCACCCGCCCCACCCTCCAGGGCACCTTCGGCATGGTGTCCTCCACCCACTGGCTGGCCTCGCAGTCGGCGATGGCCGTGCTGGAACGCGGCGGCAACGCGTACGACGCGGCCGTGGCGGGGGCGTTCGTGCTGCACGTCGTGGAGCCCCATCTCAACGGTCCCGCCGGTGAGGTCCCGATCCTCCTCGCGCCGGCGGGCGGCCAGGTGCGGGTGCTCTGCGGGCAGGGCGTCGCGCCCGCGGGAGCCACGATCGCCCACTACCGGGGACTCGGTCTGGAACTCGTCCCCGGTACCGGGCCGCTCGCCGCGGCCGTCCCTGGTGCCTTCGACGCCTGGATGCTCCTGCTGCGCGACCACGGGACCACATCCCTCGCCGACGTCCTGACGTACGCCATCGGCTATGCCGAGCACGGCCACGCGCCCGTGGAACGCGTCGGCGAGACCGTCGAGAGCGTACGCGAGCTGTTCGAGACGGAGTGGATCTCGTCGGCCGAGGTGTACCTGCCGGGCGGGAAGGCGCCTCGGCCCGGCGGACTGCTGCGCAATCCCGCGCTGGCCGCCACCTGGAAGCGGCTGCTCGCCGAGGTGTCCGGGGCGGGGGACCGGGTGGCCCAGATCGAGGCGGCACGGGAGGTGTGGCGGTCCGGGTTCATCGCCGAGGCCCTGGTGCGGCAGGCACAGCGGCCCACCATGGACACCAGCGGCGAGCGTCACAGCGGCACCCTGACCGCCGCCGACCTGGCCGGATGGTCCGCCAGCTACGAGATCCCGGCAACCTACGACTGGAACGGCTGGACCGTGTGCAAGGCGGGCCCCTGGAGCCAGGGCCCGGTGCTGCTGCAGCAACTCGCCCTGTTGCCACCCGAGTTGCCACGGTACGGCTCCGCCGACTACGTCCATCTGCTGATCGAGGGCTGCAAGCTCGCCATGGCCGACCGCGAGGCCTGGTACGGCGACGCGGCCGAGGTGCCGCTGGACGCACTGCTGTCGGACGCGTACAACGCCGAGCGGCGTGCCCTCGTCGGCGACAAGGCGTCGTACGAGCTGCGCCCCGGCGCGCCCGGGGGCCGTGTCCCCCGCTTGAGCAGGTACGCGCGCGTGGCGACCGTCGACGAGCCGGGCTTCGGTGGCGCCATGGGTGTCGGGGAACCGACGGTCGCGAAGCACCCGGCGTCCTCGGTACCTGGCGACCCGCACGTCACCGCCGATGGCGCCACCCGCGGTGACACCTGCCACCTCGACGTCGTCGACCGGTGGGGCAACATGGTCGCCGCCACCCCCAGCGGCGGCTGGCTGCAGTCCAACCCGGTCGTACCCGAACTGGGCTTCCCGCTGGGCACCCGGCTCCAGATGGCCTGGCTGGACGAGGACCTGCCGAACTCGCTGACCCCCGGCCGCCGGCCCCGCACCACGCTCACCCCCTCGATCGCACTGCGCGAGGGAGTACCGGTGCTGGCGTTCGGGACGCCCGGCGGCGACCAGCAGGACCAGTGGCAGACCCACTTCTTCCTGGCCGCCGCACTGCGCCCGCCGGTCCGTGGGGGCCTTGATCTCCAGGGTGCCATCGACGCCCCGAACTGGCACAACGACAGCTTTCCCGGATCGTTCTACCCGCGCGGGATGCGCCCCGGCAGTGTCACCGTCGAGTCCCGCATGGATCTTGCGGTCGTCGAGGAGCTGCGTCGGCGTGGCCACCACGTCACGGTCGGCGAGGCCTGGTCCGAGGGGCGGCTGTGCGCGGTCGCCTGTGACCCGGAGAGGGGCTTGCTGTCGGCGGCGGCGAACCCACGCGGGATGCAGGGGTACGCGGTCGGACGCTGAATCCGAACCACCAGGCGGTGACGGGCAGGGCGGAGCGCCGCCCGCGCCACGAGCCCCGGCACCCCGAATTCACGTCGATTCCACTCGGAGTGCACCGGCTCGGTAGGGATTGTCAGTCGAGCGTGCTCTCATGGGAGTCATGATCGGAGACAACGAAACCATCGACGAGTTTCTCGCCCACGGCACGTCCGACGTCGAGGAGGCCGTCCGCGCGGCGGCCGCCATCGAGATCATGCCGCGCTTTCGCCAGCTCGCCGCGGAGGAGGTCGACGAGAAGAGCGGGCCGCACGACCTGGTCACGGACGCCGACCGCAAGGCCGAGGAATACCTGACCGAGGCGCTCGCCAAGCTGCTGCGCGGTTCGGTCGTCGTGGGCGAGGAAGCGGTACACCTCAACCCGGCGACGTACGAGGCGCTGCGCGGCGACGCCCCGGTCTGGATCGTCGACCCGGTCGACGGCACCCGCCAGTTCGTTCACGGCGACCCCGGATTCTGCACGATGGTCGCGCTCGCCCAGGGCGGCGTCGTGTACGCCTCGTGGACGTATGCACCGGCCCACGACCAGATGGCCCGGGCGACAAGGGGCGGAGGCGCGTTCCTCGACGGCGAGCGCCTGCGCGCCGGCTCGCCCGAGCCGGGCCGTGACCTGGAGGTGGCGACGTCCCACCCGCTGTATACGTCGGACGAGCAGAAGCGTGCGCTTCTCGGCTTGCAGACGCAGGGTGTCCGCCCGCGTCCGTGCGGCTCGGCGGGCCTGGAGTACCTCGACATCGCCCGGGGCCGGCTGGATGCCACGGCCTTCTCGTGGGAAGCGGCCTGGGATCACGCGGCGGGCCTTCTGCTGGTCGAGGAGGCGGGCGGTGCGAACCTCACTCTGGCGGGTGAACCGTTCCGTATCACGGGCGGCAACGCCCTGCCGTTCACCGCGGCCCGGGACGAGGCGACCGCCCGCCGGATGCTGGACCTGCTGTCGGGCAGGGCCTGATCCACACCGCAGCAGGGAGGGCTGTCACTCACGCCCCGGAGGCGTCATCGAGCGGTGGCACATCGGGAGGTGTGAAGCCGAGGGCCCGCCCGTAGAAGGCCAGTTCGGCTTGCAGGGCGGCGACCATGGTGGCGGCCATACGGAATCCGTGGGACTCCCCCGGGAAGGTGAGGAGGGCGTGGTCGACGCCGTGCGCCGTGAGTTCGTCGGAGAAGACCTTCGCCTGGGGGAGCGGCACGATCGGATCTTCCTCCCCTTGGAGCAGCAGTACCGGGCAGGTGGTTTTTCCCGCATGGCCGATGGGTGACCGCCTGCGATAGCGCTCGGCGCACTCGGGCAGAGGTCCGACGAGACCATCGAGGTAGTGGGACTCGAAGTCGTGCAGGTGCAGAGCGAGCCGTTCGAGATCGGCGACGCCGAAGTAGGAGGTCGCAGCCTGGAACACAGGGCCGTGGGTCGCCACCCCAGTGGTGACGGCCGCCAACGCCGTCCAGCCACCCGCCGAAGGCCCGCGGATGGCCAGTCGCTGCCCGTCCGCCTCGCCATGCTCGGCGAGGCGGCGCGCGACGACGCTCACATCGGCCACGTCCACCACACCCCACATGCCCTTCAGACGTTCGCGGTAGGCACGGCCATAGCCACTGGACCCCCCGTAGTTCACCGCTACGACGCCGATGCCGCGGCTGGTGAAGTACGCCTTGGAGAGGTCGAGCATCCCTGGATCGTGTCCGGTCGGCCCGCCGTGCACCCACACGATGTAAGGCGGACGTTCATTGTCCGGCGCGCATACGTCCGGGTGGGACGGGGGATAGACGAGCGCATGCACCACGTCGCCCGAAAGGTTGGTGAACTCGGCCGCACGGGGCGTGGGCAGATAGGCCGGGGGAGGGGTGTCGTCAAGTTCGCAGCGCACTTCCTCGACGGCACCTGTGAGGGCGTCCACTCGCACGATGGAGGGGGGTCTGTCGGGTCCACCGGCCAGGCCGACCAAGCTGTTCCGGTCGCTCGACAGGACAGGCGAGAAGACGGGGTATCCGCAGTCGATGTCCGACAGTTCGCCGGTTCTGGGATCCAACAGGCTCAGTTGCTGGTCACCACGTCCGTGCACCACGGCGAGGCGGCCGTCGCCGACAGGGACGAACGGGCGTCCGCCCAGGTCCCACAAGGGAGCGGCGAACTCCTCCTCCAGGGGGTGGAGATTGTGAGGCTGCCCTCGCACAGGGTCCACCTCATAGAGGTTCCACCACCCTGAGCGGTCCGAGACCGTATAGAGGGTCGCCTCGTCGCGCCACCAGGGCGCCAGCACCGACTCCGCGCCGCCGCCCATGACGGTCCGGCCGACGATCGGACTGCCCTCACGGGCCGAGCCGACACGAAGCTCGCTGGCGTCCCATGGCATATGGGGATGGTTCCAGCAGATCCACGCCAGTTGTCGGCCGTCCGGAGAAGGAGTGGGAAACGCGAAGAAGTCCGCCCCGGTGACCACTTCGCGGATGGCCTCCGGCGCTTGTGCACCGGAGCCGTCGAGGGGCACAGTGACGATCGACCGCGAGATGTCACCTCCTGCGGAGTGACATTCCCGGACGCACCACACCTCGAGACCGTCGGCCGAGAGCGCGAAGTCCGCATAGCGGAGGGTGCCCGGAGTGGCCGGAGAAGGGGTGAGGGGCTGCGGCGGCCCTTCCCGCTGAGTGAGGTAGAGGCGCTGATCAGGACAGTGCGAGAACACCACTTGCCAGTCGCCGCCCGTGGGTGCTCGGACCGGCAGATACGACCTGCCGCCGTACTCATGGACTCGTGTGCGGGCATCCCAGGGCGACTCCAGCAGCGTTCTGTGCTCACCCGCTGGTGTCCTGACTACGACAGTGGTCCGGCCACCTTCCTCGGGTCGGACCTCCTGCCACCACACCAGACCGTCGGCGGCTGAGGGGAAATCAAGACGGAGGCGGGCTCGTGCCACGACGTCCGCACTGATCGGAGAGGGCCAGGTACCGCAGGGAACACGCCGCAAAGAGCTCACCAGGGTCTCTCATCAACTACGGGGGCCACCATCGTGTGGTGGTGTGCCCGGCCTGGACAAGGAGGAGAGAGGGACAGCCGCGGATCCGCTGTCCCTCCCGTGTGCGCCGTCGATCAGCAGAGCACCATGACCGTCGCCCGCACGAACGCGTCGCCCTCGAACTCGGCGAGCACAGGGCCGAACGCCTGGGCCGCTGACCGCGGGGCCGGAGCGGGGGCGGCGACGCTCAGTTCGCGCTCACCCTCGAGTGTCGCCTTGACCTGCTCGCCAGGGCAGTGGACGCCCCGGTTGGCGACGAGCACTTCGGTGATCTGGGTGACGAGGCTACCCATGTCGTCCTCGTCCCACCGGGCCACCGTGCCCTCGTCGTCCCCGATGTTGAACCGCTCGAAGATGCGTGCTTCCGAACGGCTGTCGCCCTCAACCATCAGCATGTACACACGCCGGCCGACGAGTTCGTCGGGCAGGCCGGCCAAGTGCTGGACGACGGTCTCGGGCGATCCGAGGAACGTGTGGGTTTGGCAGTCCCACGCCGCCGTCGCACAGGCCTTGGCGGTCGCCTTGGTGACTGTCTCGGGCGTCCGTATCGTCTCGGTTGTCATTGCAGCGAAACCTCCTGATGTTTGGATGGGTCGCTGGAGCGTCGTCAACGTTATCCACGTCCGGACAATCCGTCGCGTACGGAATTCCGCGGTCAGTGGAAACACCGTCGCCGTTGACTGAGGCTATGCGCACAGGACATACCTGGTGCCGAAAAGGTTATTTGACCCCGGACCAATGCGGCTCGCATGCTTCGAAAGGGCCGGGGCATGTGCCTCACGCCTGAAGCAGGCCGTCCGTTGGAGGCAACCGAAATGTCCGCCATTGCGCGCTACCGTACTGCGCTCGCTCATCCCGGAGCGACCCGTGTCACCGTGGCTGCCTTTGCGTGCCGCATGTTGGCGGGAATGGTCAGCCTGGCGTTGCTCCTGTTCGCAGAGGATGCCACCGGAAGCTATGCACAAGCGGGCTTGGTATCCGGCGCCTACGCTGTCGCCCTGGCCTTTGCCTCACCGATGTGGGGACGGATCGCCGACCGCCGCGGGCCACGAGCCGCGCTGGCCTGGTCGACGTCTTTGCAGTCCCTGTTCTTCGGGCTCTTCGTGTTGGCGGCCGTGACCTCGGCATGGTTGCCGCTGCTTGTTCCGACTGCCTTCCTGGCCGGCGCCGCCACCCCGCCGGCCTCTGCGGTTTCCAACGCGGTGTTCATGGCGGTCGTTCCGGGAGAGGACGACCGGCGAAGCCTGTTCGCGCTCTCCGGATTGATGACCGAGGGCGTCTTCGTCGTCGGCCCGCTCCTGGTGGCCGGGATCGTGGCTGTTCTACCCCCCGTCTACGCGGTCGTGGTCACCGCTTGCGTCTCCGCGCTCGGCGTTTGGTGGTTGAGGTCCGCGCCTGCGGTACGGCTGGTGGACCGTGAACGCCCGCGGTTGGCAGGGCCTGGGTTACGCCTCAACTGGAACCGGCGGCAGGTTCACATCCAGACGGTGGTGGCCTTGGCTGCCTTCGCCATCGGTGCGCTGCAGGTGTCCGTGGTCGCGCACGCCGACGAACTCGGCGCCAGCGCCGGTGTGTTCGTAGCGGCCCTGGCCTGTGGTGGCGTGGTGGGGAGTTTCTGCTACGGCGGAATGCGGCTGCCCGGCTCCGCGCACGTCCAACTCGCCGTTGCGCTTGCTCTCTATGGTCTGGCCATCCTGGTCCTGGGCGTCGGTCCGGCGATGGTGGTCACCACAGCTCTGCTGTTGTTCATCGGTTTCGTCAACGGGCCGGCGGACGCCATGGAGACGGTGCTGGTGGGCAGGTATTCCTCAGCGGACACGCGCTCCCAAGCGTTCGCGGTGCTCGTCGCCTCCAACTGGGTGGGGTTTGCGGCCGGCAGCTTCGTGGCCGGGCTCGCCGTCCAACATGCCTCCCCGGAACTGGGCATGGTGACGGCGGCGACTGCCGCCCTGGTTGCCGCGGCGTCGATGGCCTTCGGCACAGAGCGTCCCCCGCTCCCCGTCGCGGACCGGAACGAAGCGGGTTCGCTTCACGGTGAGGCAGCCCAACGCTGAGCCGCCTCCCGCATCGCGTCGAGCAACGCGGCGACTTGGGGAACACGCCTGGCGCCGTCCGGACACGCGGCGAAGATCCGCCGCCTCGGGAGTTCGCCGTCGAGAGGGCTCAGGACGATATCGGGCCGTACGGTGCGGCGGGCGAGCGAGGGAAAGAGCATGACCCCGGCGCCCGAGGCCACCAAACCCTGCTTCGCGGTCCAGTCATGGCACTGGATGACGGCTGGAGCGGCCCTGCGGTGTCCGAGCAGCCCCTCGAGCGGCCCGAGGCAGTCCGGATGGGCGCCGTCGATCCAGACCTCGCCTCGTACATCCCCCAGGCGTACGCGGCCGCTCGCCCGGGAACGGTCCCGCGCCGTGGCCAGTAACAACTCGTCCTCGACCAACGGAAACAGCTCGATTCCGTCGAGGTCCTGGTACGCCAGGTCCCATTCAGTGACCAGCGCGAGGTCCAGTCCGCCCGTCCGCAGCACCGCCAGATGTGTCTCAGGATCGGTGGCGGCGACAACCGGTGGCGTGACTCGTGGGTGGCGGCGCATGAATTCGACCATGGCCTGAGGAATCAGGGAGGTGTTCGCGCTGCTGAATGATCCGATGCGGGCTCCACGTCCCGGCTCGTCGGTCAGCAGCCCCAGCTGTCCCTCGGCGCGTTGCAGGCGTTCCACCATGGCCCGGGTGTGGCTGACGAGCAGTTCTCCGGCCGGTGTCAGCCGGACCCCGGAAGGTCCCCGTATCAGCAGCCGTGTACCGGCCTGCCGTTCCAGGGCGGCTATCTGACGTGACACGGCGGGCTGGGACAAGGACAACACCACGGCCGCGCCGGTCATGGACCCCTGCTCCGCCACGGCGACCAGCGCCCGCAGACGATCGAAATCCAGCATGCGACGAGCGTATAGCTCCACGTGGACGGCGTGCAGATGCGGTGCTGTGGTGGAAAGGACGTTCAGGGATTTCACGGCTGTCCCCGGTACGTTGCGTGACCCTAAGGTGAGTCACGGTCGCGAGCACACGGTTTGCCGCGCCACTGAGCAGCGATCGCATCCCATCGACCCAGGTGAGCGAGGCGGAAAACGATGACCACGACGGATGCCCACGAGACTGTCAACGAATCGCCGGCCTTGTCGTGTATGGCGTTCCATGCATTTGCCGGCGCTCCGGACTCGGTCGGCCGAAGCCTGTACGGTCTCCCGCGCAGTGTGGTTCAGGGAACGCTGTGGGCGCTGCTTCTGTGCGGTGGGGAGCGAGCGCATGTCCAGATTCAGGAGCGGGCCACGCCTGCTGACCCGACGGCACGTGTATGGGCGTGGGAGGGCGCGGAGTTGGGCGATCTTCCTGCCCGCGTCGCTGCTGCACTGGCTACGGGTCCGACGCCTTCCGCTGGCCTCGACTCCCTTCGGCTCACCTTGTTCGATCACTGCGAGTACAGCGATCTTGGAGTCGTCCCGTGTCCGCCGACCCCCCGCGGCGCTTTCGGCCACCCCATGCGGTGGTTTGCGGACGAGGGGAACGTGTGCGCCTTCGTTCTGAGTCTCTGAGTCTCCGAGTCGCCGAGGTTCTGAGTTTCTGAGTTTCTGAAAGAGCGGAATTCGCCGCGCTCGCAAGGTCGGAGGTAACAGAGCGAGGCAAGCGGTAATGGTCGACGAGTACGGCGGGCCCGAGGCTCTCGAACTCACCGAGACCGAGATCGGTGAACCGGGACGGGGCGAAATCCAGGTGGCGTGGTAGCGGTCGGCGCGATGGGGCGCGGACCCGTGCGCACGGCGATGCCCCGACGCCGCAACCCGCTTCCTGGTGCGCCGAGTTCACGCGGACACCGCAGACGTGGGTGAGGTGTTCGCGACCGCTGCAGGGACTGCGCCGACGTGGAGGACGGCGGCGACACCCGCGCTGTGGGGTGCATGACGGCGAGCGCGTTCCTCGAGGTCCGGCCGAGGGGCCGCGGACGAGGACGACTGACGGAGCGGGCGGCGACCCGACTCCCGCCCTCATAGTGGTGGCCGTTGTAAGAGCAATATGAGTGCTTGACCGGCTACGAGGCGTCGTTTACGTTCGGTGCGTGTCGTCGCAATGGTCCTGCTTGCGCTCGTCCTGGAGGGGCAATGCACCTCAGTACGCGGCAAATCGAGATTCTTTCGCTTATCGCCGAAGGTCGTCGTGACAAAGAGATAGCGAAACACCTCGGCATGTCCGTTCGCACGATAGATTCCCATCTGCAGCGTCTCTATGACCGGTACGGCGTGCGGAGCAGGGCGGCGATTGTCGCCAAGTGGCTGCTGGAAGGCGGCACTCCCGTGGGCATTCCGGTGCGGCAGTAACGGGGCCGGGCGGGCCTCTGCGCGGGTCCATAAAGACCTTCTGCCGGTATCGTGGCCCGCTCCGGCGGGCAGATCGGAGGTCGACGCGCTGATCGCGCCGGATCCGACACGCTGGGAGGGACGACGGGACAAGGCCATGCCGGCCCTGGCGTCCGGACAGGCCTTCACGTCTCCGGGCTCACCAGCCTGAACTGCGACGACATCACCCTCGGCGAAGGCGCCGCCGTCCGCCGCGAGGGCAGAGGGCGCAACCAGCGCGCCGTTCCCGTCGACCGCCCCAGCCAGAGTCAGCGGGGAGGGCTACCACCTCGCTGCGGTGCGGGAAGACACAACACCGTCGCTTTACTCGAGTCGACTCACTTGGTGGCGGTCACCCACGCCCCGGAGGCGTCGGCCCCCGGGCATATCCTGATGCCCAGTGGCCGTCGGCTGACGAAGGAGTCCGAAGGTGCCGTCGATGCTCGATGCGGTCGTGGTGGGGGCGGGGCCCAACGGGCTGACGGCTGCCGTGGAGCTGGCCCGCCGCGGCTTCTCCGTGGCCGTCTTCGAGGCGTGCGGCACCATCGGTGGCGGCGCCCGCACCGAGGAACTGACGTTGCCCGGCTTCCGGCACGACCCGTGCTCCGCCGCGCACCCCCTTGGTATCAACTCGCCCGCGTTCCGAGCGCTGCCCCTGCAGCGGTACGGCCTTCAGTGGCTGCACGCCGAACTACCGATGGCGCACCCGTTCCCGGACGGCACCGCTGCGGTGCTCTCCCGGTCCGTGGCCGAGACGGCCGCATCGTTCGGACCACGGGACGCGGGGACCTACCGCCGGCTTGTGCAGCCCTTCGTGAGCCGCTGGGACACGCTGGCCAGGGATTTCATGTCGCTGCCGCTGACCTCGCTGCCCCATGACCCTCTCACTCTGGCCCGTTTCGGTCTCGCCGGCCTGCCCCCGTCGACCTGGCTGATGCGCCGATTCCGTGACGAGCGGGCCAAGACCCTGTTCGCCGGGCTCGTCGCGCATGTGATGGCCCCCCTCGACGGCTTCGCGACCGGCGCGATCGGCCTGATCTTCGCGCTGGCCGCGCACGCCCGCGGCTGGCCGGTGGCCCGGGGCGGCTCCCAGTCGATCTCCGACGCGCTCGCCGCGTACCTCAAGGACCTCGGTGGCGCCCTCCACACCGACTACGAGGTCAAGCGCCTCGACGACCTGCCGCCCGCGCGCGCCTACGTCTTCGACACCTCGCCCACCGCACTGGCCCGCATCGCCGGCCTCGGGAGGTACTACGACGGCTACCGGTACGGCCCCGGCGCCTTCAAGATCGACTATGCGCTGGACGGCCCGGTGCCGTGGACCGCGAAGGAACCGCGCGTCGCCGGCACCGTGCAGATCGGCGCGGACAGCACGGAGATCGGTGCCGCCCTGCACGCGGCGTCCCGGGAGGGCCGTGCCCCCGACCCGCCGTTCCTCATCACCGTGCAGCCCAGCGTCGCCGACCCCACCCGGGCGCCCGCGGGCAAGCATGTCTTCTGGGCGTACGGCCACGTGCCGAACGGCTGGCAGGGCGACCTCACCGAGGCCATAGAACGCCAGTTGGAGCGCTTCGCCCCGGGCTTCCGCGACCGTGTCCTCGCCCGCGCCACCGCCGGGCCGCCCGAACTGGCCGCCCGCAACGCCAACTACGTCGGCGGCGACATCGCCTCCGGCGCGGCCCGCGGACTCCAGCTCCTGCTGCGCCCCAAACCCTCGCTGTTCCCGTACAGCACGCCGCACCCCGCCGTCTTCATCTGCTCGTCGGCGACCCCGCCGGGCCCCGGTGTGCACGGCATGTCGGGGCACAACGCGGCGAAGGCCGTCTGGAGGAGGCTGAGACAGAGATGACCACCCTCACGCTGGTCCAGGGCGACATCACCCGTCAGAGCGCCGACGCGATCGTCAACGCGGCCAATTCCTCCCTGCTCGGCGGGGGAGGCGTGGACGGTGCGATCCACCGGCGTGGCGGTCCCGCGATCCTCGCGGAGTGCCGCGCCCTGCGCGCTTCCTCCTACGGCAAGGGCCTGCCCACGGGCCAGGCGGTCGCCACGACAGCGGGGGAACTGGACGCACGCTGGGTGATCCACACGGTGGGCCCGCGCTACACCAGCGGGGAGGACCGCTCGGACCTGCTGGCCTCCTGCTACCGGGAGGCACTGCGGGTCGCCGACGAACTCGGTGCCCGGACGGTCGCGTTCCCGGCCGTCTCCGCCGGCATCTACGGGTGGCCGATCGAGGACGCCGCCCGCATCGCGGTGGAGACGGTGCGTGCGGCGCGGACGGCGGTCGAGGAGGTCAGGTTCGTCCTCTTCGACGAACGTGCGTACGAGGCGTTCGCGGCGCAGGTCGGCTGACGCGTCACACGGGCTGAAGCTCCCCCTGGGAGGACCCCGTACTCACCTTCCCAGAGGGCGGCGAAGCCTCGGGGGGGCGTCTGAGCTACGCGAACCGTAGCGTGAAGAGACGGGCGGGGAGCGAGGAAGAGTGACGATGTCGGTGATGGACTACGCGGCGTTGTTCGCCGCCACACCGAGCCCCTACCTGGTTCTGGATCCCGACCTGGTGATCGTGGAGGTCAACCAGGCGTACCTCGACATGACCGGACGCACCCGGGACGACCTGGTCGGACGGCACATCTTCGACGCCTTCCCGGACGACCCGAACGACCCGGAGTCCGAGGGGGTACGAACCCTGCACGACTCACTGGAGCGGGTCCTGGCCACCCGGCAGCCCGATGCGCTGGCCTTCATGAAGTACGGCATCCCCGTCACGGGGCGCCCCGGCACCTTCGAGGAGCGGTGGTGGTCCCCGGTCAACACGCCCGTCGTGGGCTCCGACGGGAAGGTGATATGGATCATCCACCGGGCGGAGGACGTGACCGCGTACATGAGCACGCGCGGCGCCGGGAAGGAGCGAGGGCCCGGGCCGCCCACCGAGCGCGAGGCCCTGGAGGCCGAGCTGTACGCGCGGGCGCGCGAGCTGCAGGTGCTGAACGAGGAGCTGCGGCAGGCCCACACCAACGAACGCCAGGTGGCCCTCGCGCTCCAGGAAGCCATGCTTCAGGCGCCCGATCTCTCCCGGCACAAGGACGTCGCGGTGCGCTATCTGCCCGCCGCCGGCTCGCTGAACGTGGGTGGCGACTGGTTCGACCTGGTCGACCTGCCCGACGGCACCTTCGCGGTGGCCGTCGGCGACGTCGTCGGACACGGCCTGGAGGCCGCCGCCGTCATGGGGATGCTCCGCAGCGCCCTGAGCGCGGCCATGCGCGCGCTGGGGCGTCCCGCCCAGGCTCTCGAGGTGCTCGGCCTGTACGCCCGGTCGGTGGAGGGGGCGCTGAACACCACCGCTGTCAAGGTGCTGGTGGAGCCCCGCAGCAATCTGATCGTCTACAGCAGCGCCGGGCACCCGCCACCGGTCCTCGTCCGGTCCGACGGGGGCTTTGACCTGCTCGACCAGGCCACCGACCCACCGCTGGGCGCCCGGCCCCAGCACGTGCCCCGCCCCCAGGCCATTCATACCTACAGCCCCGGGGACACCCTCGTGCTCTACACGGACGGGCTGATCGAACGGCGCGATGAGCACATCGAAGAGGGTCTGGACCGGCTCACCGACACCCTCGGCCACTGCAGCACCCTCAGCCCGCAAAGCATGGCCGACGTCGTGCTGGCCGAACTGGGGGTGACCGGCGGCGCCCGGGACGACATCGCCCTCGTCGTCGTCCGACTGTGACCGCCGCCTCGACACCGCGCGCAGCATCGAGTGTGATCACCCGGCGCATCTGGAGGCTCGTCATCGAGGTAACAGCAGGTCGGCTCACGTACATGTCGGATTTCCGCCAGCCCGGCCGCCACCCGTGGCCGATGCTGGAGACATGCAGAACGGGATGCACACCGAAAGGGAGCGCTGCCTGCGCGCCGTCCAGTCGAAGGACGCACGGTTCGACGGCTGGTTCTTCACAGCGGTGGTGACCACGCGGATCTACTGTCGGCCCAGCTGCCCGGTGGTGCCGCCGAAGCCGCAGAACATGATCTTCTATCCGAGTGCGGCCGCCTGCCAGCAGGCCGGATTCCGGGCCTGCAAGCGGTGCCGCCCGGACACCAGCCCCGGCTCGCCCGAGTGGAACCAGCGCGCCGACCTGGTCGCTCGCGCCATGCGACTGATCGCCGACGGCGTCGTCGACCGCGAGGGCGTGCCCGGCCTCGCCGGCCGCCTCGGCTACAGCACCCGCCAGGTCGAGCGCCAGCTCCTGGCCGAACTCGGCGCCGGTCCCCTCGCACTGGCCCGCGCCCAGCGGGCCCAGACCGCCCGGCTGCTCATCGAGACGACCGCGCTGCCGATGGCGGAGATCGCGTTCGCAGCCGGTTTCTCCTCGATCCGCACCTTCAACGACACCGTTCGCGAGGTCTTCGCGCTCCCCCCGAGCGAGCTGCGCAGCCGTCGCCCGAAGCAGACGGTGACCGCCCCCGGCGTCCTCGGCCTGCGCCTGCCGTTCCGCGCCCCGCTCAACCCCGACAACCTCTTCGGTCACCTCGCCGCGACCGCCGTACCCGGCGTGGAGGAATGGCGCGATGGCGCGTACCGGCGCACACTGCGACTGCCCTACGGGCATGGGATCGTGGCGCTGACCCCTCAGCCCGAGCACATCGCCTGCCGCCTCACCCTCAGCGACATGCGCGACCTGCCCGTCGCCATCAGCCGGTGCCGCCGCATGCTCGACCTGGACGCCGACCCGGTCGCGGTCGACGAGCAACTGCGCACGGACCCGCTGCTGGCGCCCCTCGTCGACAAGGCACCCGGCCGCCGGGTGCCGCGCACCGTCGACGAGGCCGAGTTCGCCGTACGGGCCGTCCTGGGCCAACAGGTCTCCACGTCCGCCGCCCGTACCCACGCGGCCCGCCTGGTCACCGCGCACGGTGAACCGGTCCAGGACCCCGAGGGCGGCCTCACCCATCTCTTCCCGTCTCCGCAGGCACTGGCCGCGCTCGACCCCGCATCGCTCGCGATGCCACGCACCCGCCGTACGACCTTCACCACCCTGGTGCGTCAACTCGCCGACGGATCACTCCACTTGGGCGTCGAGAGTGACTGGGAGGAGAGTCGTGCCCGGCTGCTCTCCCTGCCCGGCTTCGGCCCCTGGACCGTCGACGTGATCGCCATGCGCGCCTTCGGCGACCCCGACGCGTTCCTGCCCACCGACCTCGGCATCCGCCGCGCCGCACAGCAACTCGGCCTGCCGTCCACCCCCGCCGCGCTCACGGCACGTGCGGCGGCCTGGCGGCCGTGGCGGGCGTACGCAGTCCAGTATCTGTGGGCGACGGACGGTCACCCGATCAACTTCCTGCCCGTATGAGGACGCCAAAGGCCATTCCATGACAGAGAAACAGCACACCGTGATCGACAGCCCGTACGGCCCCCTGACCCTCGTCGCCACGGACGGCGTCCTGTCCGGCCTCTACATGGAAAGCCAGCGCCACCGGCCGCCCGAGGAGAGCTTCGGCATGGGAGTCGCCCCGCGCGAGCGAAGCCGAGCCTCGGACGACGACACACCCTTCGGTGAGGTGATCGACCAACTGGAGGCCTATTTCACGGGCGAGTTGAAGGAATTCAGCCTCGAACTGCGCCTGGACGGAACTCCCTTCCAGCGCCGCGTCTGGGAACAGCTACGCCTGATCCCCTACGGCGAGACCCGTTCGTACGGCGAACTGGCCGAGGCACTCGGCAGTCCGAGTGCCTCGCGCGCGGTCGGACTCGCCAACGGCAAGAACCCCATCGGCATCATCGTGCCCTGCCACCGCGTCGTCGGCGCGAACGGCAGCCTCACGGGTTACGGCGGCGGCCTGGACCGCAAGAAGCGCCTGCTGGACTTCGAGAGCGGCGCGGCCCTCTTCTGACCTCCCGGGCGCCGGCGGGTCGGGCTGTTGCCGCCGAGTGTGCGGTCCTCCCTCGTGTCCCGGCGGCGCCCATGGCCGCGCCCCGCGGACTCGTCCCTGCCCCGGGGCCCGGCCCGGTGCAGCCTGGCGCACGCGATGGCGGGTCGGCTGCACCTCGGGCACATTCTCTTAAGAAGTTGCCCAGAGCGGCCCCGCGACACTGGTCGCACCGAGCCCGGGGAAGCCCTCGGACCTGGACGCCCGTGTGCACGCCGTAACCTGGGGGCCCGAGTGAGCGCAGCGTCAGTGATCAGCACCGGTGAGCACCGGCCCGCCGCCGACCCGAGCGGCCGGTCCGTGCGACGCCCGGGGACGGCGGCGACCGAACAGACCACCGTCGACGGTCTGTTCGGGTACATCGCGGCGCGCCGGCCGGACGAGGTGGCCGTCGCCGACGGCGGTCGGACCCTCACCTACGGCGCGGCCGAGCACAACGCCCGCCGACTCGCCTCCGTGATGCTCCGCTACGGCGTGCAGCTCGGCGATCCGGTGCTCGTCCACACCGCCGACCACACTCAGTCCCTCGTCGCCCAGCTCGCCGTGCTCGCCCTGGGCGGTGTCTGCGTGCCGGTTCCGGATCGGGCCGACGAGAGGGAGGCGGCCCGCATCGCCGAGATGAGCGGCGCCACCCTCGTGCTGTGCAGTACCGCCCACCGGGAGCGCTGGCCGCTCGACGCGATGGTCCTCGACGACGAGCGCACCTGGGCCCGGATCGCACCGGTGCGGGTCGACGTGTCGCTGCCACGGTCCGGCCCGGACGACGTCGCGTACCTCCTGACCGAGCACACCACGGGCGGCTGCGTGGGGCACCTCGTCGGCCACCGTGCCTGGCTGCTGGCCACCCGCGCCAGGCTGTGCCGGGCCGGGCGACCCGGCCGCGGCGTGTGGACCGCGCAGCGGCCCGGCGAGGCACGCGGTCTCGCCGCGCTGTGGTGGGCCGTCTCCGCCGGAAGCCGGCTCAACGGTCCCGGTGCGACGGCGACCGGGCGCGACCACCCGGGGGCGGCCGCCGTGTACGGGCCCGAGGAGTACGACGCGCTGCTCGCCGAGGACCGCCCCGGCAGGACGGCGGGCCCCGGCACGGCGCTCCTGATCGGCGGACCGCTCCCCGCCGGGCTGGTGGAGCGCCACACCGAACTACTGCCCTACACCCGGCTGCTCGCCGAGTTCGCCCCGCGCGACGGCGCCCTGCCATGGACCGCCTCCGCCTCCACGCCCGCGCGGGGCCTGGGGTCCGCGGTGCCAGGGGTCCGGGTCACCGTGCGGGACGAGGAGGGGCGTCCCCTGCCGGCCGGAGCCACGGGCCGGATCTGGGCGGCAGGGGACCCCTTGCCCTTCGACCGGCTGTGCGACGGCGGCTGCCCCGAGCCGGCCGCCGGCCACCGGGGATCCCTGGTCTGCTCCGGGTTCCTGGGCCGGTGGCAGGAGGACGGTGTGCTGGAGGTGACCGGCCGGACCGCGCCGCTGCCGGCGGCCGGCCCCGTCCCGTCCGCACCCCCGTACGCCCACGGAACGGCGGTGCGGGCCGGGGCCTGAACTCCGGGGGCGGCCGCACCCGGCCCCCGGCCCCGCCCTCCCGGTTGCCCCCCGGCCGGGAGGGCGTCCCCAGGGGCCGGCACCGCCCCTGGTGATCCGGCAGTGACCGGTCGATTGAGCAACCACGGAGGCGACCGGCACACATCTGCCCGCGCAGACTCACCTCAGACCCGGAGATCCAGGAGCGGCACAGGCCGCTCGTGAAGGTGGGGGTGTGGGTTTTGGTGTTCGGGAAGCATGCGGTCGTCGTCGGAGGCTCCGTCGCGGGACTCACCGCCGCCGGTGCTCTGGCCGGAAGATTCGAGAGAATCACCGTGCTCGACCGGGACGCGTTGCCGTCCGATGTCTCGAACCGCAAGGGCGCGCCCCAGGCCCGCCACAGCCACGCCCTGCTGATCGGCGGACGGATCGCGTTGGAGGAGGTTTTCCCCGGGCTGACCGCGGAGTTGACGGCGAGCGGAGCCGTCCCGTGGGACCCGGGCAACGACCTGTTGTTCCACCAGATGGGCGCGTTCCGCATCCCGCACCCCACAGGCATGATGGGCGTCAGCCTGACCAGGGCCTTTCTTGAGTACTCGCTCCGGCGGCGGGTGGCGGGACTGCCCAACGCCACGCTGAGGGACAACGCGACGGTCACCGGCGTGACCGGCTTTCCCGGCCGCGTCACCGGTGCAGTGCTCGACGATGGAGAGGTGGTCGAGGCGGATCTGGTGGTCGACGCCACGGGGCGCAGCGACCGTGGCGACCGCTGGCTGGAGCAGGTCGGCTGCCCGGCTCCCGAGGTCGACACGGTGAAGATCGACGTCGGATACTCGAGCAGGCTGCTGCACCGCTTACCCGGCGACCGCGTCACGGAGATGGGCGGTCTGCTCTTCCTCATGGCCTCGATCGGACCCGACGACAAGCGGGCGGCGGCTGCCTTCGCGGTGGAGAACGACCGCTGGATCGTCACCCTCGGCGGCTGGCACCGCTCCTACGCCCCGACCGACCCGGACGGCTTCGCCGCGTTCGCGGCCGGTCTTCCGACCTCCCACATGAAGGACCTGCTGGCCAGGTCCGAGCCGGTGGAGGCGGGCAACGCGCTGCGCTACACGTACCCGATGTCGCGCAGGCGCTACTTCGAGCGGCTGCGCCGTCCCCCGGCCGGTTACGTCGCCCTGGGCGACGCCGTGTGCAGCTTCAATCCGCTCTACGGCCAGGGCATGACCGTCGCCATCCTGGAAGCCCTCGAACTGGGCCGCTCCCTCGACCACTGCGGCGGACCGACGGAGCGGATGAGCCGCACCTACTTCCGGGCGGTGGGCAAGCTCCTCGAGATGCCGTGGCGCATCTCCACCGCCGGCGACTTCATCTTCCCGGAGACCGTCGGCCCCAAGGCCTTCGGCACAGACGTGGCCAACTGGTACGTCGGCAAGGTGACCCGGGCCAGTCACACCTCCGTGGACGTGCATCGCGTGATGCTGAACGTGCAGCAGATGCTCGCACCGCCGTCCGCTCTGCTGCGGCCCGGCGTCATCGCCCGCTCGCTGCGAGCCGCCCGCAGATCGCCCGCGGTGACCGGCCGCCCCTCCGCCGTGGGCACCCCCGTCGCGTGAAGGGTGCTCCGTACGCGCCGTCCCTGTGTACCACCACCACACCGCAACCAGCCATGGAGGAAGCATGACGGAACAGCCGGTCGACACGGTGAAGCGTCTCTACGCGGGGCTCACCGCCTTCGACATCGAGAGCGTCATCGCCACCTGTCACCCCGAGGTCGAGATCGTCGCACCGAAGTCCCTGCCGTGGTCCGAGGGCGACTACAAGGGCCTCGACGGGGCCAAGGCGTACTTTGCCAGCGCTCTCGGCCATCTCGATCAGGCCAAGTTCGACGTGGAGGAACTCCTTCCGTCCGGCGACTGGGTGACCGCGCTCGGCTGGTGGAGCGGACGCTTCAAGGGGACGGGCAACGAGTTCAACGTGCGTTTCGTGCACTTCTGGATCATCCGCGACGGGAAGGTCGTGCGCGCGGAGGGGGTCTCGGACACGGTGCCCATCGCTCGCGCCGGCGAGCCCGCGACATCCTGAACGGGACCGTGCCGGCGTCCCGGCATACCCACCGAAAGGAGAACGGCGCATGAAGTTCGGTGTGTCTGCGCTCGTGACGGACGAGGGGATCGGGCCGGTGAGCCTCGGTCGGGCGCTCGAGCAACGCGGCTTCGAGTCCCTCTTCGAGGGAGAGCACACCCATATCCCGGTGCGCCGGGAGACCCCGTGGCCCGGTGGGGGCGAACTCCGGCGGGAGCTGTACCGGACCCTCGACCCGTTCGTGGTGCTCACCGCGGCGGCCGTGGTCACCGAGCGCCTGGTGCTGGGGGGCGGGGTCTTCCAGGTAACCCAGCGCGATCCCCTGACGCTCGCGAAGGAGATCGCGTCGTTGGATCGCGTCTCCGGAGGCCGGGTCGTGGCCGGCGTCGGAGCGGGCTGGAACCGCGAGGAGATCCGCAACCACGGGACCGATCCGCGGACCAGGATGGACCTCATGCGGGAGCGGGTTCTCGCCATGAAGGAACTGTGGACTCGGGAGGAGGCGGAGTTCCACGGCGACTTCGTCTCCTTCGACCCCGTGTTCTCCTGGCCGAAACCCGTGCGGCGGCCGCATCCGCCGGTCATGGTGGGCGGCAACCACCCCGCCGCCGTGCAGAGGGTTCTGGACTACGGCGACGAATGGGGGCTGACCTGGCTGCCCGTGATGCTGGGGGGCGAGACATCCCTCCGGCAGGTCATCGCCGACTTCCGTCGGGCGGCCGAGGAACGAGGGCGGGGTTACATACCGGTGACGATGTATCAGGTCCCGCCGGACCGGAAGGTGGTCGAGTCGATCGCCGAGGCCGGCGCCGACCGCATCCTGTTCACCCTGCCGACCGTGCCGGAGGACGACACCCTGCGCAGTCTCGACGAGATGGCCGGGCTGTTCGTCTGAACCGCCGCACGCCGCACGCCGCACGCCGCACGCCGCACGCCGCACGTGCCTCCGGCTGCGCCGCGGCCAGGTGCCTTCGGACCGCCCGCCGGTCCGGAGGCACCCGTGCGCGGATGGCATGTTGCCTCCCGCCGGCGACCCGGCCTCGCCCTTTCCCGCACGTGTCACCGGCCGGGCGATACGCCGGGGACTGGTGAGCAATGTGGGCGGTGACAGGTGTTCGAATGATGGTTACCTTTGTTGAAATTTCGCTGTTGTCAGCGCGCAAGTCGGCGCTTCCTCCGCAGGTTGCAGATGAGGTGAAGCGGGGCACTGGTGTGATGTCGGGGTAACAGTGGGGCGCGATTCTTCACCGAGCGGACCGCGGCGCACCGGCGCGGGTCCGGATGTCTTCGGCGTTGTCGGATGAGGGGGATCATGCGGCTGGAACTGCTGGGCTCAGTGCGGGCGTGGTGTGACGGCGCGGAGGTGCTGCTCGGCCCGCCCAAACAACGCGCGGTCATCGGCGTGTTGGTGAGCCGGATCAACGAGATCGTGGGCGTCGAGGAGATCGTGGACGCCGTCTGGGGCAGTGCTGTCCCGCAGACCGCGGCCAACGGGGTCCACACCTACGTCGCCGGCCTTCGCAGAGCGCTCGACCCGGGGCGCGGCCGCCGGGAGTCGGGCGGGGTGCTCATCTCGTCCGGCGGTGGTTACGCACTGGCCCTGGACCCGGACCACGTCGACATCGCCCTCTTCGAACGTCACCACGCGCAGGCGCGTCGGCTGCACGGCCAGGGCAGGCTGCCCGAGGCCCTGCGAGAGTTCGACGCGGCGCTCGGCCTGTGGCGCGGAGACGCCTACGCCAACGTTCCGGGCCCGTTCGCGGAGATGGAGCGCACCCGCCTGTCCGAGCTGCGGATGACCGCGGTCGAGGAGTGGGCGGCCGACATGCTCGCCGTCGGCCGCCACGCCGAGGTCGTCCCGGTGCTCTCCAACCTGGTCGCGAAGGAGCCCCTGCGGGAACGCCTGCGCTGGTTCCTGATGCTGGCGCTCTACCGCTGCGGACGCCGCGCCCACGCCCTCGGCGTCTACCGGGAGACACGCCGGCTGCTCAGCGAGGAACTGGGCCTGGAGCCGGGCCTCGATCTGCAGACGCTGCACAGCCGCATCCTGGAGGGTCACCCCGACCTGCTGGGCAGGGTCACGGACGTGACCTCTCTGCGCGAGAGCTGTCGCCCCGCCGGAAGAGCCCAGCCCGCCCCGCTCCCCGAGGCACCGGTCCGCCCGGCCCAACTCCCTTACAGTGCACGCGGATTCGTGGGACGTGCACAGGAACTCGCCGAACTCGACGCCCTCACCGCCCAGACCGCCGACCGGGAGATGCGTCCCACCCTCGTCGTCGTCGAAGGCGCTCCCGGTGTCGGCAAGTCCACCCTCGCCCTGCACGCGGCCCGCCGGCTCACCTCCCGCTTCCCGGACGGCCAGCTCTACGTCGACCTGGAGGGCAGCGCCCCACGACACCGTGCGCTCAGCGGACTTGACGCACTCGCACAGGTGCTGCGCAGCCTCGGAGTGCCCAACACCCGCCTCCCCGACGACCTCGCCGGACGCACCGCGCTCTACCGCAGCCTGATGGACGGCAAGCGCATGCTCGTGGTCCTCGACGACGCCGTCAACGCGGAGCAGGTGCGCCCCCTCGTGCCCAACGGACCGTCCTGCGTCCTCGTCACCAGCCGTCGTGCGCAGCGCGGACTCGTGGTGCGGGACGGCGCCTACCGCATCGGACTCAAGCCGCTCGACATCACCGAATCGGTGCGGCTGCTCGCCTATCTCATCGGCGAGGGACGGATGGAGGGCCAGCGCGACGCCGCCGCCCGGCTCGCGGAGATGTGCGGCCGTCTGCCGCTCGCCCTGCGGATCGCGGCCGAGGGCCTCGCCGACCACCCTCGGCTCAGTTTCGCCGACATGGTGCATCAGCACGCCGCCGAGGAAGGCCGCCTCGACCGTCTCGCCGTGGAGGACGACGTCGCCGCCAGCCTCCGGGCCGCCTACGACGTCGTCTACGACGCCCTGCCCGCGGACGCCGCGCGGCTCTTCCGGCTGCTCGGGCTCCATCAGGGCGAGGTGATCGACGTCGCCGTGAGCGCCGCGCTCACGGGCACGGACCCGGCGGTGGCCGGACAGTCGCTCCAGATTCTCGCCGACCATCACATGCTCGAGGAGGCGGGCGGCGGACTGTACCGCTTCGACACCCTCCTGAGGATCTACGCGGCCGAGTGCGCCGAACGTGAACCGAGCAACCAGCGGGCCGCGGCACTCGCCCGATTACTCGCCGCGGAGCAATTCGCTTCGTCATGTGAGGAAAAAGGATCAGTACATCGTCCGCGCAAGGACATCGATGATCCAATAACGATGTTGCCGACGCTTCTTGCGCGCGCATCGAAGAATTAACACAACGCCCCGTGTGCAGCCTGAGCAGAGCAATATCGGAGGTGCGTGCGACCACGGCCTCTGGGAAAGTTTCCACCACAGTTCGATGCACGTGGATCGGGGGTTCCTCATGCGTGGTTCGGCACGGCGGCGGACGGGTGCGACATCGCCCGCCGAACCCCCTGCACCCGTCGTCCCAAATGCACGGAACGGCGAACCCGTAGCGGTTGTCGGCTGGGCGTGCAGGCTCCCGGGAGCCGAGGACCCCGCGGCTTTCTGGCGGCTTCTCGTCGAGGCCGAGGATGCTGTTTCAGAAATGCCCGGCACGCGGAATGTTCCCGTTCCCTCGGGGGGTCGGGAATCACCTGGAATGTCGCCCCAGGTGCCGGTCGGTGGATTCCTGGAGAACATCGACGGATTCGACGCTGAATTCTTCGGAATTTCTCCCGCGGAAGCCGCCTGGATCGACCCCCAGCAGCGTCTCCTCCTGGAACTCGCCTGGGAATGTGCCGAGGACGCGCGCATCGCGCCAGGCTCGCTGCGCGACACCGCCACCGCTGTCTTCGTCGGCGCCATGGCAGACGACTTCGCCAAGCTGGCGGCGCGGTGCGACGCTACGGCGGCCACCCGCCACACCCTCGCCGGCACCCAGCGCGGCCTGCTCGCCAACCGGGTCTCGCGCACCCTCGGCCTGCGCGGCCCCAGCCTCAGCGTGGACACCGGGCAGTCCTCCTCCCTCGTCGCCGTCCATCTGGCCTGCGAGAGTCTGCGCCGACGGGAGTCGCGGGCCGCGTTCGCCGCCGGCGTCCACCTCGTCCTCGACCCCGACGGCACCGGTGTCGTCGAGAAGTTCGGCGCGCTCTCGCCGAACCGGCGCTGCCGCACCTTCGACGCCGCCGCCGACGGCTACGTCCGCGGCGAGGGCGGCGTCGTCCTCATGCTCAAACTGCTGTCCGACGCGCTCGCGGACGGCGACCCGGTGCACTGCGTCATCCGCGGCAGCGCCGTCACCAACGACGGGCACGGCAGTGACGGAACCGCCGTGCCGAGCGCCGCCGGCCAGGAGGCCGCCGTCCGCGCCGCCTGCGCCGCAGCCGGGGCCGAACCCGCCGAGGTCCAGTACGTCGAGCTGCACGGCACCGGTACGCGTGTCGGCGACCCGGTGGAGGCCGCCGCGCTCGGTGCCGCGTACGGCGGCACGCGGGATCCGGACAGTCCCCTCCTGGTGGGCTCCGCCAAGACCAATGTGGGTCATCTGGAGGGCGCCGCCGGCATAGTCGGCCTGCTCAAGGCCGGCCTCTGCATCGTCCACCGGCGGATTCCCGCGAGCCTCCATTTCGACACACCGAACCCCCGTATCCCGATGGACGCGCTGCGCCTGCGCGTCGTCACCGCCGCGCGCCCCTGGCCCCATGAGGACCGGCCGCTCACCGCCGGCGTCAGCTCCTTCGGCATGGGAGGCACCAACGCGCACGCCGTCCTCGCCGAGCCGCCCGCCGCGCCCCGCGCCGACGAGACCGGCACGCCCCCCGAGCACAGCGCGGTGCCCGTGCCCTGGGTACTCTCCGGACGCGACGCGCAGGACCTCGCCCGGCAGGCCGCCCGGCTGCGCGCCCACCTGGGCGACTCTCCCGAGGCGTCCCCGGCCGACATCGCCTTCTCCCTGGCGACCACCCGCACCCGGCAACGCCACCGTGCGGTGGTCCTCGGCACCGGCGCCGACACCCGTCTCGCCGCACTGGACGCCCTGGCCGACGGCAGAAGCCACCCCGGCACGGTCACCGGCTCCCCCGGCGGGCAGGGCGGCACCGCGGCCCCCGTCGCGTTCCTGATGCCTGGGCAGGGCGCGCAGCGTCTCGGCGCCGGCCGCGAACTGCACGCGGCCCACCGTGCGTTCGCCGAGGCCTTCGACGAGATCTGCGCCCACCTGGACGGTCTGTTGGACCGTCCGCTCCGTGAGGTCATGTGGGCCGCGCCCGGGACCGCGGCGGCGGACCTCCTCGACCGCACCGACTTCACCCAGCCCGCGCTCTTCGCCCTCTCCGTCGCCCTGTACCGGCTCTTCGCCCACTGGGGCGTCGAGCCGGACCATCTGGTCGGGCACTCCGTCGGCGAGATCGCCGCCGCGCACGTGGCGGGCGTCCTGTCCCTGCCCGACGCCTGCACCCTGGTCGCCGCCCGCGGTGCGCTGATGCGCGAACTGCCGCAGGGCGGCGCGATGGTGGCCGTGGAGGCGGCGGCGGAGGAGGTCGAGCCGCTGCTGCCCGGCACGGCGGTCTCGCTCGCCGCCGTCAACGGCCCCCGGGCCACCGTCGTCTCCGGAGACGACGAGGCCGTCGCGGAGGTCGCCGCTCACTGGCGGGCGCGGGGCCGCCGCACCCGCCGGCTGCCGGTGAGCCACGCCTTCCACTCGGCGCACATGGAACCGATGCTCGACGCCTTCGCCGCGGTCGCCGGGACCCTGACCTACCACGCCCCCACCCGGCCGACGGTCTCGGCACTCACCGGCCGCCTCGCCGACGGCATCGACACCCCCCGTCACTGGATCCGGCAGGTCCGCGAGCCCGTGCGCTTCCACGACGGCCTGCTCACCCTGCGCGGGCTCGGCTGCACGACCTATCTCGAACTCGGCCCCGACGCCGTGCTCGCCTCCCTGGCGCGGGAGGCGCTGACGGATTTGCCGGGCGCGGCCTTCGCCGCCGCGCTGCGCCGGGGCAGGCCGGAGGCCGAGACCGCCGCCGCTGCCCTCGCCACCCTCCACGTCCAGGGCCGCGAGCCGGAATGGGGCACCCTCCTGCCCGGCGCTCGGCGGGTGGCCCTGCCCTCACAGGTGTTCCTCCGGAAGAGCCACTGGCCCTTCCAGGGAACGGAATCCGGACAGCCCGGTGCCGTACCGGAAACATCGGCACGGGCACCGCAGCCCTCCCTTGCGGCACCCGTGCCGACCGGCGGCACGGCACCCGGCACGGCGGCACCGCCCCCCGTCGTGCCGGGTGACCGTGAGCCCGGCCCACCCGGCTCCGGCCCCCAGGCGACCGCCGGCGACGAACCGGCGGCGCTCGGCCGGCGCCGGCTGACCCTTCTGGTGCGCGACTCCGTCGCCGATGTCCTCGGCTACGGCCAGGGCGAGACCGTGCCCCTCGACCGTGCCTTCAAGGAGCTCGGCTTCGACTCCCTCGGCGCGGTCGAGTTCCGCGACCGGCTCGGTGCCGCGCTCGGCGTCGCTCTGCCCTCCACGCTCACCTACGACCATCCGACCCCGGCGGCCGTCGTCGAGCGGCTGCTCGCACCGCTCGACGCGGACGAGGCCGCCACAGCGTCCCCCGCTCTGCCGCCGGCTTTCGGCGCCTTGCGTCCCGATGCCGCTCATGAGCCGGTGGCGGTGGTGGGTGTGGGGTGTCGTTTTCCGGGGGGTGTGGTGTCTCCGGAGGGGTTGTGGGGGTTGGTGTCGGGTGGGG